>NZ_JARRIB010000003.1:0-300000 GCF_041647995.1 Pyrococcus kukulkanii
CTGTCCCATTCATAGGCCTCACTTCCACCCTCACCTCGTCCCAGTGCTCCTCCCCTTTTCCGTTTGGCTGCCCATCGTAATTGTCGAGGAATAACTTGTACTTGTGTTCTCCTACTCCATAAACTGTTAGGGTGAATGTTGTCACCGTATAGTTTTGAGCGTTCCCTGGAACTCCAGTCCAGTCAATGTTCTTGACTATCGCCCCATCCCCATCACTCACAAAACCCTTAAGACTAATCCTATCATTGTTATAATTCCAAACCTTAACCAGGAACGTCACTTCCCCACCACCCTCAAGCTCAGTAGGATAGGCGTATAACCTTACGGAGAAAGGTGAGTTTATTCTCGTCACCTCAATCCTTCCGCTCTTACTATCTTTCTTTAAATATACATTGTTGGCAGATTTTTCATAAAGATAAACGACCCACCCATACTCTCCAGCCCCAGTTGGTGTCCAAGAAAGGATGAACTCCCTCTCTTTCCCTCCACTAACAACTCCATCCACTTGATTTACCGTTTTCCCATCAACCACAAGCTCTACCTTAACTGTCTTCTTGCTTGAGTAAGAGTTGCTTACCTTTACCCTAACTTTCACGTTATCCTGGACTTTCGGCAATGATGGTTCAAAGTTTACCTGCTTAATCTTCAAGCTCCCCGAGGATCCAGAGCTATCCTGGGAAACGGTAACGCTACCAGAAGCACTAACCTCAAACTGTCCAAACTTAAAGACACCACTGTACCCGTAAGTTCCGGGCTTACCGTAGCGAACCTCTGCTATTTCGAATGTTTTGGAGCTGCTGGCAGGTACAATCACGTCCTTCGAATACCTCCCAGTACCCTCCGGCAAAGCTATGTAGACGGTGCACTTACCGGAGATCTCTTTGTCGTTATCGTTAGTTATCGTGACGTAAAACGTGACATCTTGGAACGTTTTTGGATGCTCTGGAGAAGGATATATAGAGAGCTTAATTTTATCCGTATCTATCTCCTGTCTCTTGACTTCTACCTCTTTGGAATAATCACTAATGATAATTTTCTCTTTGTCGCAGGTAAGGGCAGGGAGAGTTAGATTGAAGTTGGACTTTATTACATCCCCACACAGGGATACATAGCTTATCTCCACTTTACCCTTCACCTTAACAATTCCATCATGGTTATCATCGTAAATGGCTTCGCTTATACCAGTCTCAACGATCTCACTACCATCTTCAGGATGAAGTATATCTACTGTCTCCGAATACTTTAAGCCATCCCCACTTACCTTAATCTTTAGATCCCTTACGGCATTATCCTTGGCCTTCAGCTTTATCTTGAGCTTGTATTTAACGTAAGACTCGGTAATTTTTACAGGGACTACCTCTACCGTGACGAGCAATTTGCCCTCGTTTTCCTCCAGCGCAAGAGTCTGGGAAAGTATTTGATTAATATCTAAACTCTGTATTCCCGTTTTTGTTGTTTCTGTTAAAGGCCACCTAAGCCCCTTGTACACAATATATTTTTTGCTCTCGCCCAATTTATAAACGACGAGTGAAGAGCGCAACTCGGAAACTTTTTCATTCAGAATTCCCTCAAGTCTCCTATCCCTATTACCCAAGCTCATTGCTAAGAGAATAGTTCTAATGTTACCGGCAAGCTCATAGGCTTTGAGGGCATTAGGCCAGTAGTAGAATTTTGTTACAATTGCTGTACGGGAGGATGACATTAACATAAAATTAACGCCACCTCCCTCTCTGTACACGGTACTTCTATTAAGGGGACCTAGGCCAACGGACATGCCTGTGATTATCTCCAGTATCTTATCCCTAAGCTTCGTTATCCAAGAAAGTTGGGTCTGTATATCTCCTTCAGCGTAGGCAGAGTAGAAGTTAACCCATTCAAAAGCAAGCGCTGGATTTATCTCTTTGTGCTTGGTAGGCTTAAGGGGTTCCCCCTTTACTTTCCATAGCCACTTCTCAAGAGCCCAACGCTCGTACTCATTGTACTTGAATCCCACGTCCACAAAGGCCCTGCTCATGTTCACCAAGAACTCTTCCATGTCAAAGTCTCCATTAATTTTATCAGCATTCTTGGCGATGTACGCTTCAAGCGCCTTAATATCAGCGTCGCTCCATCCTTGTTCTTTCAACGCCTTTACAGTTTCTTGGGGCAGGCCATTCTCTTTGATATCATAGGCCATTTTTCTAAGTTCTTCTTCCGTATAGTACAGTTTCACTCCCGACTTCTTAAGCTCTTGAATGCTTGTCCATATCAAAGCCGAAATATTGGCAGCGTTATCTGCCCCTAACCTAGAGTTCTCTACCAATTGCCTAGCTATTTTGCTATTCCCCGTTTTATTTAGCTCAACAACCAACTTTGCCTCCCTATCTAATATCTTCCAGAACTCATCGTAGGGAGTAGTGTACTCTGCCAAGATTAAGCTTTCACTAATCGCCTGATTTACACTCAATGTTAGTATTAACACTACAATATATATACATGCAAATTTCTTCACTCTAATCACCACTTTTTATAATGCCATTTAGTATTTATAATTTTCTTATGGATTTTTGTCTAATTGGAGAACTATATATAACATGAATTGACCACTGTTCAAAGCAAAATTCTACTTGGTGGAGTTTACTGATCTATAAGTTCGCAGATTTAACCACTCAAGTCAGACACAATATAGCTGACCCCCCATGAGAATCATAGAAACTTCTTACGACTTCAAGCTTTCTGGCAACCTGTTCAAACTTGACAGCTCTCTGGCTTTGAGCAACAGCTTCAAGGAGTTTTCAGGGGACCTCTCAACAATGAAAAATCTGAAAGCCAGAACAAAGACATAAGAGTGTTGAGGACGTAATGCTAAGTACACAAAGGGGATGTTTATGATTAAGGAAAGATTCTGCAGAGAGTACATAGCAGAGATAGAAAGACTCGAAAAGTCAATAGCCGAGTTAGAAGAAACTATAATCGAACTAAAGACTCAACTTAGAATGAAGAGTGAAGAGGCAACTTCCCTTGCAATTGAAAACAGAAATCTAAGGTATAAGCTCGAAAAGCTTGAGAAAAGATACAACCAACTGATTGAGCTCCTGAAGAAGATGAAAATCCCCTTCATAATAATTGATGAAGAGAATTTCGAGGAAGATCAAGAAAATATTTAACCCCTCCCTGCCTTGAAGTTTCAGGGGTGTGAAATGGAGTTCGTCATGAAAACAAAAATGTTCGAGGAAGAGGGATGGATAAGGAAGAAGTGCAAGGTCTGTGGAAAGCCCTTCTGGACCCTTGATCCCGACAGAGAGACCTGTGGTGATCCTCCCTGTGACGAGTATCAGTTCATAGGAAAGCCAGGAATACCCAAGAAGTACACGCTCGATGAGATGAGAGAAAAGTTCCTGAGCTTCTTCGAAAAGAAAGGCCATGGGAGAGTAAAGCGCTATCCAGTATTGCCGAGGTGGAGAGACGACGTTTTATTAGTCGGAGCCTCAATCATGGACTTCCAGCCCTGGGTTATTAGTGGAGAAGCAGACCCACCAGCTAATCCGCTAGCGATAAGCCAACCCTCAATACGTTTTACGGACATAGACAACGTTGGAATAACCGGTAGGCACTTCACGATCTTCGAGATGATGGCCCACCACGCATTCAACTACCCAGGAAAGCCAATTTACTGGATGGACGAGACGGTTGAACTAGCTTTCGAGTTCTTCACTAAGGAACTCAAGATGAAGCCCGAGGACATAACCTTCAAGGAGAACCCTTGGGCCGGCGGGGGAAACGCTGGACCTGCATTTGAAGTCCTCTACCGTGGCCTTGAGGTTGCTACCCTAGTTTTCATGCAGTACAAGAAAGCCCCTGAAAACGCTCCGCCTGAGCAGGTGGTGGAGATAAAGGGTGAGAAGTACGTTCCAATGGAAACCAAGGTCGTTGACACTGGTTATGGCCTTGAGAGGCTTGTCTGGATGAGCCAAGGAACTCCAACAGCGTACGATGCAGTCCTGGGTTACGTAGTAGAACCCCTAAAGAGGATGGCTGGCGTGGAAAAAATAGATGAGAGAATTCTTATGGAAAACTCCAGATTAGCAGGAATGTTTGACATTGAAGATATGGGTGACCTCAGGTACCTGAGAGAACAGGTCGCAAAGAGAGTTGACATAAGCGTTGAAGAGCTTGAGAAAATGATAAGACCATACGAGCTAATTTACGCAATAGCAGACCACACAAAAGCTCTAACCTTCATGCTTGCAGACGGAGTAATCCCCTCCAACGTAAAGGCTGGATACTTGGCGAGGCTTCTAATTAGAAAGAGCATAAGACACCTGAGAGAGCTCGGTCTTGAGATTCCTCTATCCGAAGTTGTTGCCATGCACATAAAGGAACTGCACAAAACGTTCCCTGAATTCAAGGAGATGGAAGATATAATCCTAGAAATGATAGACCTAGAAGAGAAGAAGTACGCTGAGACACTAAGAAGAGGATCAGACCTCGTAAAGAGGGAGATAAGCAAGTTGAAGAAGAGGGGAATAAATGAGCTTCCATTAGAGAGACTCATAACGTTCTATGAGAGTCACGGCTTAACGCCAGAGATAGTAAGGGAAATTGCAGAAAAAGAAGGGGTCAAGGTTAAGGTTCCGGACAATTTCTACAGTCTTGTAGCTAAGGAAGCAGAAAAAACTGTAGAGGAGAAGGGAGAAAGCATTGTGGACTTCGAGCTTGTCAAAGACCTCCCGGACACTAGGACGCTCTATTATGAGGATCCTTTCATGAAGGAGTTTGAAGCTGAAGTTCTAAAAGTGATAGACAACTGGGTAGTTTTGGATCAAACAGCGTTCTATCCAGAGGGAGGAGGTCAGCCCTACGACACAGGTATTTTCATAGTTGAGGGCGAGGAAGTTAAGGTAACTAACGTCCAAAAGGTTGGAAAAGTTATTCTCCACAGGGTAGAGAAGCCTGAAAAGTTCAGGGAAGGGATGAAGGTCAGGGGAAGAATAGACTGGGACAGAAGAATACAGCACATGCGCCACCACACAGGAACCCACGTCCTCATGGGGGCCTTGGTCAGGGTTCTAGGGAGGCACGTCTGGCAGGCTGGAAGCCAGCTAACCACGGATTGGGCTAGACTCGACATAAGCCACTACAAGAGAATAAGTGATGAAGAGCTGAAGAAGATTGAAGAGCTTGCGAACAGGATAGTCATGGAAAACAGGAAGGTCACCTGGGAATGGTTGCCAAGGACTGAGGCTGAACAAAAGTACGGGTTTAGGCTCTACCAAGGTGGCGTGGTTCCGGGGAGGGAGATTAGAATTGTAAAGATAGAAGACTGGGATGTTCAGGCCTGTGGTGGTACTCACTTACCCTACACAGGACTAGTTGGTCCGATAAAAATCCTCAGAACAGAGAGAATTCAAGATGGAGTTGAGAGAATAATATTTGCCTGTGGTGAGGCTGCAGTAAAAGAGTGGCAGAAAGAGAGAGACCTGCTCAAGAAAGCCAGCCAAGTCCTCAGAGTCCCACCTGAAAAGGTTCCCGAAACGGCTGAAAGGTTCTTCAACGAGTGGAAAGAGGCTAGGAAAGAAGTTGAGAAGCTTAGGAAGGAGCTAGCGAAGTTGATAGTTTATGAGCTTGAAGGTAAGGTTGAAAGAATCGGCGACTTTGAATTCATCGGAGAAATCGTAGAAGGAACAATGGACGACCTTAGAGAGGCTGCCAACAAGCTCAGGAAAGACAATAGAGTTGTCATGTTGATTAACAAAGAGGGCCACTTTGTAGTTGCAGTGGGAGATTCTGTTAACTTGAAGGCAGGAGATCTTGCAAAACTCATTACCTCAGTTGCAGGCGGTGGCGGTGGAGGAAGAAAGGAGCTAGCCCAGGGAAGAATTAAAGATATCAACAAGTCCAAGAAGGCAATAGAGAGGGTAAAAGAGGAGATAAAGTAACTTTACCTTTTTCTAGTGTTTGTTTAATCTCTTTTCCTTGATTTTTGGTAAATTATTAAGCAAGATATATCAACGCCCGGAGGTATACGAGGAGTGTAGTTACTGCGAAGGAGTGAGAAGAGCCTGACCTAACAGTTCCCCAAGTCTGTAATGAGATAAAACCAAAAGACATAGCAGAATGAAAACTAATTATTTCCATCCCACACTGTTTCCCCTCCAAACTTGATTTTTACTAGCTTTACATAATATGTCGAAATCCTTCAAGTTTTTTACATGAATATTACTTTGTATAATTCTACGGCATCCTCGCATTCCATCCATGCCTCTATGTTGCTGTCTGACTTCACGGTTATGGTTCTCTCGTCCCCGAGCTCTCCATTAACGTAGAGCGCAAAGTAATATTCCCTGGGATTTGCAAAGGTTATGATGAACCATTCTGTTTTAACATCAAGACTGTCAATCTGGCAAATACTAAAATTGTATCACTTAAGTCTCCGTCTGGATTTATATAATATAGAAGGCCCTAATGGGAACATTATAAGCTGGGTAATTGTTCTTGTTTCCACAACCACGTCAAAGTGAACTTCAGTGCCCGAAACTACTGTACTGGTAGCATTCGGCATGAGCCTGCCGATAAGATTGTCACTAGAAACTTTCAAGCTCCCACTCCTCGATGCCTCCAGCTGGTTATCTCCCCACACTTCAACCCTCCACGAATGACCTCCAGCCTGAGCACTCCACGTTAAACTCACCACTCCAGTATCCCCGGCACTAACGTTGATGCTTCTGCAATCCTTTATCAAGATCGAAATTCTTTTGTTGTTTCATCCATATAACAATATTTTCACGATCCCTGGAAGTATGAAGAGGGAATAATGAAAACCTAAACTTTATTATTTCTTCCACCTCCCGGTAACCAGTTTAATTCGAATATTACCAAAAATAAAACCAAATCCAAGACAAGAAACTGCCATCTCGCTCCACCAGCAAAAAACGCAATTACTAGAGCGTGGTACACCACTGGGGAAAGGAACCCAGCAACTGACGTTCTCATTGCTTTTCTTCGCATTGTTATTGCATCCTCATCGAAAAGTTCCTTTAGAAGTCCATAGAGAACTCCTCCGACTCCAACCGCAAAGGAAAGCCAGGTCCAGCCTCCAAACCTCAGCGTTAGCCCAAGCATGAACAGCAGTGCCGCTGTCATGTTGATAAACACTGTATATCCCCTGTATGATGAACAAGCAACCGTAAATAGACTGGTGTACAACAGCAGATAACCAAGGACAATTATTCCTACCTCCTTAGAGCCTCCAGTCCAGGGGGTAAGGGCCAAGAGAGGAGCTAAACTGATATAGCTGGAGAGTATTCTGAGCTTTAATATTTCAGACGGATATGAACGCTTGAAGAGGAGAGCCGCTAAAAGTGAGGGCACGAGCAATGCAAATGACATAATATAGCTCCTGATGTCCCAATAAATCTGCTCCTGGTAGTTATCCGCATATACAAAAATCCTGCTGATGTAACAAACAAGTAGCCTAAAATATAAAAAAGCATGGAAAAAGTATAATGATCACGATTTCCCATTTGTCTCACCCTCCTGTTACGTCGTTTCCGTCAGATCCATTGTCGGGTATCACACCTTCGCCATCTATGAATATCTTCTCAAACACTAGTTTGATCCAATTTAGAAACCCAGAGTCCACCAAAGTCTGTCCTGCAACGCCACTTGCTCCTCCGATGGCACCAGCAATGATTCCTCCACCCCCAAAGGTAGCAATGGCTGCTCCAATTAACGCTCCTGAGGTAAATGCAGTTCCATAATTATATACCGTCTGAACAATGGAATTTGCCTCGGTTATTTCCACTATATCACTTGCTGGTGGTAGGTTTGTGAAGTACACTTTAACCAGGTATGGGGAGTGCTCTGGAAGCTTGTAGTTAAAAAATGGATCCCCAAATAATAGAGTTGCTATCCCATTCACGGTAAAAGTCAGCGATACATTGTTAACCCCATGAGGAGGCACTGTTATTGAAACTTGGTCAATTGTTGCAACTACTGTACCTGTGCCATTCCAAATGACATTGTTTCCAAACACAACTTTTGTTATTCTCGTGGAAAAGGCGCTGTTTCCAGTATTCCAGACTCTTATTTTACACTGGGTCGGTCTTTCATCATTTGTGGCACACTTGAGGGATAATTTAATGTTGCATATGCTAAGGTTGTAGGTTTCACTTCCACGGTCACCCCGCTCCAGTGTTCTTCGCCCTTCCCGTTCGGCTTTCCATCGTAGTTGTCGAGGAAGAGCTATTTCATTGCTTCATGTTTGCCCCCCTGAGATCCAGCAGTTTTTTGATATCTCCATCAAGCCACCACAGCAAGACTCCATATGGGAGTGCTAGGAATGTGCGAAAGAGCATTGCCATCAATAGTGCGGGAAGATACATAAGAGCCATACGTGTTTTCTCATGCTCACATACATATTGCGTACGAAAGCCGTACCACATGGGGAACCATAATAGTACATCCATCAGGGCTATTATCCCATACTTCAAGAGTAGCACAGCAAATACGGGCAGGTAACCTAAAGATGCAAAGGAACACGCCGCTTCAACTTCCCTCCTGATTATCCCTCTCAGAGACCATGCGACGCTTAACAGCGATAGAGACAGCCAAAGCAGGAATATTGCCATGAAAGCCATGAGGTCATTGTTTGTTTGGCTCATCTTAAGGTACAGAAAAGATGCCAAGAGCACCCCCGCCCCTACCAATGCCCTGCGCTCTGAGATAAGAGCTCCTATGCCGATAATAATCCACAAAAAGATGGAAATAGCAAGGAAAACGTCCAACATTCATCCCCTACTACACAATTGTTGTCGTTTTCTTCGGAAAACCATGTTTCAACCTTTTCAATATCGCTCCCACCCATTCTCACCTAATCTTTTCTCTGTGAGGTGCATTAGGAGGAACATGCTAACTCCAAAAACAATTCCCATGCCCATTATGACGGGATCTGCCCTCTTCCAGTTTATCAGCCCCCATAGAATCACGTACGAAATCAGGAACAACGCTTTTGTTTTAAGCTTCACGTTTCTCTTCACAACGTAGTGCATCAACAGCAGCGACGCTAGACCTACTGCAGAGAGAGTCTTTGTTGGCAGTCCAAGACACACAATAACTGAAAGTGCCAGAATAGTGGCATCAACGTTGCCTTTTTGCATCTTAAGGTTCCTCACTGATAATGCAGGAATTAAAAGCACCAAACCTGCCAAAATCCACGAGGAGGGACTTTTCGTGGCGTATGCGAATGGATAGAATCCTAAGACAGGTAACACTGCATGCACGAACATTAAATCCTCCTTTTCTTTTGCAAAGAGGTAGCCAATGAAAAGGAACGGTAGAGATATCATCGCAAACAGAGCTCCAGCAGCTATCCCTTCTTCTCTACCGGAGACCGCTACTATTATCTGAAGCGTGGAGACCATTAAAAGTCCTGGAAAAATAAGAGGAAGGGAGACACGTATGCTTACTCTCATATCCTCACCCCCCAGCTACAGAGTTATTATCATTTTCTCCCGCCCCAGGATTACTGATTCCCCAAGCAATATTCCCCCATAAATCCCATATGAACGTGCCTAGTGGTTTTATTACATATTCCGTTGTTGCTGCTCCAGCAAGAAACGTTGCTACAAATGAGAGTGATATTGGATTTGTGCCTGCAATTACCGCAACTACTGCACCTCCTGCGAAGTCCGCAGCTAGACCAACCGCTACATCCTTCCAGTCCTTTTCATCTTCCACAATTGTTATAACATCGGAGATGGGGAACGTTAAGCCGGCCAAATGAACTTCAATTCAATCAGATATGAGGGAGTTTCAAGTAATCTGTGAGTATAACCCCAGTGGCCGAAGTAGTAGTTCGCCAGCTCGTCGTTTATGGTTATCGTTATTGTTAAGTCTTCTTGCATGTTTGTCGGAGTTAGAGTTACAGTTTGCTTGTTAACTGTGACACTACTCGGACCGTTAGGCCATACCTTCTTACCACCAAAGTCAACTTCTTGAAGACTCAGCGTAACCGTATCAGACCTCTTCAGCTCAAGGTGAACAGTACAAGTAGTTGAATCATCCAAAGGAACAACTGCAGGCTCACACTTCATGCTTGCAATCACGTTGCCCACAGACCCCACTTCCACCCCCACCTCGCTCCAGTCTATCACTCATTTAAATGGTTTCGAGATTTTAAGCTCGGCAGTTCCTGAGAAGACTAAGTACCCTCCAAGGAGTACTGGGATCAGTAGGAGTACTATGTCCTTGCCTACTTGAACAATAACATAGTAGTTGAGAGCCCACTGAATCAGCCAGAATACCTTCATGTCCCTGGGATCATATTTTACTTTTTTCCCAGTTCTCTCTATGGTGATTTTTAGATATGTCAATATCAAAGCAAACATCACGAGAGTTATGAATAGGAATATAAAGCCCACGGTTAAATTCCAGTCCCTGTACAGCACCCCCAGAAAGAGTGCAGAGAGGAGAGGTAACACTGAGGTTGCACCCAGTAATAGGTTAGCAGTCCTCTTAGGGGGCTTACCGTACCCACTAAGGGTAAGAACCAGCCACGGAAAAAGTACTGTTGAGTTTAATGCAAGGACATACAACCCTCTAACTGGGGAATAAGTAATGGACACTAAGAGGAATGTTATTAAATAAAGCAAAAATCCAATTGAAATTTTCAGCCTGTTATCCACTAGACTCACCTCCCACTCAGGGTATCCCTAAGTATTCATGGAGGATATAGCTAAGGATTATTCCTACTACTGCTCCACCAACAGCCCCAACTACAGCACCAACAGGCCCTCCTACCAAACCTCCAATTACGGCGCCAACTGCAGTAGTTGTAGCGACTATTGCTAACTCACTAGAGATCCATGACAATTTTATTCTCCTCAATAGAAATCTCTACCATTTTAATTGCCCTGTATTTTAGGCTCCATGTGTTTCCTTGGGAGTCTACAACGTACGTCTTACCATTGACTTCAAGTGTTAAGTCAACTTCAACTGGAACTGAAACCCCAGCCAAATCTCCTATCTTAACGCTTTTTCCAAGGAATCCGCTTGCTGGGAGAGTATCATGGAAGTTTACTTGTAGTCTTCCTGTTCCCTTCGCGGGGACTGTAGGAGTAAGTAGAGTGTCACTAAATTCTGGCGTGATTTCTTGAGTATACTGACCCTTAAGTATGCGCGCTTCAGTGACCACATCAGTGATCCTCCACTCAACATCGGTAGGATTCGTGAAGTATACTTCACAGGACATATCTAGTATAAGGTTCCCCCTCTCTGCGGATAACACTAAGTCGCTACAGTCCATGAATGCAGTCTGAACACTTGGAGGCTTCACTTCCATCGTCACCTCGCTCCAATGTTCTTCCCACTGTTCATTTTTAATCACAATATTAGGACGTTTCTTGACAATTTCTTACCATCCACTGGCGTGTAATCCCTGTCAGACCTATGGTCAGTAGAAATAGCGTTAGGAGAAATTTAGAGGATTCATCAACTAAAGGTAGGCTAAGTAAACCACTAATGGAAAAGTACAGTACAAAAAGGGAGAATGTCTGTCTGGTCCTGCCCTTTGCTCCAGAGATGTATGGATATCCCAGTAAATGCAATATTAGCCAATGCTTACAATTACGATGGTTCAAGCTCTTTCCAATTAGACAGATTCCAACTACAAACAGGAATGCCACTAAAGAACCAATTATAGTTTTAATGGCACTCCAGACTCCAAAATACCAAGCTTGATAAAATAAAGAAGAAAGAACCAAAAAATACACATGAAGCTGAGAACATTCCTTCCCACCATCTCCAATCCCTCTTATGTATGTTCTAGAATCCAAGGCTTAGCTAGGGTATTCCAAAATATGGCAAACGGATCCAGGCTTAACTTGAGACTAACACTCTTTTCAAAAATGTTAATACTTCCAATATTGAAGCTTATGACAGTATTAGGATCCAAGATTGCCGCTGCTCCGGTAAGTATATAGTCAGTTGTGATTGTTTTTGTGTCCATTTTTACTTGAATTGTATCATAGATTTCTCCGGAAAAGTGTGTCCAGGAGTTTCCATCGTAACTATATCCAAGCGTATAAGTAAACTTAACTGTTGTATATTCTCCGTTCTTCAACACGACTTCCGTAGCATCGACTCCACTTATCGGAAGCCACGAACCTATTTCTATTGGAAGGCTGAAGAGGATGCTTTGAGTTCCTTGGGATGAAATGGTGAATGTTTCTGGTTGGATGTTCCACTTACCCGTACTCAGACTGCCTACTAGAACATCCTCCAGATCACCCAGAGAGTAGTTATCTAGAACTCCAACATCCTTGACCATCACCTCCTCTCCATTAGGATTGTAGAGATAGACCCTGCATGATAGAGTTGCTCTGTAAGCATAGTCTCTGAAGTCAAAGTATAGATCATCACACTCAAAGCCCACCTGCTCTAGCGTCCCGTTCAACGGCTTCACCTTTACCCTCACCTCACCAAGCGCTCTCCCCCACTCCATCCAATTTCAGTCCGGTCTTTGAGAGGAACTTAACATTGAGCCTTTCATCCGGCATGGGCCACCAAACCGTGTTTCAGGGCCAAGTACGTCCACAAACCAAGGAGCGCAAATATCCCGGGTTCTAGAATGCCATGTGTGATTATAAAGATTGCAAGTGAAGATCCAAGGGACAATACCAGCACTCCCGATAATCTGTTGACCATTCTGGAAATCGGCACGTACATGAGAAATGCCACGACAATGTAAATCAGGAAGTTTCTGATAAAGGTCTCCTTCGTTGAATAGGCGAGGAGAGTGGGTAGCAGAAAGCCCAACGCAAACAGGTCATAAATCAAAAGAATCCTGACGAACCCTGGATCTCTATGCGCGCTCCATTTGTGGGTGTAGTGGTGAATTTCAAGTCTAATTGCCAGATAGGCTATCAAATACGCCGAGACATAAACCAGCGCCTTGGAGTTCCTGTTCAGGAACTCATAAACGAAACCGGCCAAAATCAAAAAGGGAAGGTAAAAGGTCAGGATGTTGTGAACTCTCATCTCGTCCATGACCATCACCCCACAAAACCGTCGTTGTCAAAATCCCTCGGTCGCTTCCATCCATAGAAATAAATCTCCTCAGCGATGTCAGTCAGGAGGAGCAGTAGCCCTACATATCCGAATAGCTTGGATCCAACAACTGCCACTTTTCCAAGCCCCGATGCTTCAGTTGTTATGTAGCCGGCCCTCTCAAGAATTTCTGTTGCGACAAAGGTTCCCGAGCCCCCGTATTCGACTACATCTTCCGGGTTAACGGCACCGTTCTTTAGAATCCTGAAAGTTGCGCTTATTGGAGGTGCGTTTTTAAAGTGCAGCACTATCTCCCACGGCCTGTCCGTGGCGAGTTTGTCGACATAGGAATGCCACGGAAAGAGCGGGTCAATCCCAAAGTAGAATTCCGCAAATTTTCATCTATTGTAAGTTCAATGTGCGTTTCATCGTCTGGATCATAGGGAGTCACTTTGAGAACTTCTTTAGACAGTGTGATTCCGTCAAAGTTACTTGGCCACACCTTTGCCCCTCCCACATATATTTTTGATATTTTGACCTGCACAGAGTCTTCTGGATTGGTTCTTAGCAAGTATAAAGTGCAGTCAAGGTCGTCAGCGTCATCTTCACTAAGTATGATTTTGTCATCGCACTCAAGTTTCAAACTTGCTTTCCAAGACTTCACCCTCACCCTCACCTCGTCCCAGTGCTCCTCCCCTTTTCCGTTCGGCTTTCCATCGTAGTTGTTCAAGGAGGGGCTTGGTAGTTAAGTCCCGCCATTACACTCACTTTTTTTACTTTTTATTTTTAGCATTTCTGGGTTTATTAAACTCTGGAAGAATAGCATAAACAACGTATATTGCCAACAGGGCAACTGCTTGTATTCCAAAAATTAGGTGGTACCACACCACAATGAGCAATGGCGGAACTAGTACTACCAGTAATACCTTTATTGGATTTTCTCGCAGTTTAGATCCTCCGTTAATTCCTTTAAGAAGCTAAGCACACTGTCAATCTTGAAGAGTGGTAGGAATAGCCATGCCAACCATAAAATTGCTGCAAGACCTTCCAAGAACTCCATTCCAGCCAATAATGCCGCTATTGACAACCATAGGGGAGCAAAGACCTTCATTTCAAATCCAAAACTCTCATCCTCAAACCATGGAAGCATTATGACCAGTGCCGTTAAATACAGATTCAGCTGAAGCAACGGATAGGCAGTCTCAGAGTAATTGTCTCCAATGGAAAATAAATAAACCAAAGAAAGCAGGCCGATAATAGCTGGAGTATATCTAAGTGGTCTTTTCACACATTATCCCCCACAATGTCGTTGTTATCATCCCCTTTGTCCGGATTCGACCCGAGGTACAATTTATAATCCTACCATGTAAGTACGTTTACAGGCCTTCCCCACCCATGGAAGCGTAATCCCAATGAACCCAACCGTAAGGAGAAACATCGAGAGGAAAACTCAACGGATCTATGGGCAAGGGAATAATTAGTGATTATACCAAAGCTAAAGTACCAGACGAACAGATCGAACAGCTGTCTAACAATCCCCTTAGCACCCGATGTGTAGTAATAACCCGTTACATGTAAAATAAGCCAGTGAGCACGGTTTTCAGGCCTCAACCTCCTCCCCACCGTGCATATAACCCATACCATCAGCACTCCCAAAGAGACCCCTATCACGGATTTAACAGCAGAAAGCACTCCAAAATAAATGCCCTGATACAGTAAAGGAAAGAATATCAAAAAGCCAAAGGGGAGTTTAAGACAGTATTTGCCTTTCATTTTTCTCCCCTCTTTGACCATGGTGCACAAGTTATCGCATACATTATCGCTAATGTTGTGGTAATATCAACTGGAATAACAACTCGCCAGAAGAACTCATTGGAAGAATGTGGATTAAACGCAAAGAGGGGAAGTAAAATCAGCATGAAAATTGAGACGAACTGCCTGACACTTCCACGCCTCTCCTTTAAAAAGTCGTACACGAGATCAAGACCAAGTCTCCAGTAGATGCCCTCGTAAACCCTGTCTGCAATTTTATCCAGGGATATCCACACCAGATAGACAATTAACACTCCCACTAAATCACCAATAACTGTTAACACTGCACTTTGAGGGCTGTAATATAAAGCACCAACGGAAATAAAAAGGAAAATCGTCGAGAGGGAAACCACGTACCCAAATTTCCTGCAAGTCATCACTCAGCCCTCACGTGTGTTCCTGTATATAGGGTTTTAGGAACCCCATTCAAAACTAAAAACCAGAGGAAATGCCATTCACCTCATTTACCCTGCTCTCCCACTGTCACGGCACTCCCTCTCCACCCATGGAAGCGTAATCCCGATTAATCCAATCGTGAGAGGAAACATCGTTAAGAAAAATCCAGTAGAGTCAGACATCAGCGGAAGATTAAAGATTCCGCCTATGCCAAAATACGCCACAAAAAGAGCGAAAAGCTGTTTGGATTTTCCCCGGGCACCTAAGAGGGCAGTGTAGCCGATGACGTACTGTATTACCCTATCCCCGAACCTCCCAGAATTCAGGCGCCTACCAGCCCAGCAAATAGCTGCTATGACCATAAACGCCACTGCAGAGCCCACTATCGTCCTGGTTGCAACCCATGTTCCAAAATACCCGAGTTGGAAGGATAAAGAAAAGAGAATCAGGGCCCCATAGAGGGTTTTGAGACTACGTGCATTTCCCATTTCCCTGCCCCCTTACGTGTGTTCCAAGATGTATGGTTTAATGAGGGTGTTCCATATTATTGCCCATATATCTACACTTACTCGGACATTGATGCTTTTGCCAAAGACTGTTACTGTTCCAATTTTATAGCTCACTGTGGTTCCAGGATCTATAACCGCCATTGCCCCGCTCAGCACGTAGTCTGCTGCAACGGTCTTTGTGTCCATTTTTACTTGAATTGTGTCGTGGATTTTGCCTGAAAAGTGAGTCCAAGTGTTCCCGTCGTAGCTGTACCCGAGGGTGTAGGGTATTTCGACAGTGATGAATTCTCCATCCTTAAGTACTATTTCGGTAGCATCTGCGCCGCTTATTGGAATCTTCGAGTTAATCTCTAATGGGAGACTGAACTGGACAATTTTAGTAGTTTGTGCTGGAATAGTGAATGAACTCGGGTTGATGCTCCATTCCCCCGTGTTCAGACTGCCCGCGGGCACACTCTCCAAATCACCTAAGGAGTAGCTGTTTAGCACTGCAATATCTCTGATTCTAACTTCATCCCTAGAATTGGAATTGTGTAAATAAACCCTGCATGACAACGTGGCCCTATATGCATGATCCTTAAAGTCAAAGTAAACATCATCACACTCAGAACTAATTTGCTTTAATCCTGTCCCATTCATAGGCCTCACTTCCACCCTCACCTCGTCCCAGTGCTCCTCCCCTTTTCCGTTTGGCTGCCCATCGTAATTGTCGAGGAATAACTTGTACTTGTGTTCTCCTACTCCATAAACTGTTAGGGTGAATGTTGTCACCGTATAGTTTTGAGCGTTCCCTGGAACTCCAGTCCAGTCAATGTTCTTGACTATCGCCCCATCCCCATCACTCACAAAACCCTTAAGACTAATCCTATCATTGTTATAATTCCAAACCTTAACCAGGAACGTCACTTCCCCACCACCCTCAAGCTCAGTAGGATAGGGAATTAACCTAGCATCAAACAATGTGGTTGGAGTCCCAGAAACTTCTAGGCTTCCACTTTTCGCTGCTTCCAACCTTCCATCCTCCCGAACCTCAATCCTCCACGAATGATCCCCTGCCTGAGCTGTCCATGGTAGGGATACTTTTCTAGTTTCCTCGGCACTAAGAGTGATGGTTTTGCTCGACTTTTCGATGCCGTCAATGAAGAGCTTTACCGTTGCAGTTCTGGAGCGAGAGGCTGGGTTTTTGAGAACCACGTTAAAAGTCACAGTATCTCCGTGCTTTGGAGTTTCTGGGGTTATATCAACACTTGTTATTAGCAACGTTCCCCTGGTCACAGTTACGCTTTTTTCAGTGCTTTTTGAGTGTCCGTTCCAGTATATTGAAGCCGTTGCAGTGTAAGTGCTTGGAGTGTCGTAAGCTACTGTCTTTGTTAGAACTACCTTAGTTTCACCGGGATTAAGGGTTATTGTCCCAGAATACGTCTGTGAGCTAGTCAGTGAGATTGGAATTGTTACGGTATATTTTACGTCTTCAAGCTGAAATTCTTGGTTGTTTTCAATGGTGAACTTATAAGTTACACTTTCACCCTCTGTAGCACTTTCCGGTGAAGCCTCTAACCTAATGTTTACCTTACTCCAATCTACTGGGGATTTTAAGTCAATTGTAGCCGAGTACTCTTCTCTAATAGTTCTCTCCTCACAGAAAGATTGCATTAATTCCCCATCAGAGGGAGGAGATTGCGGGATATCTCCACAGATAGGTGTGTAGGTTATCTCAACTTTTCCTGTGACAGTAAGTTCACCCTCTGAATTGTGGGTATACGTGAATCTTTTGCTGGTCCAAGTGTGGCTATCTCCAATATTAATCGCTGGGACTGAACCTGAGTCAGAATCCCCACTTGTATAGTCTTTGACATTTATTCTGATGTCTTTAACTTCATTGTTCTCGGCCTTAAGGGAAATCTCAATATGGTATTCAACTTTTCCAGGCTGGTTTGTGTCAATGACAACGTCTACCTTGTTTATTAGAAGAAGGCCTTCATTGTCGGTAATTGAGAGGGCTTTTTTTACGATAGTCTCGTTAAGTATGAGTTCTGTGTTTGTTTGAGATGAAAGGTTGGAATCTTGGGAAGAGGATCCTGTTAGTGCTCCCGTAGGCCTAGGTTTAGGGGGAAGCGGAATAATGGGCATGATAGGATATGGAGGCTCTGGGAGGTCATTTTCTTCATGCCAAATCAATGAAACTTTTAGTGCGTCTTTCAACTCAGCGACTTTCTGGTTGAGTATATTCTCTAACCTAGCGTCGGTATTGCCGTAATTTTTTGCCTTTATCAACGTATAAATGTTCCCTATAAGCTCGTACGCTTTAAGGGCTTTGGGCCAATAATATCTATCTTCCACTATATGTGACCCTATTCCCGTTGAAAAAGCAAATCCTCCATCTTTAACCCAGGTAAAGCCCCAAATGTCTCTTTCAATTCCCTTTTCAAGGGTGCTTATAGACTGAGCAGTCAGCAGGTTATAAGTAGCCTCTCTCAAGTTTTCAATGGCTTTTTCCATCCCCTGATAGTCTTTTTCGTAGTATTCTTTGTAAAATGCTACCCATAAATTGGCCAAAACTGGGTTTATTAGCTGTTCCGTCTCTTCAAACACTGGAGGATTACTAGGTAAAGCCCACTTCCACTTTTCTAGTCCCCATGCTTCATACTCGTTGTACTTGAAACCAATGTCGATGAATGCCATTGAGAGGTCTTCAAGGAATGCACTCATGTTAAAGTCTCCAGTTATTGAGTCAGCGTTCTGGATGATGTACTCTTCCAAAGCTTTAATCTGTTCATCAGTCCAGCCTTGAGCCTTTAGGGCTTCTACAGTCTCCTGAGGAAGTCCATTCTGCTTGATGTCTTCAGCCATCTTTAGGAGCTCTTCTTCGGTGTAGTACATTTTGACTCCGGATGCCTTCAGTTCCTCTAATGCCTGCCACACTAGGGCTGAGATATTGGCAGCATTTTTAGCTCCAAGGTGAGAATTCCAGACTAGCTCGGGAGCAAGGCTAAAGTTGCCATTTTCAATATTTGCAACAAGTTCTGATTCTCTGTACAGAATCTCCCAAAATGTTGCATATGGGTCGGCAGTTGTCGCCGCTATCACATAGTTGTTCTTAATTCCTGCACTTACTGTCCCACCGCAAACCAGTATTATTAACCATAACCCTACTATTTTTCTCATTATGATATCGCCAGAATAACAATAGATAATAATAACTTAAAAAATTTTTGATAAAAATAAAATAACACAAAACTGGAAGAGAAGTTAATTGACACTTTGGGTAAGTTATGTGAGATAACGTGATCTCCCCAGTAAAATCACTTCGAAAAAAGTTAGCATTAACTATAAGAAAGGTAAAAGAATTAAATGGTAATTAGAGTATTAAGAGGGACAAAAACGGGATTATTAGTATTTTCCTTCTTTTCTCGGCACTAACTTTATTTTATATTCGACACGCCATATAGGGAATTTTGTCGCTTTAATCGTTAAATAATATTCGCTTTCCCCTCTGTACAGATTTATAGTTTCTTCCTGGGGCAATTTAAAGTTCACTATAATTTCAGTATCTCTGTCCAGAGTCACCTTGAAGGTTGTTGTCCCTTTGTACTCTTTTCCGTTTACTTTTATCAGGTACTCGGTACCTTGAGGGAAGTCTATCTCAAAGGTAAACCCGGAAATTCTTGGCTTGACTTCAAGGGTAAACAATCCCCACCCATCCTTTTCTACTATTGTCACTGTTTCGTTGTTTATATAGAACACCTCCGCTGATGCTTGAATGTTCGCTGGAGGTATTTGAGCAGTTCTAAGGGCGTACCACAGGACGAACAGGAATATCACTAGGATCGCTACAAGCTTCTTATCCACGCGAATCCCTCCAAATCTTTATTATAAAAGGATCCCCATCTTAGGTAACTTTCAGTTCTTGGGGATATATAAACCTTTGTAGCTAGTTCTTAGTCGTATTTTGCGAGCAACAAATAATTTATAAGTGTTCACCACTCATAGTGACTATATGGTGGGGATAAAATGGTGAACTTCATATTTGGGATTCACAATCACCAACCCCTAGGAAACTTTGGCTGGGTCTTTGAGGAGGCCTATGAGAAAGCGTACAGACCATTTCTCGAGATTCTAGAGGAATATCCAAGTATGAAAGTTGCAATCCACATAAGTGGCCCTCTAATAGAGTGGTTACAGGAAAATAGACCAGAGTACATCGACCTTTTACAGTCGCTCGTAAGAAGAGGACAGGTGGAAATAGTTGTAGCAGGATTTTACGAGCCAGTCCTAGCTGCAATACCTAAGGAGGATAGGCTAGAGCAGATAAGGCTCATGAAAGAGTGGGCCAAAAACCTCGGGTTCGATGCTAAAGGGGTATGGCTAACAGAGAGAGTTTGGCAACCCGAACTCGTGAAAACGCTGAAAGAAAGTGGGATAGAGTACGTGATAGTGGATGATTACCACTTCATGAGTGCAGGCTTGTTAAAGGAACACTTATTTTGGCCCTACTATACTGAAGATGGTGGAGAAACGATAGTTGTGTTCCCTATAGATGAAAAGCTCCGATATCTAATTCCATTTAGGCCTGTTAAGCAGGTCCTTGATTACTTGCACTCGCTAGATGATGAAGACGAAAGTAAGGTTGCTGTATTTCACGATGATGGAGAGAAGTTCGGAATTTGGCCAGGAACGCACGAGTGGGTCTACAAGAAGGGATGGCTCAGGGAGTTCTTCGAGAAGGTGACTTCCGATGAGAGGATAAACCTCATGCTGTACACTGAATATTTGAAAAGGTTCAAGCCTAAGGGTTTAGTGTACCTCCCGATAGCTTCGTACTTTGAGATGAGCGAGTGGTCACTGCCAGCTGAGCAGGCGAAGCTTTTTGTCGAGTTCGTGAACGAGCTAAGGATAAAAGGCATGTTTGATAGGTACAGGGTCTTCGTAAGGGGAGGTATCTGGAAGAACTTCTTCCACAAGTATCCGGAGAGTAACTACATGCACAAGAGAATGCTAATGGTCAGTAGACTTGTAAGGGACATCCCGGAAGCGAGGAGGTACCTATTCAAGGCCCAGTGCAACGATGCGTACTGGCACGGTCTCTTCGGTGGAATATACCTGCCCCACTTAAGGAGGGCCGTGTGGAGCAACCTAATAAAAGCTAACACCTACGTTTCCCCAGGGAACTTTATTAGAGATATAGACTTTGATGGTAGGGAGGAAGTCTTCCTCGAGGGGAAAAACTTCTACGCCGTTTTTAAGCCCTCCTACGGAGGTTCCCTTATAGAATTCTCAAGTAAGAGGAGATTAGTTAATTATGTAGACATTCTAACCAGGAGATGGGAACATTATCATGGTGTAGAAGTTGCGTATGATGGAGCCGGTGTCCCAAGTATACATGAGCTCGAGAAAAGGCTTCCGGATAACCTCAGAGGAGAAGTCGCATACGATAAATACCAGCGGTTCATGCTTCAGGATCACCTTATTCCACAGGAAACCACTATAGACGATTTTAGGCTCTCAAGAAATGCGGAAATTTTAGAGTTACCTGCTAAGCCCTACCACTTCAACATGTTTGAAAATGGGATAAATCTGTGGTTTGAAGAAGGGGGCTTTAGAGTAGAAAAGTCATTTAGGCTACTAGATGACGGTTTCATCGTGGATTATTCCGCCTCCGGAAAGGATATAGTTCTCGCAATAGAGCTCAACTTAGCAGTTCAAAGCATAATGGAAAAACCTGAGGTTCTCAAGGTAAAAGAGTTGGAAGTTGATGACAAGTACGCAATAGGAAAGTTTGGGCTTGAGTTCGACAGGGAGGTTACCCTCTGGAAGTTCCCCATAAAAACCTTAAGCCAAAGTGAAAGCGGGTGGGACTTAATTCAGCAGGGTGTTAGCTACACGGTGGTGTTGCCCTTAGATGGAGAAGAGAGACTGAGGATAAGGTTCAGGGAAATTTAAAGCCTCGGTTAGGGAGGCCCTCATCACCTATCAGGGCCCGAAAGAGGCCTCATCGGCTTAATCTTTCCAGTTTTCTTTCTCTTTGTCAGGACGTATGCTCCAGCTAGCATCCATCCTAGTAATGAATAATATCGCAGGTTAATAAATGGATCCCTATACACTCCCTCTATTTTGTGGATACCCCCTGGAATGCTTACAACCATAAGCCCAGTTCTGTAGTCCCTCCAAACTTTCACCTCCTTGCCATCTATGTAGACCTTCCAATATGGGTAGTATGCTATTGAGACTATTATAGTTGCTCTGGACGTTGAAGTGATGGTTGCGCTAAACCTTGTATCACTGATCATGAAGTCCCTATACCCCAGGGAAACATTTTTGTTCTTTGCTAGGGAGAATATGCGGTTTAGTTCCTTACTCGAGTTCCAGTAAAGTGAGTGAAACAGTAGATTGCCGCCGATGAAATAGATATGACCCTTCCCTACGTCTCTAAATCCGATGAGCGTGTAATTGCCTACCTTGATAATGGGAGTTAAATTCCCTTGAAAGACAGGACCATACCATGTTTTTCCTTCATACACAAATGGTGCAAATCCTGTTACATTAGGCATCGCTATTAAAACGCTCTTAGTGCCCAGGAATTCTCCAGCCCTTTCCGGTATTACAATGAGGGTACCTCCTTCCTTCACGAACTCTAGCAGGGTTTTTTCTTCGCTCTTTTTAGGTTCTCCTAGGTACATTACGGTGCTAACTCCATGGGGTACGTCAGTAAGGGAGGGCATGTATATGTACCTGTAGGGAAAATCATAGAATTTCCCAACGATTAGCAGATCTACAGGTGTAAAGAAGCTCGTATTAGCTTCATATATTCTGAACTTTCCAATTTTCCCGACGTACTTATACGGTTCCGGAACTGGTGATTGAAGAGTCGTTATAAGGAATCTCGTGGCATAGGGTAAGAGGTAGTGTTCCGCAAGATGGTTATCTTGACCATAATTTACCTTACAAAGGATATGCATCATCCTAAAATATTCCCTGTCCGCGGGACTACCTTCATGGTACCAGCCGTTTAGGCTTAGCTTGCCTGTTAAAGCTGGGAGGTAAGAATAAGGGGCCACAGCTGGAACAACGTAAAACCTCCAGTCCCTACCTTTCTCGTCTTTCAGGAACTTAGCGAGTTCCAAATAGTCTTTAGGCATTCCTCCGATTGAGTAAGGAAGTGCCAGAGTTATCGCGATAATTAAGGCGACTGCGGTTATCTTTACAATTGACTTCCTCTTAACTTCCGAGCTCCCTAAGACTAAAACTAGAGGTAACACATCAAGCCATCTGTAGGGAAGCATCTTGGAGAGTAGTGGCAGGTTGTAGAAGCTTCTAACTGGCGAATAGTATCCCGTTGCTAGTAGCATGAGCGCGACAACTAATGCGAGGTGTCTGATAGTTTTCCTAACACTCAAGAATAGTGTAAGCAACAGCGGGATCATTAGGAAGAAGTACTTTGATAGGATGATCTCCCCTAGTTTTTTTGACGTATACTCAAATAGGTAAGGATATTTGGTTATCGTAAAGAAGTTGGAGTACCTGTAATCGAGAATAAATGGCACGTAGAAGAAAGCCGTCAGCACAAGAATTATTCCAATGGCTCTTACAATGTTATGTGCGCTGGGCATTTTTCTTAGATAAAGCACGCCTACTAGAACTACAAGAGGAAGGAGAGCTGAGTGGTGGGTTAGTAGCACTATCGAGACCAGCATTGAGCCGAGAGTTACCTCCTTAGCGTTTCCCTCTAATATCAGCTTTGCACCCAGGATAAAGGCTGGGGCCGCAAGAAGGGCACACAGCCTTGGATATGCACCTTCAATCGTTACTATTGGAGAGTGCGCAAGCAGTGTTGGATAGAGTAATGACAGTGGCACGTTTTTAGTCAGCTTATAAAGGGAAACCACTCCAATTAGCGAGAAGAGGGTTAATGTTATGGCTAGTCCTCGAATAGGCGTTCCTAAAATTTTCCCAAAGAAGGCAGCGACCAAGTATGAGAGTGGCGGGTAATACTTGAGAAATGGATATCCAGTGTACCAATCATTTATCCATGGCTTCCATCCATCCTGCATGAGTTTGTAAACCTTGAATAGATGGCCATTTCCGTCAACAGGAAGGGCTGGAATCTCGGGAGCTCTATAGAATGGCAGAAAGATAATAAACGACCAGATGATAAATATTCCGGCGATTGCTACATTTCTGCTAAGATCTCCCTTAACCCTCTTATCGTTGCTGAAAAGTAGCAACCATCTCCCCCTCTGGCTACCCACGCCTCCTCACCTACCCTAATGAATTTCACTGTCCCTCTATTCTTCCTGATTAGTATATATCCATCTCCTTCAGCCCCAAGTTTATGGGAAAAGCCAATTATTATCGAGTTTCGGAGGAATTTCTCGTGTTTTATGAGCTTTGACAATATTAGTTTCATATCTTCGTCAGGGGTCCAGATGATTATGTTCCCGGTGGAGAATTCATAGATCAGCTTAAATCGTGCTCCTTCCACCTTACCTTGAGCGACTATCCTTTCCTGGCTCGATGATTCCATGAACTCTCCTCCTTCTAGGAACTCCCGTATAAACGCCACTTGGTATGAAGGATTCACTATTTTTATCACGGCCACGCAAATCCTCTTAAAATATCCAATATAATAAACTATCGATAACTCATGAGATCTTCCTTGAGAATTCAGTCAACGTTCTATCTATACATCCTCTTAGTCCTCGGGTTATTGGAGATATTCCCTCTCTGGCTTGTTTTGCAAGGCATACTTGTTTTTCTGTTTTTCATGGTCTTTTCTGGTGCGATCTTTTACTCCCTTCTAATGCTGGCCACTAGAAGGAGCTATCCCTTTGAAGTACCTGATGATCCCTCTACTCCTCTCGATCCGCTCGTTTACGTGCTTATACCTGCTCACAATGAAGAGTCCGTAATTAGAGCTACGGTAACATCCGTATTAAATCAGGACTATAAGAACATGCGAGTGTTCCTGATAAACGACAACTCAACTGATGGAACCCTTGAAATCTTCAGGGAATTTGAGAAAAAGGATAAGAGGGTCGTCGTTATAAACGTACCGCCAGAAAGGGGAAGAAAAAAGCCTAAGGCATTGAACTATGCACTTGAGATAATAAGCATAGCCTTCCCGAAGCCTGAGTTCGTGTTCATACTCGATGCGGACTACATAATACCCCGGGACGCAATAAGAAAACTTGTGAGAATAATGGAAAAGGCTCCAAACTACGTTATTGGAATCCAGGGGAATGTGAGACCTAGAAACTGGAAGAAAAACTTCATAACCAAGTTCATAACACTTGAAAGGCTCGTTGGTTTTAACGTTGCCATAGAGGGAGATATGAAGTTCAATGAAAATGGTAAGAATGGGGGTACAGTGGTTCTTATTAGATATAAACACCTGTCAAGTCTGGGATTCTTCAATGAGGATGTTGTTACCGAGGATACAGAGCTCTGGGCTAGGGCTTTCATATCTGGATACAGGTTCTGGTACTATCATGGCGTTATAGGATGGGAGGAAGCTGTTGAAGATGTGAGACACTATATAAAGCAGAGATCAAGATGGGCTCAGGGTCACTTTCAGGTTATGGTAGACTACTACTGGCCTGTTATTAGAGGAGCCTCAAGCATCCCCGAGGCATTCATAGAACACTTTTACCTGTTGAGTTACTTAGTTCCAGTTTTCTGGTTCTCATCCATCGTGCTCAATTCCTACTTAATGCTCGTGGAACACCCACCTTCCTCAATAATCCCTCCCAAAGTTTCCCTGACGTTGGCTGCTCTCTCATTCCTTTTGTTTTGGCTTTCGGTAGCGTATTCTAACTGGATCGAAAAGAAGAGAACAGGATACTGTGTTAATTGGGGTTTTGTTCTCGCATATCCCCTATATTTCATTATATTTGTGGTATTTTCCGTTATTTACACTACGAGAGGGCTTATTAGGCTGATGATGGGAAAGTTGCAGTGGGAGAAAACCAAGAGATTTACTTAGAAAACGGGTCTACTATCACGAGAAGGTCTATGTTGCTCATAGTTAGTTCGAAGTGAAGGTATGAGAGAACCATAAGGGAGTGTATTTCGTCGTGTAATACTATTTCAAAAAGGCCCTTTACGGCAATTAAGGCCGCTAAAACTCCGTAGCCACCCTTTAGCACGTCTGCAATGGCAAGCACGAGGGAGATAATTATATGGAGGAATCCATACGATCCGAAAGGCGGCGAGTACCTTCTAAAGAACATCCAGTACGAATTAAAACGAGTCTTCTTCAGCTTATCCAGAAAGTCTAGGTGCATTAGATAGGTAGTCACGAAAAGGAAAGTTCCGACCAAATACAGTATTGATCTGTGCGGCTTTTCGCTGAATAGATAAAGCCCCACAAGCATTGAGCAAAGTATCGCAGAGGAGAGGGAGTACAGGGCGTAGAGCTTGACTATCCTAAGTAGTCTAACCCTTTCCCTAGGTACTTCAGAGATCACCCTCATCACGACCCACCTTAAAATTAAGGGGTTCTTTCAGCCCCCAGAACCTACAGAAGGCACAAATTTCCCCACTCGACGGCATTCCACAAACCTTGCATTCTCTTAACTCCTTTCTCTCTACTTCGATCTCGAACAGCTCTCTCTTTTTGAGGTAACCCCTCACGAACATGAACTTCGTTCCGGGCCTCTTCTCCTCGAGCTCATTGAGGATTGCTTTCATGTCAAGGGTGGTTGCCCCCTTTGCGTGGGGGCATTCCTCAACAATATACTCTAGGCCAACTGCAAGGGCATAGGCCACAACTTCCCTCTCCGTGAGCTCGTAGAGAGGTTTGACCTTTTTGACAAATTTGCCCTCTCCAGGAAGCAGGGGACCCCCTTTCGCTAGATACTCGGTGTTCCAGTGTAGTATGTTATTAAGGAGGAACGAAGCTTCATCATCTAGGTTGTGCCCTGTGGCTATTACATCAAAGCCGTTGTCGTAAGCAAACTTATTCATTATGTACCTCTTCGTTAACCCACAGTAAGAGCATGGGGGTCTCCTTGTTTTTACCTCCCCTATTCCATACCCCAAGATCTCTTTTATCCTAACTATATGGAGCGGAGCACCAATTAGATCGCACTGCTTCTTTGCGAACTCCTCACTCTTCTCCGAGTATTCTCCTATACCAAGGTTTATGTGGAGGCACTCAATATTGTAACCAAGCTTGTTAAGAACGTAAGCCGTAACCGCAGAATCTTTACCCCCACTTACCGCTACTAGGACATTTTCATCCTTTTGAAGGAGCCTGTATCTCTCTATCGTCCTCTCCACTTTCCTCTCAAAGTATTCAATGAAATGATCAATGCAAAGGTACATCTTGGGATAATGAAGCTTTATATAGGCCTCTTTTGAGCAAAATTTGCATTTCACAATTCTCACCTTCTTCAGATAAGAAGAAAGCTCTTAAAATTTATACTACCTAAAAATATGTCCAGACACCATGCTACAATAAGGAGGTATCTGTATGGACGTATTCCTCGAACTTACCCTGATCCTAATAATAGCAAAAATTTTGGTATCTCCCTTAAGCTCGGTTTTCCAGCTATCCTCGCCCAACTTATTGAAGGAATACTCATAGGATCATCGTTGCTTAATATTAACCACGCCTGTCTTAATGGAGATGAAAAAGCTTAGAACAAAAGTTAGAACCATGATTCTTGCCGTCACGGTGTTGATGATATTTTGGAGATCCTTATTGCAATGAACGTGAGGGAGAAGCGTTAGACTGCCCGATGTTACAATAATCTTGGCTGAGATTAGTCCTGTAATGCTTTGCCTGTCTATATTCACTGGTCGCAGTGATAGGTAAAGACGGGGTTGGAGTGTTGATGATGAAATTCAAACCAAAAGAATCCCTTCATGTGGAAACTGGATGATTCCAGAATGAAGGTAGCTTTAATCATTGCTTGCGGTTCCGGTAACGATGGTAGTTCTAACGACTTTAATGACTCCATAGGGCATTCTCAAGCTGATTCAGATTCTAAACTCTCTATTTTTTGCTTCCAGTTCCCAGGCTTCTTAAAGTCCTTGAGGTTGAAAAGACCTTCTTTCACCAATATGCCCCTCGCTGCCATGATTCCAGTTGCAGCGGCGTTTACGATGTCCCTACTTAATCCAGCCCCATCTCCCGCAGCGAATACGTTCTCTATGCTCGTCTCAAGCAACTCATTTACCTCAACTTTCATTGCATAGTACTTTATCTCTGGGGCGTAGAGGAGGGTATGGTCACTTGCAACCCCAGGAATTACCTTGTCGAGCTTCTCAAGCCCCTCAATTATATTAGTGACTACCCGGTGGGGGAGGGCCATTGCTATATCCCCTGGGGTCACGTGCTTGAGCGTTGGCTCTACATCGCTTTTTCTTATTCTTGACCACGTGCTCCTCCTTCCTCTCCTTAAATCCCCTAAACGCTGGATTATTGGCTTTCCTCCTCCTATTGTTGTTGCTAATTGGGCTATACTCCTCCCGTAGGCCGTTGTATCTTCCACAGGCTCCGTAAGCTCTATCCTAGTTAGAAAGGCGAAGTTCGTGTTGTTACTCTTCTTCTCCCTCATTGAATGGCCGTTTACACCAACGTAACTATCGTACCTTTCCTCAACCACGAAGCCGTACGGGTTAGTACAGAAAGTCCTCACGAAGTCATCGTAGGTGTCTGTGTAGATGTGGAACTTAGGATCATGGTTTATGCTCGTTATCGGCTCCATTATAATGGCCGGAACCTCGACCCTAACTCCAACGTCTATCGGTCCATGCCTCGCCTTCAGCCCGATCTTCTCAGCAACGTCATGGAACCACTCGGCACCTCCCCTTCCTGGGGCCACAATTATGTACTTAGCCTCTATCGTGAAGATATCTTTGCCCCTCTGAACCTTGACCCAGCCTTCATTGAACTCTAAAGCCCTTGTCCAGAGCATGAACTTTACTCCCTTGCTCTCCAAGTACTGCTTAATGCTCTTAATTACCCTGGGAGTGTGATCACTGCCGATGTGCCTCTGGATTATTGGGATGAACTTAACTCCAGCCTGAGCGGCCCTCCTTTCCCAGTACCTTATTTGGTCTGGATCTCCTTTGTACAGGTTCCTGGGGGCACCGTGCTTGAGGAGTATCTGATCAACTTCCCAAACGAGTTGCCAAGAATAATTCTCATCGTTCGTTAACTCCGTAAGATCCCCACCGATGTCCGGTCTTAGGTTCACTGTTCCATCACTTAGTCCCCCAGCCCCTCCAACGCCGCTCATTATGTGGCAGGGCTTGCACCCAACGCAGTAGCCGAGCTCGTACATTGGACAGACTCTCTGATCGACATCTCCACCTTCTTCGATAACTAGAATGCTTAGATCGCTCTTTTCGGCAAGTTCATAAGCCGCAAAAAGGCCTGCAGGACCCGCCCCTATTATAACAACATCATACTTCATTAGTTCCCTTACCGAGGTGCACATCTAATCCCCTTATAAATCTTTTGGCAAGTTTTAGTTTAATACTTTCAGTGTTATCTAATGATTTTAACATTAATCTGGCAATTTTTGAAGGGCTTTCCTTAATTTCGCTACGACCTTTGGTGGGGCAGGCCCATCAAGACCTACTATCTTGACCTCTTCATCCCTCCTAATTCTCTCGATAACTTCGATTGCCCAGTCGCAGGCCTCAGTGTAGTTGTTCGCCTGCGCTGTCTCATCAACTCTATACCACTCATCGTTCTTTTTATCGTATATAGCCAGGGCGGGGGGCATCGGCTCACAGGGACAGTTAATGTAAATCAGCTCGATTATGAAATCTCCCACATTCAGAAAACCCTCCTTTCTTAGCTCTTCTCTCCATCCCACCCCTACCACCATATTCATGAATAAAATTTCATCTTTTAAGCTTAAGTTAAGCTTAAGGCTTATAACATGCTTAGATTTTTAGGGTGATAAAATGAGAGTCCTTGCTATAACTGATATACACGGGAACTACCGAGAAGTTAAGACACTAGCGGGGGAGCTTGATGATTTTGATGTGATTTTAATAGCCGGTGATATCACCCACTTTGGCAACGGCAGGGAGGCTGAAAAAATATTATCCCCTCTCCTTGGAACTGGAAAGCCCCTCTTGGCTGTTATGGGAAACTGTGATGGAAGGGATGTCCTTAAAACATTGGAGAAACTGGGAATAAGCGTCCATAATAAGAGGGTCGAAGTTAGAGGCGTGGGAATAGTTGGATTCGGTGGCTCGAATGTAAC
Organism: Pyrococcus kukulkanii; assembly: GCF_041647995.1. NCBI lineage: Archaea > Methanobacteriati > Methanobacteriota > Thermococci > Thermococcales > Thermococcaceae > Pyrococcus > Pyrococcus kukulkanii. The sequence continues at coordinate 29,969 of NZ_JARRIB010000003.1, forward strand.
TCCATTCTCAACAATATGGGAGTTTTCGGATGAGGAAATTTACGAGTCCCTAAGGAGGAACTATAAGGAGGGGGACATTATTCTAACCCACGCTCCTCCGTACGGTACGAAGCTTGACAAAACTTTTTCAGGAGTTCATACTGGGAGTAGGGGACTAAGGAAGTTTATCGAAGAAAATCAGCCACCTCTATGTATCTGCGGTCACATCCATGAAGGTAGGGGAGTAGAAAGAATTGGAAGGACAATAGCTGTTAATCCCGGTCCGCTTTCACGGGGATACTATGCCATGGTGGACTTGGAGAAGCTGGAGGTCGAGCTCAAGAAAATATCTTAAGCGTCCCAGGAGATATATGGGTGGGAGGAGCTATGGGAATCGTTAGGGCTCACTTGAGAATATACGGCAGGGTTCAGGGGGTCGGGTTCAGGTGGAGCATGCAGAGAGAAGCTAGGAAACTTGGTATAAATGGCTGGGTAAGGAATTTACCTGATGGAAGCGTTGAGGCCGTGCTTGAAGGGGAAGAGGAAAGGGTTGAGGCTTTAATAGGATGGGCTCACCAAGGGCCCCCGCTGGCCAGGGTTACCAGGGTGGAGATACAGTGGGAAGAACCCAAGGGAGAAAGGGGGTTTAGGATTCTGGGGTGAAGATAACTTTCCTAGGGCAATATTTGACTTCACACTTCGGACATATCATCCTCTCTTTATTCCTCTCGGGTGTGTGGATGACTATCTTCTCCAACGCCCCTTCACTTCTCATGGATGCTATGACATCAAAGGGAAGTACTCCCTCTATAACGAGATAGGCCTTACTTCTCTCTTCGTAAGGGTTGCTCCCAAATACCTCAACAACCCTTATCCCCCTCTCGGCCAGGATCTGGAGAACCTTAGCAAGGACTCTCTCATATGATTCTTTTTGTATCGTGAGCTCGAGCACTTCCCAGCCCATGAGAGGGGCTATTGAAATTAAGCTCGACCTAGGAGAGAGGTTCTCGAAGAGTATTCTCAACGCTGGTTTTGACTCTATGTACTCTATGGTGTGATAGACTATCTTTCTGTTTACTCCGGTGGCTTGAGCTATCCCCGTGATTGGAACTTCAACTCCCCTGATGTAGATCTTTCCATCCCTCACTGACAGTCCAGCATTCCAGAGAAACTCAACAACCTTCCTCCTTGCTGGATAATTCTTGAAGTACTCCTCAAGGATGTGTATCATTTTTGTCACCTCTTACTCAATATTGGGTAAAAATGAATATTTAAAGATTGCCCCCTAAAGATTTTTATATCAACAAATTATCTCCTCAAAAAGGGTGAGGAGGAGGGAAAAGATGGGAAAATTCGTTGAGAAGCTCGAGAATGCAATTAGGGGATACACGTTTGATGATGTTCTCCTAATTCCACAGGCTACAGAGGTTGAGCCGAAAGATGTCGACGTTTCTACGCAAATTACCCCCAACATAAAGCTGAACATCCCAATTCTAAGCGCGGCGATGGATACCGTGACTGAATGGGAAATGGCGGTAGCAATGGCTCGAGAGGGTGGCTTGGGAGTTATACACAGGAACATGAGCATAGAGGAGCAGGTTGAGCAGGTAAAAAGGGTGAAGAAAGCCGAGAGGTTCATAGTTGAGGACGTAATCACAATAAGCCCAGATGAAACCGTGGAATTTGCTCTCTTCTTAATGGAAAAGCATGACATCGATGGCCTGCCAGTGGTTGAGGATGGGAGGGTCGTTGGAATAATAAGCAAGACCGATATCGCCGCAAGGGAGGGAAGAACCGTTAGAGAGCTAATGACCAAGGACGTAATAACAGTCCCTGAGAACATCGATGTTGAGGAAGCGTTGAAGATAATGATGGAAAACAGAATAGAGCGGCTACCAGTTGTCAACGAAGAAGGGAAGCTCATCGGCCTCATAACGATGAGCGACTTAGTTGCAAGGAAGAAGTACAAGAACGCAGTGAGGGATGAAAACGGTGAGCTGCTAGTTGCTGCAGCCGTAAGCCCCTTTGACATAAAGAGGGCCATAGCCCTGGATAAGGCTGGAGTTGACGTTATAGTTGTTGATACAGCTCACGCTCACAATCTCAGGGCTATAAAAGCTATGAAAGAAATGAGGTCAAGGGTTGATGCAGACTTCATAGTCGGCAACATAGCTAATCCAAAGGCAGTAGATGACCTAACGTTTGCAGATGCAGTTAAAGTTGGAATTGGGCCCGGAAGCATATGCACAACCAGGGTCGTTGCCGGAGTCGGAGTGCCTCAGATAACGGCCATTGCAATGGTCGCTGACAGAGCCCAAGAGTACGGATTGTACGTTATAGCCGATGGAGGGATAAAGTATTCCGGAGATATAGTCAAGGCCATTGCTGCAGGAGCCGATGCCGTAATGCTCGGCAACCTGCTCGCTGGAACAAAGGAGGCCCCAGGTAAGGAAGTAATAATAAACGGGAGGAAGTACAAGCAGTACAGAGGGATGGGATCTCTAGGGGCAATGATGAAGGGAGGAGCGGAAAGGTACTACCAGGGAGGCTACATGAAGACGAGGAAGTTCGTTCCAGAAGGCGTTGAAGGGGTCGTCCCCTACAGAGGGACAGTCAGCGAGGTGCTGTATCAATTGGTAGGAGGTCTAAGGGCAGGAATGGGGTACGTCGGGGCAAGAAACATAAAAGAACTAAAGGAGAAGGGCGAGTTCGTGATAATAACTTCAGCAGGATTAAAAGAAAGCCATCCCCACGATATAATAATCACCAACGAAGCCCCAAACTATCCGCTGGAAAGGTAGCTTTTTTAACCCTCCCTCCTTTCTTTTAGCGATGGCCAAAAGCCTCAAGTGGAAGCTCATAGAAAACGCTGGTTGGCTTTTCATTGCTGAAGTACTCTCGGAAGTTTCTAGCCTATGGTATAATAGTTGTCATGGGAAGAACCTTGGGACCAGAGGGTCTTGGGCTATACTCTTTCATATTCTACTACGTTGGAATCCTGGGAGTATTTTCGGACTTTGGCGTTAACTTCTATGTAACGAAGGAAGTCTCCAAGGATAAAAATAGACTCCGCGATTTAGTTCCAGTAGCCCTTGGACTGAAGATTTCCTTAGCATTTATGAATTTCGTGATTCTAGCCGTAATAACTCTATTCCTTCCAAAGCCCCTCTGGGTGAAGCTCCTGATCTTGGGAGTTGGCGTAGAAGCTATTCTATACTGGGTAGCTACTTTCTTTACTGGACTTATGTACGCGCATGAGGTTACCAAGTATGAGGCTATAGCGAGAATCACAGAAAGGTGCTGGGCCTTTATAACGGGAGTTCCAATTCTGTACTACCTCAGATCACTGCGAACCTTTGTGGAAGCCTTAGTGGCTGGATACGTTATCAGAGATACCATGAGGATTTACTTCACAACCAAAATTGCCGGATTTGTGAGGCCTAAGTTTAAACTTAAAGAGTGGCTAGGGATTCTCAGAAGGTCATATCCCTTCTGGCTAATCAACCTATTCACCATGATATACTATCAGACCGATGTTGTCATGCTAAACCTGCTGAGGGGAAATTACGAGACGGGCCTTTATAGAGGGGCATATATGTTTATTCAAGTTGCCTTGCTTGTCCCTACGGTTGTGATTCCAACCATCTTACCTCCAATGGCAAGGCTATGGGAGAAGGATAGGAGAATAGTCAGAACGCTGTTCAATAAAGCCTATATGACCCTCTTAGGACTAGGAATCGTAGGTGCCGGTGGATTGATGGCATTCCCTAACCTCTTGATCAGCATTTTCTTGGGAAGTAAATTCCTACCCAGCATTCCAATTCTCAAAATCCTAGGGGTTGCAGTTCCTTTTATGTTCCTGAACTCCCTTATAGGAAGTCTAATGAACGCAACCGGTAAGGAGCTTGAGTTTACGAAGATAGTGGGCTTCACGGCCCTGCTAAATGTAGTGCTGAACTATATTCTCATATCCAAGTATGGAGCCTCTGGAGCGGCACTTGCAACTTTAGTTTCTCAGGTCTCTGTGACCATCATGGGAAGTTATAAAGCCTATCATCATCTAAAAATTTAAATACTTATATTGATAGTGCTGAGTATGCGATCCCTTAAGGATTTAAGTCCCCAAGAGGTCGAGAAGATTCGTGAAGAAGTGAGAAGGTTAAGAAAGAAGGGCTTGAGTTATTCCAAGATAAGCGAGATTATTAAGGAAAAGAAGGGAGTTAAGATTTCAAAGGCCACTGTTATGAGATGGTGCAAAGGGGAGAGTGATCCTCTGAGGAAAGTCAGGAGGATTAACTTTGAATCACCTTCTCTTGCCTATGTAGTTGGAGTACACCTCGGGGATGGGAGTGTGAGCCTTGACGATAGATACAGATACAGGATAAGGCTTAAGGTAGTTGACAGGGAGTTCGCTGAGGCCTTCGCTGAGGCCCTTAAAGATATAGGCTTGAGGCCAAGCCTCTACTGGGAGAACGATTCTTCAAGAGTTGGAAGGTGGGTTGTTGAAGCTGTAAGCAAGGAGCTTTACATGTTTTTGAGCGGGCCAAGGGAGAAGCTGTTCGAAGTTGCAGGAAGGTGGCCCGTAGAATTCCTAAGGGGATTCTTTGATAGCGAGGGGAGCGTTTCCATAAGCAAAAAGAACCCACGAAAAGCTAGTATAACTGCAGATAACTATGATAAAGACGTCCTTAAATTATGTAGGGATCTTCTTGAGGGTATGGGAATTCACTCCACGGTGTACTTGGCTAGAAAGAAAGGAACAAAAGTTGTAATTAGGGGACAGGAATACGAGTACACTAGCGACCTATACAGAATCAGTATTCACAGGAGGAGCAGTGTTGCAAGGTTCGCTGAAGTCATTGGGTTCACCATCTTACGAAAGCAAGAAAAGCTAGCAATGTTTCTTCAAGAATATTACTCACAATCCTCCGAAAATAATTACCACAGAAAATAAATGTATAGCGGGGGGAGGATTTGAACCTCCGACCTCCGGGTTATGAGCCCGGCGGGCACTCCTAGCTGCCCCACCCCGCTGCGAGACCCAATACTAACTCTCAGCATTGGCTTTATAAACTTTACGCACAAAAGTGGACATTTAAAAGTCCTAATTTAACTTAATAATCCAAAAACCCTAAAGTCCTCTTTGCCATCCTATCCTGGGGATGAGAATGAGGATCGAAGACGTTTACATATGGGACATAAACGCTAAGTGGCTTGGGATAACTCCTTTCCAGCTAATGGAAAATGCAGGGGCCGGGGTTGCTAGAGTTATAGAGGAGAGATTTGGGAAGGGCCTTAAGATAGCTGTCTTCTGTGGAACTGGGAATAACGGAGGGGATGGGTTCGTTGCTGCAAGACACCTAAGTTTTGAGAATGATGTTACGGTCTTCCTTGTGGGGGATGAAGCAAAGATAAGGAGCGAAGAGGCTAAGCTTAACTGGGGCATACTCAAGAACCTTGAATTTGTAAAGGTAAAGGTACTAAAAGATTCAAGTCAGATAAAAGATTTGGACTTATCTAGTTTTAATGTAATAGTTGACGCTCTCCTTGGAGCTGGAACGAAGGGTGAACCCAGGGAACCGATAAAGTCAGCGATAGAGAAGATAAACGAATACTCCGGGAAGGCTAAGATTGTAAGTATTGACTTACCAAGCGGATATCCTTCCGAGGTAAGGGTAGAGTGTGATTTAGCAATTACATTTCAGTGGGATAAGGAAGAGTTCAGGGACTTTGAGAGGATCATAGTGAAGATAGGATATCCCAGGGAGCTGTACCACTTGGTAGGGCCAGCCCACGTCAAATTTGCGTTCAAGAGGAAAGGCGAACATAAGGGCCAGAATGGGAAGTTGCTCATCATAGGAGGTAGCGAAAACTATTATGGAGCTCCATACTTAGCTGCTAAAGCCGCAAGTTATCTCGTTGATCTTGTGTTCCTCCTAACTCCAGAGAGGGTCGCAAAGAAAATTACCGACCCCAATCTAATCATTAGAGAAGTTAGGGGTGAAAACCTAACGGCAAGACATGTAGAAGAGGCGTTGAAACTTGCTGAGAAAGTTGATGCTATAGTCCTGGGGCCGGGGATAGGAATAAATGAGGCAACAAAGGCTTTCGTTTCTGAATTCCTGGAGAAAGTGAATAAGCCTATCGTGATAGATGCAGACGGCCTTAAGATAGTGGCCGAACATAAGGAGTCATTAAAGGGCAAGGCTTTCGTGTTAACACCTCACTCAGGAGAGTTCTACACTCTTTTTGGGGTCAAGCCCGAGGGTTCTCTTGAGGAAAGGGCTAAACTTGTAATGGAAAAAGCCAAAGAAATTGAAGGAACGATACTCCTAAAGGGGCCAATTGACATTATAAGCGATGGAAATGGATGGTACTACAATAAAACTGGAAACAAGGGCATGACAACTGGGGGAACTGGAGACGTTTTAGCTGGAACCGTTGGAGCGTTCTTGGCTTTAGGCAATAACCCTCTAAGAGCAGCTCAAGCTGCCGCATTTCTCGTTGGGTACGCTGGAGATCTTCTAAAAGAAGAGAAAGAAGAGGCGTATACGGCAATTGATGTTGCGGAAAAGATACCAAGGGCATTAAAAGATGTTATAGGGTTTTAGTCCATAAGCCTGTACAGTTCGTTCCAGTAGATATCCCGAAGCCATTGAACGTCCTTTGTAACTTTTTCATTGTTTATATCTAACTCAAATTCTTTCCCGCCGATACGTCCAACAACTTCAACTGGGAGAACTCTCCGAACTTTCTCTAAGCTCTCCTCTGGGAACGTTATAACATACCTCCCATGGCTTTCACTAAATGCGAAGTCTACTGGCTTTAAGTTAGTCTTAATTTTGACAGAAACCCCAACGTTGAACCACGTGCTAATCTCTGCCAAAGCCACTGCGATTCCACCCTTTGATACATCGTGAACAAAGGATACCAGCGAACTCTCGATGAGTTCAAGAACTCCGTAGGCGTTCCTTCTTTCTCTCTCAAGGTCAACCCTCGGTGCTACTCCCTTGCTGATTCCCAGAATCCTGTACAGCTCGGAACCACCAAGCTCCTTCTTAGTTTCTCCCACGACGGCGATGAGATCTCCTCTCCTGGGACCTTTAGGGATTACTTCAAGTTTAACCTTTCCAAGGCCAGCTACAACTGGAGTCGGTTTTATTGGCTTATCCACAACCTCATTGTAAAAGCTGACGTTCCCACTTATGTAAGCTAGGTTGAAAGCTTTAGCTGCATCAGCTAAACCCCTCACGGTCTCGGCAAAGGCCCAGTAAACTTCGGGTCTTTCGGGAGAGGCAAAGTTCAAGTTATCGATTAATGCCATGGGTCTAGCTCCAACACTAACGAGATTCCTCACGACTTCGGCAACCGCCCCCATGGCTCCGTGATAGGGGTTTAGATAGCTGTGCCTGGGATTGCCATCGGCAACAAAGGCTAGGCCATATTCATCGTTTATCTTCAAAACTGCGGCATCAAATCCAGGCTTTACAACGGTTCTTCCCTGAACTTCATGGTCATACTGCTCCCAAATCCACCTCTTTGCTATAATGTTCGGACTCCTCCAAACCCTATCGAAGGCTTCTTCCAAGGAAATTTGGGGAGTTTCAACGTCCTCCTCAATCTTATACTTTTTCAAGGGCCATTTAATCGTGGGGACGTCAGTGAGGAGATCAATGGGAAGATCTGCAACCTTCTCGCCCTTCCAGTAGACGATAAAGCGGGGCTCCTCTATAGTTTCTCCCACAACAGCCCACTCAAGCCCATATTTCTCAAATATCTTCCCCAGGATTTCAACGTCCTCAGGCCTTATCGCAAAGAGCATCCTCTCTTGGCTCTCGGAAATCATAACCTCAACGACATTCATTCCAGGCTCCCTCAAGGGAATCCTGTCGGCGTATATTATTGCCCCAAAGCCCTTCTTCCCGGCCATCTCGGAGGCGGCGCAGGTTAAGCCGCCACCACCCAAGTCCTTCAATGCCTTAACTTTACCCGTGTACACGACTTCAAGAGTTGCCTCTATCAACAATTTTTCAGTGAAGGGATCGGGGATCTGGACGGCGGAGCGATCCTCTTCCTCAGCATTTTCACTAAGTTCTTCGCTAGCGAACGTAACTCCGTGAATTCCATCCCTCCCAGTTCTATTACCTACCAACACGAGCTTTAATCCAGCCTCAGTAACGTAGCTGTGAACTAAGTGCTCTGGTCTCATTATTCCTATACAGGCCACATTTACGAGTGTGTAATTATCTAAGCTCTCATCAAACTCCGTCTCTCCTCCAACGGTCGGAACGCCAATTCTATTACCGTAATCAGCTATACCTTTAACCACGTACTCGAAAAGGTATCTGTTCCTGTCGTTCTCAAGGGGCCCAAATCTTATCGGGTCTAATAACGCTATGGGCCTAGCCCCCATACAAAGGACATCCCTGACAATCCCACCAACTCCAGTTGCGGCCCCACCGTAAGGTTCAACGGCGGAGGGATGATTGTGACTCTCTATTCCGGCAACTATCCAAGTTTCATCATCGAACTTTATTATCCCGGCATCTTCTCCTGGGCCAAGAATTACGTGCTCGTTCTTCGTGGGCAGAAGCTTGAGCCAAGGCCTACTTGATTTGTAAGATGCATGCTCGCTCCACATTACTTCAAGCATTGCCCACTCAAGTTCATTTGGTTCCCTACCTAGCCTCTCACGAATGTACTTTTCCTCGTGCGGGAACATAAAAATCACCTCTTAACCCACTCTACCATGCTTCTAAACACCCTAAGCCCGTCCTCGCTTCCCAGGAACCTGTCACTTGCCCTTTCAGGATGAGGCATCATTCCTAAAACGTTGCCCTTCTCATTGCTTATCCCGGCTATGTTCAAGACTGATCCATTGGGATTCGTATCTTCGGTTATGTTTCCCTTCTCATCACTATACTGGAAGACCACCCTAACCTTTGAGGGGTCATCAATGTAATAGTTACCCTCAGCGTGAGCTATCGGCATCCTGATGACCTCCTCCGGCTCGTAGAGCCGTGTAAATGCCGTGTTGGTATCAACTACCTTAAGGTAAACCCATCTGCAGATGAACCTCGGGATCTTGTTCGGTCTTAAGGCACCAGGCAAAATCCCCGATTCAGTTAGAACCTGAAAGCCATTGCATATTCCAAGGACGGGCCTTCCCTCCTCTACGAACTCCCTAACTTCCTCCATTATCCTCTGCCTTGCCGCGATTGCTCCGGCTCTTAAATAATCAGCGTAGCTGAAGCCTCCCGGAAGAACAACGCCATCATAGTCCTTTATTGACTCCTGATACCAAACTCTCTCAGCCTTTCCTCCCGCCTTCCTTATGGCCTCGACTGTTTCAAAGTCACAGTTCGTTCCTGGAAAGACTATAACTGCGAACCTGGGCATCTCATTTCACCGGCTCAATTGTGTACTCCCAAGTGTGGATCAGGGGATTTGCAAGTAACCTTTTGCACATCTCTTCTACTTCTTTCTCAGGCCTCTCGCTCTCTAGGGTAAACTCAAAGCACTTAGGAACCCTAAGATCCTCAACCTTGTAGCCAAGGTTCCTGAGTGCGTTGCCTATAACCCTCCCTTCTGGATCATTTAATCCCTCCTTCAGCCTGACGAGAACCCTAACCCTCCACTTCACCCATATCACCTTGGCATGAATATGTAAAAATTAGAAGTTTTTAAGGATTATTTACACATAGAAATGTCAATTCAGCACCTAAAGCTTCAAGTGCAAACAAACTCAAACATCAAAAATTAGTGAAGAAGAGATATCAGCTCTTCCACCTAGGATTGTCAACTACCTTAACTTCGCCGTCCTCTTCTATAACGATCTTGCTGAATCCTTTCTCTGCTATCGTCCCATAGTCATGTCCTGCATCGGCCGGGTAAATCGCGAGAAATATGAACGGTTCATCTCCAGTGTTAACTGTTCTATGAGCCCAGTAAGGGGGGACGTAGACTACAGTCCCAGGTTCCATTGGAATCCATCTCGCTTCTCCTTCTGGAGTTTGGAGGAGCATGCCTCCTTTACCCTTTAGTGCAACGTAAACTTCAGCCCTATCTTTTTTGGCATGAAAATGCCCCTTGGTGAAGAAGAACTCCTTACCGACTTTCCCTGGGTATAAAACAGTGGTTGCAAAGTTCAAGTCACCCTCCTTCTCCTCCTGCTCCACCGCATAAACTTCGTAAACCACAGGATCATCATCCTTGACCATTTCCTCCCAGGCTTTCTCATCCAAGAAGTATCCCTTCATGTCGCTTAATCTTCTCACGGACTTCTTGGCCCCAGGAATTATCCCAGTTTTAAAGTCTACCTTTACGCCAAGCGGCTCCTTGTACATCTTCACCACCATGGGTGTCTTCTCTCTTCGTCTTTTTCACCTTTTCCATTTCTCCCTGCATGTAACTAACAAAGCCTAGAAGGGAAAGCATGCTACCTGCTATCATTGTAATGAAGCCTATTGGAGACAGCCATGAATAGGGATATGAATACCCAAGGATTGCAAGCTTGTACGTTACCATTCCATCGGTAGTTATTGCCGGAAAGTCATGTAAACCGGTAATTGTCCTACTATTGTTCTTAAGTTCAAAGTTGTAGTACTTGCCTTCCCATGATACAGAAACGTTGGCGTTTGCTGAATAGAGGGTTAAATTGGCATCAATTATCTTTACTATCTGTTTGTCATAAAGAAAGTGCGTTCCTGGGCTTAAATCACCAGAAAGCTCTTTGCTAATAATTTTGCCTTGCAAGGCAATGAATGCTAAGCCTAATGAAAGAAATAGTAGAAGGAGACCGGCAAGTATAGTCGGATACCTTAGACCTTTAATGATCCCCATGGTCATTTCCTCATATCTTTCCAGCTAGGTGGCATTCGACCCAGTGGTTGTGGGAGTATTCTATCATTTGGGGTTCTTTCTTGTCGCACAAGCCCTTCTGGAAGTACACGCATCTTGGGTGGAACCTACAGCCTGGCGGTATGTTTACAGCACTTGGCACTTCACCCTTGATTGGGAGTTCCTTAATGACGTCCTTCCTTGAGGGGTCAGGTTCGGGGACTGCAGTGAGGAGAGCCCTAGTGTACGGGTGAATTGGATTGTCAATGACTTCCTTAGCCGGACCCATCTCAACAATCCTTCCGAGGTACATCACCGCAATCCAGTCAGCAAAGTACCTTGCAGTCGAGAGGTCGTGTGTAATGTAAAGGTACGTAACCCCCATCTTCTCCTTCAACTCCTTCATCAACTCAAGAATTTCCGCCCTAATTGAAACATCAAGCATTGACACTGGCTCATCCGCAACTATGAATGTTGGGTTAAGGATAAGGGCCCTAGCAATAGCAACCCTCTGCCTCTGACCTCCCGAGAGCATGTGGGGGAATCTATGCACGTACTCCTCTGGGGGAACTATCTTAACCATCTCAAGAGCCTTGTAAATCAACTCCTCCCTCTCAGCCCTCGTCTCACCAATACCATGAATTAGGAGGGGCTCCTCAAGAACATCATAGATCCTAAACCTAGGATTCATTGAGCTAAAGGGATCCTGGAATATCATCTGAACCTTTCTCCTATAAGCCTTTATCTCCTCCTTGGTTCTTAGTTCTGTAACATCCTGACCCTCAAGGTATATCTTTCCATCCGTGGGTTCCAACAGCTTCATTACCAGCTTTCCCGTCGTAGTCTTACCACAACCACTCTCCCCAACTAAGGCAAACACCTCCTGCTTGTGAACCTCAAAGCTTACCCCATCAACTGCCCTAACGAACTTTGGAGGTTCTCCCCTAAGCGAAGCCAGCAACCCCCTCCTAACCGGGAAGTACTTCTTAAGATTAACAACCTTTAGGACTGGCTCACTCATACGACCACCTCACAGGAGCCAACATGCGGCATAGTGATCCTTATCAACCTCAACAAGCTTTGGTTCCTCTTGTCTGCACCTATCCATGGCATAAGGACACCTTGGGTGGAACCTACAACCACTTGGAGGATTGAGCAAGTTTGGAGGACTTCCTGGGATAAATTCCAGCTTTTCAACATCCTCATGTAGCCTTGGGATTGCGGCCAAGAGCTTCTGCGTGTACGGGTGTGCTGGTTCATTGTATATCTTCTCGCTTGGCCCTATCTCCACGATCTTCCCCGCGTACATTATCGCAACCCTGTCACTAATCTCAGCCAAGATGCTGAGGTCATGAGTGATGAAGATCATTGAAAGGCCAAGCTTCTTCTTCAGCCTCTTCATCAGGTTTATTATCTGAGCCTGAACAACAACATCAAGGGCTGTAGTTGGTTCATCTGCAATTACAATGTCTGGTTCGAGTATTAGGGCGGTAGCAATGATGACTCTCTGCTTCATCCCGCCCGAGAGCTCGTGCGGATACCTGTAAACTATTTCAGGATCAAGACCAACGAGCTCCAAGTACTTCATCGCCTTCTCTAGTGCTTCCTCCCTCTCCATGCCTTTGTGATAAATTAAAGGCTCAATCATCTGATAACCAATAGTGTAAACGGGGTTGAGGGCATTCATAGCACCCTGGAATATCATTGAAATCTTCTGCCACCTAATCTCCCTCCTAAGAACATCCTCGGGTAAGCCAACTATCTCCCTGCCATCAATCTTAATACTACCACTAACGATCCTTCCTGGCGGTTGAGGCATTCCCATCAAGGTGAAGCCTATTGACGACTTCCCACAACCACTCTCCCCTGCAAGCCCAAGCACCTCACCCTTCTCAAGATCAAAAGTAACATCATCAACCGCCTTAACAGGACCCCTCGAAGTAAAATAATACATCTTAAGATTCCTAACCTCAAGTATCTTCCTCCCCATATTCACAACCTCCTGAGTCTTGGGTTCAACACCCTATCAAGTGCGGTACCCAGGAGAACGAACGTTAACGCCACTAAGGCAATTGCAAGCCCTGGAGGGATAACCCACCACCAGTAACCGTTTACTGCTGCACCTGCATTCTGTGCATCGTGTAATATCTGACCCCAAGTTACTTGGGTCGGATCTCCAAGACCTAAGAAACTAAGCGATGCTTCAGAGAGCACGGCACTTGGAACATTTAAAGCCATCTGAGCGAAGGCATAAGGCAAGAGCTGTGGAACCATGTGCTTGAAGATTATTCTACCAGTACCAGCTCCAAGGGCTATTGCCGCCTCTACGTACGTTTGCTCCTTAATCTGATATGCCATACTTCTTGCTACTCTAGCTATTCCGACCCAACCAAAGACCGTTAGCAGTAATACTATCTGCCAGAGCTGAATGTGCCCACCGAAGTACGTTCCCAGGAGTATCAGGATAGGGAGACTTGGAATTGAAGCCATGAACTCCTGGAATCTCATCATTATCTCATCGGTCCATCCTCCAAAGTAGGCAGCTGCAACGCCATAGAATATACCAACGAGAACCGTGAGGACTGCGGTTGCTATTCCTATGGTCAGGGACACTCTCGAACCCCAGACAATTCCTGCAAATAAGTCTCTTCCCTTGTCATCTGTTCCAAGATAACCGTAAGTCCTTCCAGTAAGGATGAGTTTGGTGTTTGATAAATCAACGGAGGTTCCCTTAGGCGTCTTAATCTCAAGTATTATGTGATATTCGCCCTTGAGGGCCTGTGGATTGTCAAGCATGTCTGGGGAAAGCTTTGCAAAAACGACCTTAAGTGTATCAAGGGTAGTTACAAGCTGAAATTCCTTAGTAGGATCTAGTTGAATTCCAGTTTTCTGTTTAACCCAATTTATAACTGTCTTCCTAACTGAACTATCCCTTGCAACCTGAATGTTGGTAGTTCCCTTGATTTTAAGCCCTGAAACTAGGGTTATTTCCTCTCCATCGGGCCTCAGGACTTTCAATGTGAGTGATGGTTTTAATCTTTTGTGCGTTGAATTACCTGAAATGCCCATTATAACGATATCCTGAGGAGGAACGTCGTACTTCATGTTATAGGGGATATCAACTATTATTTTAGTCCCTTCTACCCTCACGTACTTCTGTAATTCCTCCGGGGGCACTACGTACTGCGGCGCCTCACTAACACCACTGAATATGCCAACCCAAGTTGGAGGAACTGTTTTTGGGTATTCTATCCATATGCTCCTCCATTTTTCTGGGATATCCGGCTCAGTAATGTACGGGGCTCCTATTGCAACGAGAATCCAAAATATGAGGAGGAGAACTCCAAGTATTCCGGTCTTCTGCCTCTTGAACTCAAACCAAAAGTTTGATAATGAGTCTTTAAGGTCGACCCATCTAACCATCTCCCCCACCTCACATACTTGCTGAGGCACCAACTCTTACTCTTGGGTCGAGGAAACCGTATGATATATCAGCTATTATCACCCCAATTAGGTAGAGTGCCACACTTATGAACGTCAGTCCCATAACGAGGTTTATCTCATTAGTCTGGATCGCAATCCAATAGACTCTACCCATTCCAGGCCAATTGAACACACTCTCCGTGATTATTGCACCGCCTAATGAACCAAGGAGCGAGAATATCGTCATTGTAACGATTGGTGGAGCTGCTGCCCTTAAGGCGTGGCCATAAATTACCTTTCTCTCTGGAACACCCTTCGCCCTTGCAGCCATGATGAAGTCCTCTTGCATAGTTCCTATCATTATGTTCCTTGTAACCCAGGCCCATCCTCCAAATAAGACAAATACTATTGTGGTAACTGGGAGTACCAACCTCTTCGCCACGTCAAGTACGTGAGCAAGACCCGTCAAATTTGGATCAGGCATTGAGTTCGCTGGGAACCATCCAAGCTTGAAGGCAAAGATCAAGAGCATCATCATTCCGAACCACCACATTGGTATACTCGTGGTAATCAGCGCCAGAATCGACAGTGTTCTGTCAAATAGACTACCAACCTTCTGGGCAGCCTTAACTCCCAGGAGTAGTCCAATAATGATAACTATTATCTGAGCGGTTGTGAATAGAAGTATCGTTCTTGGAAGTGCGAGGGAGATTATGTTCTTTACGTTTCTCTCAGTTCCAAATATTGGGATTCTGGTATTACCGAAATCTAAGAGTATTGTCCTCTTGGCATAATACAGAACTCTCCACCAGTACGGCCTATCTAACTTAAACTGGTGCTTGTAGTAAGCTATTCTCTCTTCCCTCCATTTTTCAGGATCAGAAGGAGCTTTATTCTGTTGTAACAGGCTTTGATATTCAGAATTCACTAACTCCTGGATCCTGTTCTCTAAGTCCTTTTCGGCCATCTTGACGAATAGCGCCGAAACCACCAGGGTGACTATCGAGAGAACTATTAATGCATTTATTATCCTTATGAGCAGGTATTTACCCATCCCCATTTCTCACCCTCCTGCCCAAGCAAGTTTTGTAACGAACATTTTTGAACATCGTCTTTTTCAAGCTTGTAAAACTAGTTTAAATATCTTCTTTTCGATATTCATTTAAATGGGTACCCTAAAAAGCCATGAAATCTAAAATCTGAAGAACTCTCAGAAAGATTGCAAGGAAAATAGGCAGAAAAGGAACAAGAAAATAGGAAACTGAGATTAGAGCCTTCTCCTCAAGAGTAGTGGTACTGCCACTAGGGCCAAGATAGCTGCTGGACCACAAATGCCCCCCTCGGTTTCAGTGGTCTCAGTTGGTGATGCAGTCTGAGTAACCGTCTGGGTCACTGTCTGGGTTACGGTTTCAGTTGCAGTTGCCGTCTGGGTTGGTGTCTGGGTCTCAGTCTTTGTCTCGGTCTTGGTTTCAGTTTCAGTCTGGGTTGGTGTCTCTGGAGCTTCAGCAAGGTAGGCACTCTTCATGACAATGCTGTTACCAAGACCAACTGCTGGATCCATGACTCTGAACTTGATCTTCTTGTTGACTGGGAAGAACTCCCAGGTCTCTGCGGTGAATACTCTGAAACTCTCGTAGATACCAAGTGCTGCGCCAATCTTGCTCATGTCCCAGTACTTAGCCTCTGAGTCTAGGGTCAAGTTCTTGTAGTGGCTGGTGTAGATGAGCCATCCAACGTCATCAGCAGTCCAATCGAGGATTGGCTTAAGCTTGTCAACACT
The DNA here is from genome assembly GCF_041647995.1 of Pyrococcus kukulkanii. Lineage (NCBI taxonomy): Archaea > Methanobacteriati > Methanobacteriota > Thermococci > Thermococcales > Thermococcaceae > Pyrococcus > Pyrococcus kukulkanii. Next base: position 45,990 of record NZ_JARRIB010000003.1, read on the forward strand.
GGTGTAGTACTCAAGTCCAAGCATGTCAATTGCGCTCTGGATGTCACCCTCGCCAAGGAACTCGAGAACTTCCTTGACGGTTGCTCTGTAGGTGTTCTCCGGTGTGAACTTCCAGCCAACGAATCCTGGGCCGAACCATGCTGTGGTGTAGTACTGCAGGATCCTGCTTATTGAGAACTTAACGCTACCACTTGCAACCCAGCCCTCAGTGTAGTAGTTCCATTCGTAGTTAGCTGGATCACTAAGGTAGACTATCTTGTTTGCGGTCCTCCTGTCAACGATCTTAACTTGCACGTCAAATCCTGCCTTCTTGAGTATCTCTGCAATGTAGTAAGCCTCATCCTTTCTCTCGTCCTCCTGCCTTCCGATACCAACAATCTTGACGGGCTCTCCGTTGAAGTACCACTTGCCATCCTTCTTCTCAAGCTTGTAGCCCATCTTAGCGAGATCCTCTGCAGCCTTCTTCATGGCCTCGTCGATTAATTGTAGTGCGTACTCCTCGTCACCCTGGGCGTCAATTCCAAAGGCATCAAGAACTGGTTGTAGCTTCTCGATTGCGAGCTTGTCACCGCTCGTCCATGGGGTGTACATGGGCCCACCTGAACCTTGGAGGACGTTCTGGACGATATAGTTCCTGTTAATGAGGTACTCCATTGCAAACCTTATCTCCCTGATTGCGAACGGGTTGAAGTACTTCTTGTCACCAACGGTGATTAGGTATGGATTGTCCTTGTCGTGAACTGGATTCCAAACCATATCCCAGAATCCACCAATATTAACGTACATGTCAATGTTCTTCTTGTCCTCCTCGCTAAGTCCTGAGAACTTGAATGACGGGAATGAATATAATGATACGTCATAATCTCCCTTAGCAACACCAAGAATTATTGTATTCTCGTTCTGTATACCGTAAAGCTCGATAACGTCAAAGTACGGCTCAAAGTTGTACATTGGCTCTGCGTACTCAGGCTTAACCCACTTGTCAAACTTAACGTACCTAAGGTAGAGGTTCTCCGGTTTGTACACATCAACTATGTATGGACCGTTTGATATGAACATGTGGTTGTGCTGCTTGATAAAGTTGATTATGTCATCGTACTCCTTAATCTCATCCTGCTCATCATAAATGAACTGCTTGATTACATCTGGAATTGGCTTCTCCTTCTTGAGCTTCTCAAGCTCTGCTAAAACATCCTGGGTGTGGCTAGGAGTTAGCATATCAATCTGCTGAACTTCTTCGGTTGACTCACTGAAGGAGTACTTCTTGTTGTGAGCAACTACCTCACTGATTGCGTAGATAAGTTGCCATGGATATGGGGTGTATGGTGTGAAGTACCAGTACTGATACTTCTTGTATGGTGGGAACGTGTAGGTGTGGTAGATCGTAATTACGAAGTGGTTATCATCCTCGCTGACAACTTTCAGACCAAGTCACCATCAATACCCCAGACGCTTGCTCCCTCATCCTGGGCAAGGCTTGCTGCTCTAAGTGAGTACACATCTCTGAAACCTGCTGAACTTGGATTCCATGCACCCATGAAGAGTGAACCCGTTGCTGAGTACATTGCTATCTTAAGAACCTTCTGCTCTTCTGCAGCCACTGGCTTTAGAAGGGGCGTCACTACCATACCAAGAGCAATTAATATTGCCAATATGCCAAGCAATCTCTTCATTGCATATCACCCACCGTGTATCTCTAAAGACACAACAATGCCACCATTGAGGAAGTATGGCATAGTTTTATACATTAAATGCAGTATTTAAGGATTACGACAAATTTTGAAATCCGTTAGATTAATTAGTGGTTACAAGAAATTCTAGATCTCAAACCTTAACGTCAATGTAAAAGTTATTTATTTCCGGTTTTCCCAATTTAAAGGAAATATCGGTCGCTAATCAGGCTAAAACTTCAACAAAGAAGGTAAGAAATCCAGAAAAAGCTTAAGAACCCTAAAAATTTTGTTGTAGAGAGGTGTTCAATATGGAGATGGTCATCGCAGGTAAATTTCTTCTCAATGAAAGGATATTTGACGGTTATATAGGCATAGAGGATGGCAAAATATCAAAATTTTCTCTAGGAAAATTAAAAGGTGACAGCGAAATTAAGGCAGGGAAAGGCCAAATAATACTGCCCGGCCTAATAGATGTTCACGTTCATCTAAGGGATTTTGAAGAACATAGAAAGGAAACAATAGGAAGTGGGACAAAGGCATCGCTTCATGGGGGGATAACAACGGTATTTGATATGCCAAATACAAAACCTCCTGTAATGGACGAAAGAATCCTTAGAATGAGGGAGCTTTTATTTAAAAGAAAAAGCTATGCAGATTATGCCCTTGGCTTCTTACTAGCTGGAAACGAACCTAAGCCGGCTGATTTCTACAAGATATTTATGGGGGCATCAACTGGGGGAATATATTCCAAGAACTTTGAAGAAGATTTCAGGAAAGCCCCAGGGATTGTAAGCGTCCATGCCGAGGATCATGAATTAATTCAGAGACATCCAGAGAGGCCACCAATAGTTGAGGTGACCGCAATAAGAAAAGCTCTGTCAGCGGCTGAAAAGTTGAAGAAGCCCCTACACATATGTCACGTTTCAACAAAAGGAGGCCTTCAGGAGATACTAAGCAAAAAGTTACCCTGGGTCAGCTTTGAAGTAACCCCTCATCACTTATTTCTCACGGAGAAGGACTACGAGAGGAACAAGTTCCTGAAGGTTTACCCCCCATTAAGGAGCGAAGAGGAAAGAAGGTACCTCTGGTCAAGGATAAAAGATATCCCAATAATAGCAAGTGATCACGCCCCACATACACCTGAAGACAAGGAAGCTGGCTCTGCAGGGCTTCCAGGGCTAGAAACTGAAGTCCATTTACTCCTAAATGCAGTTAACAAAGGATTGATAACGTTATGGGACATCGTGAAAAAGATGAGCATAAACCCAGCAAGGATATTTGGGATAAAGAACAAAGGCTGGGGAGAAGGAAAAGATGCAGACATTATAATCGTTGACATGAAGAGGGAGTGGACTGTCAAAGCTGAGAACTTCTACACGAAAGCAGGATGGACCCCCTACGAGGGATGGAGGCTGAAGGGAAAAGTTATAATGACGATCCTAAGGGGAGAGATAGTGATGGAGGAGGATGAGGTAATAGGAAAACCAAGGGGGGAGAGGATTGTTAGAGCGGGTTCAGCTGAGGGAAGTGTGGGAAGTCGCGAGGAACATTAAGGCATTTAGATTTGACAAGAAGTTAGACTTCACCCCAGGACAGTTCATAATGACGTGGCTCCCAGGGAAGGGAGAGAAGCCATTCAGCTTAGCCGATAAAGATCTCATAGTCGTGAAGAAAGTCGGAAAGTTCACAACAGAACTCTTCAAGCTAGAAGAAGGAGATTACATATGGATTAGAGGCCCCTATGGGAATGGATTTTCTCCCGTTGAGGGAAGAGTTGCGCTAGTTGCCGGAGGGATTGGGATTCCTCCAATCTATGCCCTTGCCAAGCATGGTAACCTAGAAGAAAAAATCCTAATCTATGGCGCAAGAAGTAAGGATGAGCTAGCTCTCTTAGATATTGAGAATTACGTTAATGAAGTCATTGTAACGACGGACGACGGTTCTCAGGGGATTAAAGGGTTTCCCACTGACATTTTAGAAAAGAGAAAGGAAGAATTTACACAGGTGTACGCCTGCGGGCCCGAGATAATGCTGAAGAGGGTTCTGGAGATAATGAACTATAAAAGGGTTCAGATTTCAGCGGAGAGGTACATGAAGTGCGGGATTGGGGTGTGTGGGAGTTGCGCCCTTGGCCCCTACCTAGTCTGTAGGGATGGGCCGGTATTCACGGGAAAGCAACTTAAGAATACGGAATTTGGCCAGTACTCGAGGCTACCTGACGGCAGGAAGGTGAAAATATGAAGAAGTACTCATGGGAAGAGTTCGCGAGGCTCATGGGAGTTGAGCCCCAGGTTCTAGAGAACAAGGAAGCGAGACTATTAAAGAAGTTCGTTGACGAGGTAACATGGCCAACACACTGTAACTACTGTCAAGGGTTAGATTTAAGCAACCCAAATCCAGTCCATCATCCAAGTTACGAATTAACTCCAGCGTGCAACCACGACTGCATATTCTGCTATTCTAACGTTGCCGTAAAGCTAGGAAAGGCACCAAAACCGGGCTACTACGGCTGGGACAATCCCAAGGCCATAACCGTCTCCCAGTATGGAGAACCCCTCTTAAGCCCAAGGATAGTCGAAGTCAACAAGATGCTCAGGAAAAGGTTTCCAGACGCCAGACTGGACCTCCAAACAAACGGTTCCCTTCTCACAAGGGAACTTTGGGAGAAGCTTGATTTTGATGTTGTCATGATAAGCCTTGATGCAGCGACGAGGGAAAAACACAAGATGATAACAAATGCGGACACATTTGATGCCGTTGTTAACGCATTAAAGATAGTTGGTGAGGATAAGAGTGTTGTTTCGGCCGTACGAACGATATTCATGCCTGGGATAAACGACGAAGACATCCCAAAGATCGCGGAGCTGGCGGCATCTCTGGGGATTGACGAGATGTTCCTGCAACCGCTAACAATTCACGAGCTGAACGTTGAGAGACTTAGAAAAGCTGGGCTAGACTTCGAGAGAGCTGAGAGTATTAGGGAATTCCTAAAGGCAGCAATGGAGGCCAAAAAGTACATAGATGTAAGGATAGGTGGTTGCTTATTGGTTCAGCTGAAGCAGATGGATCCACTAACACTCTTCAGCGTTAGAAGGGTCGCTAGGGAAGTTGTCCCTTTAGTAAAGAGGAGCAAACTTGAGCTATAGGGTGATAAAATGCTCAAATGCTCAATCTGCATAAACGACGAGAGGGTAACGAGGATATTCATAATAGATGGAAAACCTATATGCAAAGAATGCAAGGCTTACCTTGAGCATCCGCCAAACAAAGAAAAGATAAGAAGAGAGCTGGAGGAGATAATGAAGAACGTTGACAGAGCAATCGTGGCATATTCTGGGGGCAAAGATTCAACGGTAGCATTGTACCTAGCAAAGGAGCACTACAAAATCTCAGAGCTCAAGGCCGTAATGGTTGATCACGGCTTCATAGCCAAGGAAGCCATCGAAAATGCCAGAAGAGTTGCAGAGTACCTGGGAGTGCCTTTTGAGGTTATAAAGAGGGACTATTCGGATATATTCAGGGATGCCCTGCTTAAGGCAAAGTCGCCTTGCAGAAAGTGCTCCAAAAGAACGATGGAAACCCTTCGAAAGTACGCCCTAAAGAATGGATACAAGTACATAATAACGGGGCACGAGATACCCTTCGGCCATCACCCCTACATGCTCATGAGCGGGGGAGTTATTCAGGTAAGGCTACTCTCTCTAATGACGGAGGAAGAAAGGCTCAAGATTCTCAAAAACCTGCCATTTAAGCTTCCAGAGCTTCCAGGGTACACGAGCAACTGTTTGATCCTGGGGCCAGCATTGGAGAAGTTCTGGGAGAAGCATGGTTATTCCTTCGAGCACAGGAGAATAGCTGCGCTAGTGAGATATGGCCTTTTGGATGAGGAGAAGGCCCTAAAGAAAGTGCAAAGGCCAGAGGTTCCAAAAGAACAAAAGGAATACGTGTACAAGAGACTAGGCCTCGAGCATCTCCTTTAGCTTTTCGAGGGCGACATCTATTACATCCTCAGGCTCTGCCTCTATTTTGCCCCTCGCTAAGTTGTCCGTTCCGCCACCTTTTCCACCAAGTTCCTCCATGACCTTCTTAAGCAATTCCTTCATTGAAACTGGAACCTCCTCGTTTCTCGCAAAGATTACATAGTCATCACTTGCCAAGATAACTATCGTCCCAGGATTATTCTTAACGAAGTCCACCGCGAACGCCTGAGCATCCTTCATGTCCCAGCTCTCAACAAATGTTACAACGTTATAGTGACCAACTTCCCAGCTCCTGCTAAGCAACGCCTGTTCCTTCCACTTCCAGAGCTCCCTCCTCTGAGCATTAAACTCATCTTCAAGCTTATCAATTGACTTAAGAACTTCTTTAACTCTCTCGGAAAGGGACGGGTTCTTATTTGGCATTAGGTCAAGGGCCTCCCAGTAATCTTTGAGGATCTCATTGAGCTTCTTTATTGCCCTCTCGCCCGCAACGAACTCAATCCTCCAGACACCTTTTGACTTCTTGTAGAAGCGGATAACCTTAAGGAAGCCAACTTCCCTAGTAGACTTAACGTGGGTTCCACCGCATGGGGTTACATCAATATCTCCTATCTTTACTATCCTTATCTTATCCTTGATCTTTGTCACGTGCTTCCTCAAAATTTTGGCGATGTCCTCAGGGAGATACTTGTATTCTTTAATAGTAACGAGCAGATCCTCCTGAATTATCTTGTTAGTTTCAAGTTCGGCTCTTTCTATCATGTCCCAGGTGACCTCTCCATTCACCTCTATCTTCGCATAGTCCTCGAAAATGTGGAAGCCTGAAGTGTCAAGGCCATACAGCTTCTTTAGGACTGCAGAAAGTATGTGCTGGCCAGTATGGATCTTCATATTCTCGTATCTCCAGTGCCAGTCGAGGTCAAGCTTAACTCTATCCCCTTTTTTAGGTGTTGAACCCTTCAAAGTTCCAAGGTGCCATATCCCGTCCGGCTTCTCGACGGTGTTTTCTACCAAAACTTCAAACTCCTTACCCTTTATCTTTCCCCTATCCCCAGGTTGGCCACCGCCTTCTGGATAAAATATTGTCTTGTCAAGCCTTATTGCAACTCTATCCCCCTCAACCCTTACGTCTTCAACTATCGCCTCAGCCTCCCTCAGATAGGGATCCTCATAATACAGCCTTTCCGTCATAATATACCACCCTCTTCAAGTTGCTCCTTTGAATATTCACTAACCATTAACCTAAGAAGGGTAGCCAGTTCCTTATTGTATTTGTCCTGCATATCAGCGAACTTCCCCAATGCTAAAGCTATACCCTTGAGCCTTTTTATGTCATTTATAAACTGCTCCTGTTCCTTGGAAATTTCGCTTAGCACGTTGCTTATCTCAACTATAACCTCAATATCCCTCCCCAAGATTTCAGTCCCCTCTTTTATTCTGTCCATGACCTCCAAGGCATCCCTCAATGCATCAAGCTGGGACATGACCCTCGAGTTAAAGTCCTTTATCTCTTTAGCTAAATTCATTGTCTGAACTGCCATCCTCCTAATTTCGTCGGCAACTACAGCAAAACCCCTTCCAGCCTCTCCAGCCCTCGCCGCCTCTATTGATGCATTTAAAGCAACAAGGTTAGTCTGCTTAGCAACGCTCGCAATGGAGTCGCTAATCTTAGAAACGTACTCAAGGTTCTGAACTAGGGTATTAAACTCTTTAGCAAACACTTCAAACCTTTGGAAGAATGGTAAGAATTCTTTCCTGAACTTATCCAGCTCAACCATCACTTGGGACAGCCTTTCAATGTTCTCAAGTATCATTGTATTGTTCTCCATGAACTTTCCGCTTATCTCCTCAGCGAGCTCTTCAACTATCTTGCTCGCTTCCTTGCTTGAAGTCTTTATCCTTAATGATTGAGCTAGAGCATTTGACGCCTTCTCTATGTTCTTAATGTTCATTAGTATCACCTCATAAGATCAACACCAACCTTTAAGTTCTCTAACCAGTCAAAGAACTTCTTAACATGTCTCCTTGGGATTATGGCACCATGCTGGGGGAGAATTGCCTCTATATCGAGATACCTAACCTTATTTATCCAAATTTTCAGAGCCTTATTACTTGCCATGAGTCTTTCATGAAGGGGCTTCATGTATTGGACGTGCTTTTCAAAGTTTTCAACAACAAGGTAACCTTCCTTAGGAAATGCTATCCCGATGTCACCCGTGAATAGGAACTTACTTCTGTGGTCATAAATCGTGAAGTGTCCAGGGCTATGGAGGAAGTGAGCTGGGATGAATTCTAATGTTGTAGCTCCAAAATCCAGAGCCTCTCCCTCATCTTGTAACTCATGAGCATACCCCCCTATACTTTCAAATCCGAAATGAGGTAAAAACCTCACCCACAACCAGTGAACTATGACCTTTGCATCGCTTATTTCTCTCCATAGGGGGATACTCCCAGCAACGTCTGGATCCTGGTGGCACATGTAGATGTAATCAATGTTCCTTGGGTCTATGTACTTTGATATGTTAGCCAAAACTTTTGAAAAAATCTTGTACCCTCCAGGGTCTATTAAAATTCCCCTTCCCCTACTGACTATGAGGTAACTATTCACGTCAACGTCCTGGCCTCCTTCTTGGGTTCCCAAATAGATAACCATGTGCTCATCGTCCTTGTAAAGGACATGATCCTTTCTGGGATCCAAGTCCGGTGTGATAAAATACTCTCCCACCTTTTCCCACCAAAAGAGGGATAGAAAAGGGAATATTTAAGTGGTTTGCCTACACAACAACCTACATAAACGCTATCTCTGGGATCTGGCCTCAATTAATGCCTTAACCCTCTTGAGCCTGAAGAAGTTCTCCCTTTCCATCTCGTCCAAGTGCTGCTCAATGAACTTTATCGTGTTCTTCATCCTCGGAATAATAATGTATTCGAGGGCATTAACTCTTCTCTTAGTCTTCTCTATTTCTTTTCCTAGTCTCTTAAGGGCCTCTTCAACCTCGGCTAACCTTACGGCGAGCTCGAGAACTTCCTCAAACTTTTCCGCTGCAACATCTACCGTGGAGGTCGTCGCTATAAACGAATAACCCCTTTCTCCAGTCTTCCTCTTCATTTCGGGTACCTCAATAAGGGGAACCCTAACACCCATTATGTTCCTCGTTCTCACTTTGATCTCCTTGTTTGAATTGACTCCTATAGCAATCTCCTTGAGCCTTAATGAACCAACGTCAATCTGAGCCTTCCTTAGAGCCTCAAAAGCTTCTTCCATCTTCTGGATAAGCTCCTTTCTGAGATTCAGGGCCTCGTCATATATCGTAAAGAACTCCATTATGAGTGCATCCTGCTTCTCCTTGAGTAACTTATGGCCCCTCTCAGCTAGCTTAACCCTTCTCTTGAGCTTGAGTAACTCCATTCTTGTTGGTTTGACCTTAAGGATCTCTGGCATTCCCTGTCACCCTAAAAAGTAGTTAGGAGGAGCGCTTCCTGTACTTTGGATGATACTTCATGATCATTTCCTTCTTTACCCTCTTCAGCTCACTCTCCGGCAATATTGAGAGGAGCTCCCAACCGAGATCCAGAGTCTCCTCAATGCTCCTGTCCTCATCATAGCCCTGTGCAACGAACTCCCTCTCGAACCTATCAGCAAACTCTAGGTACTTCTTGTCAGTCTCGCTCAGAGCCTCCTCACCAACCACCGCAACTAAATCTCTCAAGCTCCTGCCCTCAGCATAAGCAGCGTATAGTTGCTGAGCAAGCTGTGGGTGATCCTCCCTCGTCCTGCCCTTCCCTATACCGTCCTTCATCAGTCTTGAGAGCGAAGGTAGGACGTCAATTGGTGGGTAGATACCCTTCCTGTGAAGCTCTCTGCTCAGGACTATCTGGCCCTCGGTGATGTAACCTGTCAAGTCCGGAATTGGATGGGTTATGTCATCGTCCGGCATCGTAAGGATCGGCATCTGAGTTATCGATCCCTTCCTTCCTCTTACACGGCCGGCACGCTCGTAGATAGTAGCTAGGTCTGTGTACATGTAACCTGGGTAGCCTCTTCTTCCTGGAACTTCTTCTCTTGCCGCAGAGATCTCTCTCAAGGCCTCACAGTAGTTCGTCATGTCTGTGAGAATTACGAGAACCTGCATGTCATAGTCAAAAGCTAGGTACTCCGCAACGGTCAGAGCCATTCTTGGAGTTATTATTCTCTCAATCGCTGGATCATCAGCCAAGTTTAAGAACAACACAGCCCTCTCAATTGCCCCAGTCTCCTCAAAGCTCTTCTTGAAAAAGTTTGCCTCCTCGTAAGTGATACCCATTGCCGCGAAGACTACAGCAAAGCTCTCTTCCTCTCCGAGAACTTTTGCCTGTCTAGCTATTTGAGCAGCTAACTTATTGTGGGGCAGACCCGAGCCACTAAATATTGGAAGCTTCTGTCCCCTAACGAGGGTGTTCATTCCATCGATTGCCGAGATTCCAGTCTGGATGAAGTCCCTGGGATAAGCCCTTGCCACAGGATTAAGGGGAGCCCCGTGAACGTCCCTCCTGTCCTCCGGGATTATTTCAGGTCCGCCATCGATGGGCTTACCAATACCATTAAATATCCTTCCAAGCATGTCCATTGAAACTGGAACCTTTAACGTCTCTCCAGTAAAGCGAACGCTTGTAGTTTTAATATCGAGATCTCTCGTTCCCTCAAAGACCTGAACTATAGCCAGGTTTTCCCTAGCATCCAAAACTTGGCCTTTCCTCTTCTCACCGGTCTCAGTCTCTATCTCAACTACCTCACCGTAGGCTACTCCCTTTACACCTTCAACTATCATTAAGGGCCCATAGATCTTGCTTATCGTTGAGTACTCCTTGCTCATGATCATCACTCCCCATACTTCTTGAAGAGCTCCTCAAACTGCTCATTGGTCTTATCAATTAGGGCCTTAATCTTCTCAACATCACGCTCAAACTTCATTCTACCGATCTCTTCCCTGACTGGCAACTTTGCTATCTCCTCAAGTGGGACTCCCCTGCTTATTGCCTCCATCGTCTTCTCGTAGAAGTTGAGGAGAACCCTCATCATCGTTACCTGCTTCTGGGGTGGACAGTAGGTATCGACTTCATCGAAGGCGTCCTGCTGCAGGTAGTCCTCTCTGAGCATCCTTGCAACTAGCAGGATAGCCCTCTCCCTCTCTGGAAGGGCATCAGGACCCACAATTCTAACGATCTCCTGTAGCTCAGCTTCCTTCTGCAGTAGCTCCATTGCCTTGTCCCTCATCTTCCTCCACTCTGGGTCAACGTTCTTATGCCACCAGCCCTGAATTGCATCTACGTAAAGGGAGTAGCTTGTCAGCCAGTTAATAGCTGGGAAGTGTCTTCTTCTTGCTAGGTCCGCATCAAGGGCCCAGAAGACCTTCACAACTCTCAGGGTGTTCTGAACTACGGGCTCGGAGAAGTCACCGCCCGGAGGCGAAACTGCTCCAATTACACTAACGCTACCCACCCTATAGTCGCTACCCAGGGTTACAACTCTCCCCGCTCTCTCATAGAATTCAGCGAGCTTTGAAGCAAGGTACGCAGGATAACCTTCCTCACCAGGCATTTCCTCAAGTCTTCCTGAAATCTCTCTCAACGCCTCAGCCCATCTTGACGTTGAATCTGCCATCAAAGCAACGTCATAACCCATATCTCTAAAGTACTCAGCAATTGTAATTCCAGTGTAAATTGAGGCCTCTCTCGCTGCGACAGGCATGTTGGAGGTGTTTGCAATTAAAACTGTTCTCTCCATAAGTGGCTTGCCCGTGTTGGGGTCTTTAAGCTTTGGAAACTCCTCGAGAACATCGGTCATCTCATTTCCTCTCTCACCGCATCCAATGTAAACTACTACCTGGGCATCGCTCCATTTCGCCAATTGGTGCTGGGTGACCGTGTTATGGAGTAAAGTTGGCATATTGCCCCCAACGAAATTGTGGGTCTCAGTCGTTACATCGTAAACTTCCTGGGGCTCATCTATGTACCTTATCTCAACGATCTCATCGAAGAGAACGTGGCTAAGGTGGTTCTCGGCTATTTCCTCCATGCCAATGAACTTCGCAAACTTTCTGAAGGTCTCATAGCTCATGTTTTCTCCTGAAAGGTAGTTGTGTATCTCTATCCCAGCTTTCTTGAGCCTGGCGTACGGCCTTCCAATGACCTCGTAGAGATCCTCAACGTCCACTGGAACAACGTCAATGCTTGTGTATCCCCTGCCTTCCCTCTCAACTCCAAGCTTCTCAAGGTTTGCTTTACCGCTTATAATTACCCTATAGTACTTCCTGCCACTCACTTCTTTCTCCCTTATTATAGCATATATACCGAGCTTGGCAAGTAGATAGCTTAGGCCGTAAGCGGCTTCCTCTGAGGCAGTTGCTATCTCTATCTCACCCTTCTTCTCGTTGTAGTGGCCGTCACAAGCTATGTAGGCCTTAATGAATGCCTCCACAACGCTTGGCTTGCTCATGAGAAGCTCCTTAGGAACTTTCCAGTTCCTCGCTTTCTTAGCCCCAGGAACTCCCAAAGCCTTGAAGAATTCCACTAAGGCCTTGCTGTGTATCAGGAGTGCCTTTACAGTTCTATCCTGCACTATCTTCCCTTCAACACCAAAGAGCTCCCTAGCGAGATCATTGGCCCTCTTAAGGAGAGCCTCATCGTTGTTGTATATAGCGACTGTCCTAAGCTTAAGGGTTCCGTCGGCAAGTAGATAGCCCAGGAACTCTGCTAGTTTCTCATCGAGAACTTCCGGTATTCTAACTTTCTTCGGAGATCTAACGTTGACCTCGACATTGAGCCTAACGTCTTCTCCGCCATCTATCTTCTTTGCAACCAAAATTCTGTCTCCCTTCTTTAGGTGCATTGCCATTACTTCCTCTATAACTAGCCCATCTTTTGTTACCCTGCCAGTGAATAGCTTGTGTATCGGGGTGACCTTTATCTTTCTACCTGTCCTGGTCTTTATCTCAACCATTCCCTGGGAGTAGCCCTTGTACACGTGCGTTGCCTTTATCTCAACGATCTTTCCATCCTTGTATCCATAGAGCGTTATTGGTTCATCTAGCTCAGTCCACTCCTCTCCTTCCTTGACTGTCTTCTTGCCCTTATCCTCAAGCTTCTCATAGAGCTCCCTGATCTTTATTAGACCGAACTCCTTCGTTAAGACTAGCGTATCGCCATCCACACACTTTCCGCTTCCGAAGGGTCCTGGAATAGCTGCAGTTCCTCCCTTGGCCTGTGGGAAGAACGTATCAATAACTCTCTGCCCTGTAATGAGCGGAATTTCTGGTGGGAGCTTCTCCTTATATGGTCTCTTCACTCTGACTGGCCACCTCTGATACATCTTTAATTCCTTGATCTCTCCGCTTGGAGTCTTAACCTTTGCAATGACATCTTCAATAGTATATTCTCCTTCATCGGCGATCTCAACTATCTCTCCTTCTATCCCTGGGGGCACCATTATCTTGTGAACAATAATGCTGGTCTCGGGCACTTCACCGATAATATCTCCTCCAACGACCTTGTCTCCAACTTTAACCTTTGGAGTGAAGTGCCACTTCTTGTCCCTGGGGAGGGCAGGAGCTGTAATACCTCTAGCTATGAAGTCGCCACTCTTCTCCCTAAGGATTTCAAGAGGCCTTTGAATACCATCGTATATTGAGGTTAAAAGCCCAGGACCGAGTTCAACACTTAACGATGCTCCAGTTCCAACGACGGGCTCGCCAGGTCTAACTCCAGCCGTTTCCTCGTAAACCTGAATCACCGCCTTGTCTCCCTCAAGTCTAATGATTTCTCCTATGAGACCAAGCTCACCGACTCTAACGACCTCATACATCTTTGCTCCTTTCATCCCATCGGCAACTACGAGAGGACCTGTAACCCTAATTATCCTCCCTTTGGCTGGCATTTCCTTCACCTCTTTATCTCAACCCCTATCGCCCTTCTAACTATCTCCTTTAACAGTTCTTCCCCATAAATGGAACCAAACTTATCTGGGATTTGAAGTATGATTGGAAGGTTAACTTCAGGCAATTCACCTATCTTTTCAGCGAGTCTTTCAGTGATGAGTATAACCCCAATATCATCCCTCTCGACGAGTTCCTTCAGCTTATTTCTAGCTCTCTCAATCGATAAGTCCGAGAGGTCAAACTCATAAGCTTCATGAACCCCCGCAAGCTTGAATCCCACTACGGTGTCTTCATCTCCCATTACTACTATCTTCATGCTACCTCACCAACGAGTTCCTTGATCTTTTCGGGCTTTACGCCATCAACAATGAGCTTTGCAATTGCCCTTAGCTTCCTAACTTCCATTTCCCTCTCCAGGAGATACGTTAGAGCAACGCCAACACTCAGCGGATAGAACTGAGATAACTCTCTCATTCTGGTCAGCCTGTACCTCCTCATGGCCCTCTCAATTGCTTCGATATTGCCACTCTCAAGTTCCTCTCTGACATCTCTCATAACCTGGCCATATTTAGTTCCTTCGAGTTCTCCTATGGCCATTATGTGATCCTCAGCGTTTACCATGGCATCGAGGGTTGCCCTTGAGAGGCTCCCACCTTCAATTATCAGCCTCTTTAGGTTCTCTGGATGCATTCCAGCCATTTTTGCCCTGAGTATCGTTGATATGTTCCTTTCATCTATGAGCATCTTAACGAACTCAAGCAGTATCTCCTTCTCTTCACCTTTTCTTGAGTTTGCATATTTAAACAGCTTCGTATAATAGTTCCTATACAGTTCAAGCTCAAACTCTTGAATACTTATCTCCTTAAGAAGAAGCCTCCTAAGAGGTTCTTCATACTCAGTCCCCTCTAGTATTACTAGTATTTCCTCCATAGTTTTTGCCTCGATTATCGCCTTCACCTTTGGAAGCATCTTGCCCGCAGGTATTATATAATCTTGGGCAGGTAAGCCATGGAGCTTCGCCTTTACGACGTTAGAGATGTTCCTAATATCAACTCCCTCTTCAAGTAGCTCAAAGAATCCTCTCACTCTCTTAGGCATTATTTTTACTATTAACTCTAGTAAATCCACAAGCGAAAGTTCTAGTGCCATCTCAACGTTCCTCAAATTCACGTTCTCAAGGCTCGTCAGCCTTGGTCCATAGTCAGAATCTTCAAGGTTAACCACGAAATTCTGCAGGGTCCTACTTTCTGAAAGCTCAAGTATCCTTTGGTCTGAGAGCAGTCTAGCTTCCATTGCTTTTATCCTGGCATTTGGGTACGAGTAGGGAGTATACTTCCAGATAATCTGGCCGGTTTTATAGGCTACCCATGTAAGGACTACCGCTAATGTCGTGTCGAGTATCGCGGTTATCGTTGATACTTCCATTTGATTCACCCGAAGAGGACTTTTGCTATTTTAGATCTGATCTCACTTTCCATTCTCTCCATTCTCGCCTCGAAGGTGTTGTCTATCCTTATGTCTCCTGCTTCATTTTCAACTACAATCCCTCCAATGGTCTCTATTGCCTCCCCTATTTCTATTGAGACATCCCCAAGCCCAGCTTTCAGTTCATCAATCCGCGAAGCTATTAGGGAGAGTGTCGCCTCATTTGAGTACACCCTAATCTTCTTTTCTCCAAGCTCCTGGACTGCCGACTTCAGTAAGACTTTTATCGTTTCAAAGTACTCCTCCTGAGGGAGCTCCCTCAGCCTTTTCTTAACCTCTTCAATGACCTCCTGAATTAATTTCTCCTGCACGGCTAGTTTTTTTCTCCTTACTTCAAGTCTTGCATTTGCTATTATCCTCTGCTTTTCTAATTCGGCCTGAGTTTTTGCTTTCCTAAGTATCCACTCAGCCCTAGCCTCGGCCTTCCTCTTCGCCTCCTCTTTTATCTTCTTAGCCTCCTTCTGTGCCTCTTCTAGGATGTACTTTATCTTCTGCTCTGCTTCCCTATTGATCTCCTGTATTATTAGCTCAGCTCCAGACATTTTTGTGTCCTCCTAAAAGGATAAAGGATCAGAGGCTCATAATCAGTATTATTGCTCCAACGAGACCAAATATTGCCATCGTCTCTGCCATAGCAGCAAAGATAAGGTTCTGGGTAAATGTCTTGGGGTTCTTGCTGACTGCACCAACGCCAGCACTTGCAATGATACCCTGTGGGATTGCTGAAAGCCCCGTAAGACCAACTAAAAGACCTGCACCGAACAAGATTGCGCTCTTAATGAGATTCTGAGTAGTTGGTTCGGCGAACTTGAAGCCCCCTCCACCGATTATCCCCGCCGTCATTCCTATCAGGAACAGGGTAATGAGACCGTAGATACTCTGGGTCATTGGAAGACCCTCAAGAATCAATGCATTCCTGAAGTTCTTCTCATCTTCTGCCACTGCTCCTGCGGCAGCGGCACCAGCTATCCCAACTCCAAACGAAGATGCAGCTCCTGCTATTCCTGCTCCAAGCGCCATACCCAGGGCAACGTAAACTATTGGATCCATATCATTCACCTCCTATTTCTATCTCTAACTTAGATACCTCCCTCTTAGCCGCAAATGGCTCAAACCTTCTACCTTCACCCGAATAAAACGTTCCAAAGAATTCAACATAATGGAGACGGAGAGCGTGAACAAAGGCACCTAAAGCATTTATCGCCGTTGAGAAGATGTGCCCACCTATAAAAACTATAATTCCTATGAGTATACCGAGAGGAACGGGGCCAATTTTAACTCCCCATATCATCTGAACCATGATATTAATTACGAGTGCAATTCCAGAAGTCGCCAGTGCAAGAGCCATTAGTCTAGCGTAGCTGAGCCAATTACCTACAAACCCAAAGAAATCCGAAATTATCAGCAACAGTGCCATGGCCCCATTGCTCATTACCTCACCTATAGCGAAGAGGACCAAGCCAAGACCAAATACTCCCTTAAACGCGATTTCAGGAATTTCAAGCTTTGAGGAAAGAGCGTACAGAGTAATGCCTATTATTATCAGGAGCCAAGGTAACTGTTCAAACACTGCACCTTTCTTGTCACCATTCTTCCACCTAACTATGAAGCCCAGAAGGTATCCGGTGAATAAGTGTGCAAGACCTATAGCGAGGGCTACCATGAGAACGTCCATTGCCTGCTTCATAGAGTCCATAAGCCTAGGAACGTGGATTCCTATCATGTCAAGGGCATTGCCAAAGTAGCTACCGAAGGCTATTCCAAGAATCATTGTGAAAGCGGATGCCCAGAGCATTATCTTGGCGAATTTCCAAGTTCCATCCCTAAGCTTTGAATGGCCTTTTACAAGCAGAGCAGATATCACTCCAAGGAGAAGACCATACATGAAATCCGTGAGCATGAAACCGAAGAAGAATGAGTACGTGAATGCCATGATCGGTGTTGGATCTATCTCATTATACTTAGGAACTCCATACATTTCCGTCAGCATTTCAAACTGACTTATGAAATCAGGATTCCTAAGTTTAACGGGAACGTTTTCAATCTCTTTCTCTGTGGGCTCTCGTACGTTAATGTAAACTTTTCCTTGGGTTATCTTTTTTATTCCTTCAATTATTTCGTCAAGTTTTGATTTTGGAACCCAACCCAAAAGTCCAAATGTCATCTCAGTCTTAACAAGATACTGAAGGTAGTTTGCTTTGTCCCTCTCGTTATCCATTAGCTCTTTATAAAACAATACTTCTTCATAATATTTCTCTGCTATTTCTCTACCCCTAGCTCTAACCCGCTCTAATTCATCCTCTTTTTCTCTTAGTTTGTTCATATACTCAGGGATGAGATCTCTCGGCAATCCTTTACCCTCTGGTATTTCAACTTTCTCAAATCCATACTTTGCAAGTATTGAAGCAATTTTACCGGCATCTTCTTTAAGTGTCACAACTACAAGAAGAGAAATTGCCCCGAGATCTTTCCTAAGAACATGTACTTTACCAGAAGTAGCTTCAACCATTTCTTTTATTGCTTTTTCAACCTTTTCCCTCTCTAGGGTTCCAACCTCAATGTTTAAGAAACTTCCAGGCCTAAGATATTCTACCTCAATATTCAAGGCTGATAGGAGCTCCAAAACCTTAATAGAAGACTTTATATTCGATATCTCATTTGAAATCCTGGTAGCTTCACTTTCGATTTCCCTAATCTTAGGTTCTACCTGAGAGAGGAAAGATTCAACGTCCTTAATTAAAGCCTCTATTCCACGATATCTATAACTTCTTTTCTTCTTTTCTTTGGGGAAGATGAATTCCTTAATCCCGCCAGATTTAGGCGGAAGATATGACCTAAGGGTGTCCACTAACCTTGAAATTGTAATGCTATACGAGGTAGCCTTCCTATAATATTCATTAGGTGTCTCTCTCTGGATATCTTCAATAGGTATCTCCTCAATGTGAACGGTTCCTCTCTCGTGAAGGAAAGTCAGGAGTACGTCACGAAACCTAGTTAGTGTAACGACCTCTAATTTTACCATCTCTTCAGGCTTAAACATGCCTACATCCCTCTTATAAGTTTTAAACACTCAGAAACAGCCTGCTCAAATCGTTCTTGTGCCTTTGCTTTGAGTTCTTCAATTTCTTTTTCCCCCTCGGAAAGAATCTTCTTGGCTTCATCCTCACCCTCTTTTTTCTTTCCTTCAATAATTCTTGTTGCTTCTTTCTGGGCGTTATTTATTATCTCTTCCTCAATTTTCCTGGCATCAATTTTTGCATTTTTCACGATTTCCTTGGCTTGAATCTTAGCCTTTTCAATTCTCTCCTCGGCGAGCCTTTCGGCTTTAACGATCTCTCTGAGGATGTCCTCCATGAGCATCATCCCCTTTTTATAAATGTGAAAACACACGAGCAAAATATGGGGACGAATTTATAAATATTTTCGAAAAATGATTGAAAAAATGCAATGGAAGCATACAATGGATGAAATCTGTTCACTCTATCCTCCTTTCTTTTTTGCCTCCATAATTTTCTTCACATCCTGAAGCGCAGAACTTTTTGCAAAAATGACAACTTGCCCCTTATTTGGCAAGACTGTGTCCCCTGAGGGTATTACGAGATTCCCCTTTTCATCGTAAATTGCTATTATCAGAGAATCTTTTGGAAGGCCCAAATCTTTAACAGATTTACCTGCAACTTCATTCTCCTCCGTTATTTGAAATTGAACTATCTCAGCCCCTTCTCTGGGTAATAGGACTCTGTTAAACCCTGGGGTCACAAGAGTCCTAAAGATGTAATTTGCGGCTATGTCTTCAGGGGATACAACAATATCAAAATATGTCTTTAACTCTTTAACTTCTTCAAAAACTTGCTTCTTAGTTGGATCCGTAATTCTTAAAATTGTCATAATATTTGGGTTTATATGCTTCACCAAGATACATGCCAAAATATTTGCATCATCCCTCCCAGTTAAAGCAGCGAAAGCATCTGCTTTTTTTACATTAGCCTCCTCCAAAACCTTTTGGTCGGTGGCATCCCCTTCAATCACGAGTCCAGTTATGTGTTCCGAAATTTCTTTGGCCCTCTCCTTATTCATCTCGATTATCGCAACATCATGGCCAGCGTTTTCAAGCATCTTAGCGACTAGGGTTCCTATTCTTCCAGCCCCCATGATTATGATGTACATTGAATCACCTCCTCTCTCCGATTAGTACCTTAGCTATCTCTCCATATGCTGGCCTAGTTATGAGGATCCCCACTAGGACTCCTAAGATAGTTGTGAATGCAAATCCTCTCAGACCCCCAACAAAGAACTTGAAGAGAAAACTCATTGCAACTATTGTTGTTGTTGCTGATGCCAGGATTATGAAAAAGGCTCTTCCCATTCTTTTTAGAACTCCACTCCTTTTTATCAACCGTCTCTTCCCCCCACCCACTTCACCAAGGAGCTCATCCGTAATCACTATTTGTTGATCAACACCAGTCCCAATTGCGGCTATTATTCCAGCTATGCTAGGTAGATCAAGATTCCATCTGATCATCGAGGCAATACCAAGGATTATTAGAACCTCACTGAAACTCGTAAACATAACAGGAATAGCTATTTTAAATCTCCTGTAGTGTAGGTATACAATCGCTCCAACGACCAAGAGAGCCGCAATGCCTGCAATTAAAACTTGTTGTTTGAAGTTTTCACCAAGTTTTGGAGATATGTAGTCTATCCTTTCAATTGAAAGTTTTACTGGAAGGGAACCACTTCTAAGGACAACAGCCACAATCTGTGCATCATTCCTTGCTCGGATGTCATTCTGAGATCCTCCAATTGATATCATGACCTCAGTCTGGGGCTGTCCAGTAGCAAGTCCCGAGCCAACCTTATATGGACCATAAAGTCTGAGTACCCTCCTAACGAACTCGTCCATTTCCTCTCCCTTTTCCTTAGTCCAAATCTCAACATTTAACCCCAGAGCCTTAAGTTCTTTTGTAAGATTATTATCCACATCGACTAATATTATCCTCTCTGAGTTTTTTGTAACCTCGGCTATTTCCTCTGGTGTCTGATTATTGTATACTATGATCTTTATATTAAAGGCCTTCTCAATTCTCTCAGCTAACGTCATATCTCCCGACATTATGAATTCAGGAGATATCAATGCATTGTAGAATTCTTTTGAAACTACAAGGGTTGAATTGACGGGAGGATCTAAGAACATGTCAACAGGATATCCGGCCTTTCCTCTTGCCAATTCTGCAAACTTTTCTGCTGCTTCCTTTGAAAGCCTAAAGGGTACGACCCATGCACTTTGCCTTGGATCATAACCAACGCTACCCACATTAAGAATGTCTTTTCCAGTAGCAAATATAACCCCCTCAAATTCTGCATAGAATACACCCTGCCTCTCTATCGTTTTAACTAATTGGTCAGCTTCCTCTTCGCTTACCCTTGCAACTTTAATTATTACAAATTGGTTACCCCAGGGCTCTATTGTAATATCTTTAACACCTAAGGCATTAAGCCTCTGGTCCAGGGCTATTCTTACCTGTTCCATTGTTTGGGGATCAACAGGCTTCTCAAGCTTTACAGTTATGGAAATTCCACCGCTTATATCGAGGCCAAATGTTAGTCCTCTTGTTGCCAGGGAAATTATGGAAATCATCAAAAAGAATATGAGTAGGATAACCCTGCCATTTAACAGTATCTTCTTCCATTTCATTTTTTACCCTCCCTCTTGGTTATATACAATCTTAGAACCCCCGCATTTAATATCCAAGTATTCATGAAATCTGCAAGTAAACCGAATATCAGTACTGAGGCTATATCATCTATAACCTGGGCAGTCGAGAAGAGCCACAAAGATGCCAGTGCTCCTAATGTAGTGGTGCTCATCGTGAATCCAGTCTTAAGAGATGAATAATATGCCTCTTCAACCGTAAACTCCTTCCGTTTTAAAAGTCTCGTTGTTAGGAGGATATTACTGTCTACGGAATAACCTATAAGCATGAGTAAAGCTGCAATAGTTGCCTGACTAAGCTCTATCCCAAAAATGTCCATTAATGCAATGGCGATCACCATATCTGAAAACGCTGAGAACACAACTGTAAGCGATGGAACTGGAACCCTAAAGAATAAGAAGACCACAATGGCCATACCTATAAATGCATAGGTTATGGCCTTTATTCCCTGTTCCTTCACCATTCTACCGAAGGTAGGTCCTATCACAGTTGTCTGTGGTTCAACATTTGGAAACAGCTGTTTTAGTGCCTCCTTAACCTTATCAACATTTTCTCCAGCCGGGATATAAACCCTAATCCCTCCTCCACCTGTTACACTTGTGAACTTCTCTACATTTACACTTATTCCTGTTTCTTCCCTTATTTTCTCGGCAATAGTATCAGGATCTGCAGTCACACCTTGAAGAGTTATTACCGAGCCCCCCTGGAGTTCTATACCCTCTTTAACTATGCTTCCTGTGGTAATATAGTTAGCCAATATTATTATCAACGCAATACCAAAAACTATGAGGGGATACATGATCATTTTCCTGGGTTCCATTTCAACTAAAATCTTCAACTTCTCTTTGATCACGTTATCACCTCTGAACACCGAATTCAACTCCTGAAATAAATCACTTTTGGTTCAAATTAAGGTAAGACTTAAAAGTCAAAGATAAACCAGGATGTGAGGATTATGATAGCACTTGGGATAGAAGGGACAGCTCACACACTTGGCATTGGAATCGTTACAGAAAATGAAGTACTAGCTAACGTTTTTGATACTTTAACAACTGAAAAAGGGGGGATACACCCGAAAGAAGCCGCAGAGCATCATGCTAGGCTTCTAAGGCCCTTATTGAGGAAAGCCCTTAATGAAGCAAAAATAACTCTTGAAGACGTTGACGTCATAGCTTTCTCTCAGGGCCCAGGATTGGGGCCCGCCCTACGAGTTGTAGCTACAGCAGCGCGTGCACTTGCCATAAAGTACAACAAGCCCATCGTCGGAGTAAATCATTGCATTGCCCACGTAGAAATAACAAAGATGTTTGGGGTAAAGGACCCAGTAGGACTTTACGTTAGTGGCGGAAATACTCAAGTTCTTGCCCTGGAAGGGGGAAGATACAGAGTTTTTGGTGAGACTTTAGACATTGGGATAGGAAATGCAATCGATGTATTCGCTAGGGAATTGGGGTTAGGATTCCCAGGGGGGCCAAAGCTTGAGAAGCTAGCCCAGAAAGGTGAAAAATATATAGAGTTACCATATGCCGTTAAAGGCATGGATTTGAGCTTTTCTGGGTTACTAACGGAAGCTATTAGAAAATACAAAAGCGGTAAATACAGAGCGGAAGATCTCGCGTACTCATTTCAGGAGACAGCATTTGCCGCTTTAGTGGAGGTAACTGAGAGAGCCATTGCACACACGGAAAAAGATGAGGTCGTCCTTGTAGGAGGCGTTGCGGCAAACAATAGGCTTAGGGAGATGCTCAGAATTATGGCCGAAGACCGAGGAATAAAATTCTTTGTGCCCCCTTACGAATTATGTCGAGATAATGGAGCAATGATAGCTTACACCGGATTAAGAATGTACAGAGCAGGGATAAAGTTCAAGCTTGAGGAAACTATAGTAAAGCAGAAGTTTAGAACTGACGAGGTTGAGATAACATGGTAGATTTTTTACCCTTTGCATATAGAGTCTCACTATTCCTAATATTCCTGGTTCTTATGGTTTACAGTATCCGCCAATATATAGAAAGCCCCCCAGAATTTAAGTCGCTCTTTAGAAACAGCTCCATCCTGTTTGGAGTTGCCTCACTAGTTAGGTTCATTGATGTCCTATACCTATACATTTCTATCCCATATTATCATGATATCCATGTTCTTGGACATGTTGTGGTATTGGTTAGCATTTCATGGATATACATCAGCTTCACCAGAAGGTTAACGAGCTTTTTCTATCCAAAAGAACCAAAAATTAAAGGTGTTCATGCATACTTAGTGACATCACTTATAGAGGTAGAAAGCTTGCTAAGAGGGTCAAAAGTACTTGCCATAACAAGGAATCCCGAGATTTACAGGAAGTACAATGCAAAAGTAGTCTGGGTGACAACGACAAAGGAAAAACATGGTGTATCTCCAACGGCACTTCATGTTATCCTTGACTTGGCCATTAGGTTTGCCCAGGAAAATAATGGTGGGGTGGTGGTTTTAGATTGTGTAGAGTTCCTAACCTTATATAACGGCTTTAAATCAACGTATAAGTTTCTTACAAATTTGAAAGATCACCTTCTGACAAAGGGGGCAAAGCTTATCATAATAACAAATCCTCAAGCCCTAGACAAGAAAGAATGGAACTTACTTAGGAGAGAGTTTATCCAACCGGAGAACGTCCTTTCTCTTTAATACAAGAACCCCTCCTATAAATGTAGGAGCCCAAAATGAGATTATCCTATCGAGAACCGTGGCAGAAACTGCCACCGTTTTTTCCACACCAACAGCTAGGAATAAGGCAGATTGGATAGTTTCACTAATTCCTATCCCTCCTGGGATAACACTAATCATGGCTAAGGCCATTGACGCCATTTTAACAAGCAAAACCTGAAGCAGGGACACCCTATTCCCCAAGCTTAAGAAAATAAAATACGTTCTTAAAACGTCAGAGAGCCATAACACAAATGACCAGAGTGTACTAAATACAACGTCTCTCTTCCTTTTTGATATACCAATAAGTGTTGATTTAAATTCTCTAATTCCTCCCTTTATCTTACTTTCCATTTTTTCTTCGTAGTTTGAAAGTCTACTCGGGAAAATCCTTCTAAAAATCCTAAATATCCCCATTATCAATGACATTGCATAATTTTCCTTAACAGAGAACACAACCGTAATTATGACAACAAGCATTAAAAGAATCAAGGACAGCAAAAGAACCCATACTATGACTTTTATTCCGTGGACAACTGAATATATAAGAGCTATTAGCATTAGCATGGCAACGGGTATAATGTCGAGGATTCTATCAGCCATGACAGTCGCAAAAACCTTTGGATATGTACCGTTTGAAGATTTTGCAATATATAATGCCTTAACAGCCTCACCGCCCGTCCTGGCACCTGGTGTCAAGTTGTTAAGGAATATACCAACAAACACACCTTCAATTACCTTAATAAATGAGGTTCTAATATTCGCCCCTCTTAGGAACACACCCCATCTAATAGACCACGAGAGAATAGCTATGCAATACATAAGAACAGCCAAAGCTAGATACTTTAGATTAGCTTGAAGCATTAAACCTATGGTATCCCTAATACCCGCCCACCACAACAGGACTATGATTATTCCAATCCCAACGATAATTGTTAAGTACTTCTTGGCATTCATTAATCCCTCACCTTTCTGAGCTTAGCTATAAAGAAGCCCTGAGTTAAGTGTTTGTGAGGATAAAACCTTTGAACCTTTTCAAGTCCGATTCCTGGGGAACCTATAAAGAGCGACTGCTCCTCAAGCTTCATTCCCTTTTTTATCATGAACCTAACGTTTTCCTCATTCTCCTCATAACTCAGCGTGCACGTAGAGTAAACTAAGACACCTCCCCTCCTCAAACTCTTAATTGCAGCCCATATGAAGGCCCTTTGGTACCTTGCAGTGGCTTCAATATGCCTTGGCGTCCTCTCCTCCCATAACTTTGGCCTAACTCCTAGGGCAGTACATGGAGCATCAAGAAGTATCTTGTCCGCTTTTATTCCTAAATCGGGTAAGCTCCTTGCGTCCATCTGAATTAATTTCACGTTCTTAACGCCAAGCCTCTTAAGGTTCTCCTCCATTTTTTTAAGCCTATTTTTTGATTTGTCTATGGCAATTATTTCACCTCTATTTTGGAGGAGTTGAGCTATGTGAGTAGTCTTACCGCCAGGAGCAGCAGCCATATCGATTATTACATCCTCCTCTTGAGGTTCCAGAACCCTAGCAGTGACCATTGAGGGGAGACTTTGAGGATAGAAGTAACCCTTCTCAAAGGCCTTAAGCTCGCTTAAACTCGGAAGCTTAAATTTAGGCAATGTAACTTCAACAGCTAGTCCTCTTGTAGCTTCTATCATTTCCTTGTAATCCATCCTTGCAATCCCAACACCAACAAGGAGTCCCCTAGAATCTCTAATTTGAACCTCATCTCCCTCTCTTATACCTTTATCTGCCTTTAAAACCCCTGGGGCATAAAGCATTGCTCCCTGATAAACACTTTCAGCGGCAAATTTGTTAACGACAACTGTTGGAAGCTTTGGATTATAATCGTCAGGAAAGTTTGGACCCTCCCTGACGAAGTACAAACCTTCCGGGAGATATGGGCTTCGTTTTGGCCTCAGCCCTTCTTTCCTAAGTTCCTCAATTAACTTATCTCGACTTATTTTAAGGGTGTTAACCCTTATATAGTAATGTTCTACGGGCTCCCTAAGCCTTCTCATTATCTCCTCAGCTTCCTTACCGAATAATCTCCTATAATATTCCTGGAGTTCTGGAGGAAATGCCTCTAAGTAACTCATAGGAGATTAAACCTCCTAGCAAGTTCAATAAAATCAAAAAGGTCTTTTTTAAGTTTCTCCTTGTCAAAAGGAAAGTCTACTTCGAAGTTTATCATTTCTTCACTACTCTTAACGATGCTTTCCCAAACCTCCTTAGGATCCCTCGGATGTTCATAATTGTAGAAATCATCAAGAAAGTTTTCCATCCCATAAATGAACGATCTTTGGAATTTACTTATGAATTCCCGCACAAACTCCTCGGTAAGCTCATCCTTTGGAAATGCAAAGACAAAGTAGAAGCCCTGAGGCGTTGCACCAATCTCTCCAGCAGGTTTAACGGTAAATGCCGGATGAGGATATTTCATCTCCTCCCACTTGCCATCTATATAGAGATAGGCGTTAAACACCTCGCTAACGTCCTCAACCTCAAAACCCTCAAGCTCTTCCCTAAGCTCTTCCCTAAGTTCAAAAATTCCTTCCCACATCTTATTTAATAACTCATGGACTTCCCGAATCATCACCCCGGTTTTCAAGTTTACCCCTTAAAACTTTTTAATAGCCCCCATCAATCATAAGCCCGGTGAGTGGTATTGAGTTTAATAACTATCATCTTAGCCATCTTGGCATTCTGGGCTTTGATAATGGTACTGAGCGTAACTAAATTTAAAAATAGCGAAAGCGTTGAGATAGCACCTTTTCAGCTTATATGGAGGACTAAGAAATTTCTAAACTTTATATATAAAATCGGAAGGGAAAAAAAGAATTTTTGGAAAATTTATGGAGATGTGGGGATAGTAGTCGGATTCGCTGGCATGGGTGTTGTCCTATATTACCTTGCTCGTCAAGCATATAAGATACTACACCCCCAGGGCCCAGTAGCCCCTGGAGCCCAACTTGTTATTCCCGGGGTCACGATCCCCCTAACTTATGGATTAATAGCTCTCGCAATTTTGTTAGTTGTTCACGAATTGAGTCATGGATTTGTAGCTGTGGCAGAGGAAATACCCCTAAAATCCGTAGGATTAGTTCTACTATTCATAATCCCCGGGGCGTTCGTGGAACCTGATGAAGATGCCTTTAAGAAAGCTTCATTAAGGAGCAGGTTAAGGGTTCTTGGAGCTGGAAGTTTTGCAAATATAATAGTGGCCTTAATTGCTCTTTTAATAATTAATGGAATAGGACTCGCTTTTGAGCCTGCTGGAGTGGAGATTCAAGGAGTTATAGAAGGAAGCCCAGCAGAAGGAATCCTCCATCCAGGAGATATAATAATTGGAATTAATGGGGAGAATTTCACAACGATCGAAGAGTTCATTAAGATAATGAATGAGACAAGGCCAAACCAAACAATAACCCTAACGGTGCTCAGGGATGGAAAAATTGAAACCCTCAAAATAACTCTAGCAAAACATCCCGAGAAACCAGGAAAAGGATTCATAGGAATTTACCCAACCCAGCATTTAACTTCAAAAATCGGATTTACGAAGGGATTAATGGTCTTATTCTTCACGTTCTACTGGATATATGTTCTTAACATAGGGATCGGACTAATGAACCTACTGCCTCTCTATCCACTGGATGGCGGAAGGATGCTCATGGACACACTCACCGAAAAGTTCCCGAGGCTCGGGAAGCCTATAGGATACTCGATCGTCGCATTGTCCCTTGTACTGCTTATAATAAACATATTGCCATCAATTAGGGGGCTGACAGGATGATTCAAGTGGCAATAGCTGGATCAAGTGACCCAAAGCCACTTGGAACTGCAATTAGAAAGGCGAAGGAATTCGCAAGAGCCCTTCCTCTTAACGTCATCCTTCTTACAGGGGGCAGAGGTGGAATAATGGAAATTGTTACGGAAGAGTTCACTAAGAGAGGTGGAATTGCCGTAGGAATTCTACCCTACAGCGATCAAGGAAATAAATTCAACACCATAAGGATAAAAACGGGTCTAAATCCTGTGGAGAGAAGTGGAATCCTTATAGAGTCGGCCGATGTTCTTGTAGTGCTTGGAGGCGGAGTTGGAACAATGATAGAAGCCCTAATGGCGTACAATCTGGGGGTCCCAGTGATAGTAGTTACGGGGACGGGATACGCAAGTGATAAGCTAGAGGAGTTGGCCAGAGATGGCTACTTTGACCACAAGAAAATAGTTAAAATTATTTTCACAGATGATCCGAGAGAAGCCGCAAAGCTCGCGGTGGAAATTGGAGGGAGAAAAAATGAAGCTGATAACGTTTGATGTCTGGAATACGCTACTTGATCTTAATTTAATGCTTGATGAATTCTCTTTCCAGCTAGCAAAGTTAGCAGGACTATGCGTCGCTGATGTAGTTCAGTCAGTGATTGATGTTAGGGATAACCTGAAAAAGATGAGAGCGAAAGCAAGTGAAGACCCCAGGGAAGTTCTAACGGGCAGTCAGAGGATGCTGGCTGAGAAGCTAGGAATAAGCATTGAACTCGTAAAAAGAGCAGGAGCGAGAGCTGTTCTCTCCATAGATGAAAGGCTTGTGCTTGAAGGAGCTAAGGAGACCCTCAAAGAGGTTAAAGGGAAAGGGATAAACACCGCAGTCCTGGGGAACGTCATGTTCTGGGCAGGCTCATACACGAGACTCCTCCTAGAGAAATTTGGGCTCATGGAATTTATAGACATGAGCTTCTTTGCCGACGAAGTTTTAACGTACAAGCCCAGGAAGGAGATGTTCCAGAAGGCCCTGGAGGCCTTTGGCGTAAGGCCTGAAGAAGCCCTGCACATAGGGGACACCTACGCCGAAGATTACCAAGGAGCGAGGAACGCCGGGATGTGGGCAGTGTGGATAAACCACGAAGGAAGAGAAATAAAAAAGTTAGAAGAGAGAGGATTTGAGGTTCCAAGTATTAAAGGCCTGCTTAAAGTTCTAAATTCATTGGGCTCTTAGTTTTCTCACGAGATCCTCTATAACTCCTAGGAACGTTTCAACTTCCTCAAGGCTGTTGTAGACGTGGAATGACGCCCTAACCGTTCCGTTAATTTTGAGCCTCTTCATAACCGGAAGGGCACAGTGATGCCCACTCCTTACCATTATCTTGTGCTCATCCAGCACTGAAGCGACATCGTGTGGATGTAACGGCGGAACGTTAAAGCTCACAACCCCAGCATGCTTCTTTAAATTTCTAGGACCGTACCATGGAACTTCAAGCTCATCTAGGCCTTCCGTAGTTCTTTTGACTAACTTACGCTCCTGTTTCTCTATCTTGTCAAGACCTATCTTCTCTATGTACCTTATTCCCGCCGCCAGCCCTATTGCCCCACCTATATTGGGGGTTCCAGCCTCAAAGCGTTCAGGAGGCCTGGTTAACTTATACTCATCAAGGGAGACATCCTCTATAGTTCCACCACCTATGAGCGGAGGGTCGAACACCTCAAAGAACTCCTCGTTTATGTAGAGAACGCCAATTCCCGTCGGTCCCATTGGCCCCTTATGCCCAGAGAACGCCAAGAAATCAGCTTTCAGCTTTTTCACGTCAACTTCCATATGTCCAACGCTTTGAGCGGCATCGACAACGAAGATTGCTCCTTCTTCCTTGGCTATCCTACCTAACTCCTCAACCTCATGAATAACCCCCAGGGCGTTAGAAACGTGTTGAACTGCAACGAGCTTTGCATCCTTAATTTTCCTCTCCGCGTCACCCAAATCCAGGTTTCCCTCATCATCGCCCTCTATAAACTCAAGCTTTAGACCAAGCTTTTTAGCCAACCTCTGCCATGGGAGTAAGTTTGAGTGATGCTCATACGGAGTTGTTACTATTTTGTCCCCCTTTTTGAAGATGTGCTCCAGCCCAAGGGCCACTAAGTTTAAGCTTTCGCTCGTATTTTTTGTGAAAACTATCTCCTCAAACTTAGCATTTATGAAGTCCGCAACAACCTTCCTGCTCTCCTCGTACTTGTGAGTTGCAAGTTGGGACAACCTGTGGACTCCCCTGTGAACGTTGGCCCTGTACTTAAGGTAATATTCATTCATGGCCTCTATTACCGGCCTAGGGGTCAGAGAAGTAGCCGTATTGTCGAAATATATCACCTCCCGGGTTAGGGGGATATCCTTCCTAATATCATCTGGAATCTTCATAGTACCACCACCGATGAAAGCTCCTTCAATAATCTTATAGGAATTTCTAGATGTCTCCCCTAATATTCGTTCCAGCTATAGAACAAATATTTAAAATAAATGTTTCATAAATGTTGCATTGGTGGTAAAATGAGGAACGCCGAGATCATCGCTTTCTCAGCATTGATGGCGGCACTAAGCTTAATACTGCAGGTGCTTCCTCTTAAGGTCAGAACTCCCTGGGGTATGAGCATAGATCTCGTTGCAGTTCCAATAATAACACTGTACTTTATCCTAGGGTTCCAAGCGTCGGTTTTTGGCCTTATCGTAATGACAATAGGCTTGTTTATAATCTCAGGCCCCCACACGATGGGGGTAGGGCCAATTATGAAGTTTTTTGCAACGCTTTCAGTTATCTTGGGATTGAAGATTTCCGAATATATAGTGAGAGATAAGAACCCTCTCTACATCCTTACGGCTTTCCTACTTTCGGCTGTAATAAGGGACATCTTGATGATAGCGCTTAACTATTACTTCGCCCTGCCACTGTATCTGAAGATGATTGGGTACAACATAACCTCAAGAACAGAGGTCATCAAAGTTGTAGAGGAGATGACAAAAATCCCATTCTGGCTCGCAATAGCCCTTCCAAACACCATCCAAACTGCTGTAGATATTTTCGTCGCATTACCTATAGCCAGGAAAGCCTCAAGGTTTCAGTAGGGGAATCCTCTCCCCAAGCATATCCTCATTTATTGCTTTTTTCACAATTATTGTTTCTCCTTCCAAAAGAACTACGGAGGTAGATATCTCTTCCATCAGGGCCAAAATTGCAGGGGAGAATTTCTCCGTGGCATCCCTATTGAGGAAGTAGAATGCCACTCTGCTTTCATTGCCCACGTAGTCAGACAGCATCTTTAACAGCTTCATATTTTCAAGCATGCTTCCAAGGAATATTAGCTTATGAATTCCAAGCACGAGATTAGTAAATGGAGGTTTTCCTGCTTTGTCCATAACTTTCGCATATTCCCCTACATTCATTATATATTTCCCAAGCTCAAGCTTCCCAATAACGCTACCTACATTCTTAGATCCACCAGTCTTTATGACTTTTATATTCTCTAACTTCCCAACATTAATTCCAGCTAACTTAAGCCTGACATAATACTCATACAAGCTATCCACTAAATCGTCCACCACGATCGGTAATTTTGAATATGTGACAATGTCATAGAAAAGCAACTCGGGCCTTGAGCACGCCGAATATTCTACTAAGACTGTCTCACCAAGCCTAAAATTCGATAAAAATTCTTCGAAGTCCATGACGATATACCTCCAGAATACATTAGCGTCTAATGCTTTTAAGCTTTAATGCATACTAGGCCCATAACTCCGCTTTAAATTATTTTTGAATAAGTGACAACTTTTGGTGCTATAAAAGCCCCAATCCTTTCAACATCTTTACCAATCTCAGTGATATTTCTTAACATCTCGAATACATTCCCCACTATCATGTTACCCTTAAAGGGTATGGCCTCCCCCCTCTGAACTTTATAACCCAGTTCTATGTTTAAAGAAAACTCGCCTGTTATTGAATTTGCTGTGTGTTCTCCATACACAGCCCTTATGAACACCCCCTCCTCCAGCGCAGAATCACCAGGGAGGATTATTATATTCGATGTTGATATCTCAGGTGTAGAATTGTATGACCTAGAGGCATTTCCACCCTCAATATGAAGCAACCGTCCATATTTTTCATCAGCCAAAAAAGACGTTAAAATGCCATTTTTAACTATTAGCTTTCTTCTTCCTGGGTTCCCTTCACCATCAAAAGGATAACTGTTAGTGCCACCCTCCAAAGTAGGATCATCAATTAGGGTGAAATTTTCTGATGAAACAACCTCACCAACTTTTGAGAATCTACTCTTGCCCAGGTACACGTTTTTTGCTAAAACATTAGGCAAGAATATCGAAAAAATGGAAGCTAAAGCCTTAGGCTCAATTATAATCTCTCCACTGAACCCATGTATCTTCTTAGCATTCCTACTAAGCTCAAATTCCCAAGTTGCATTTTCTTTTATATTTATTATCTCCCTCTCAACGTTCGGGAGCGTTCTGTATATTCCGAAGTGACTTCCAGTTCCCTTCCCTTTTGAGTATAGGTACAAGTGCATAGCAAACTCCGTACTCCGATCTCTGACGTTTATACCATTAGAGTTCACTATCTCCCTTTCTCTAACCTCAGACCCTATGGAAGCCTCTCCACTCTGAGGGATGTCTAGAAGGTCATGGCCCCAGGAAATAAGATTTTCAAGTGCCAGCCTTTCTATATCTTTATCGTACAACCCCTTAACGGTGGGATAAGCCTTAGGAACTGGAAATCCGGGATGATAATTTTTGCTCAACTTAGCAATCTTATAGGCACTTTTCACAAGATTTTCAAGCTTTTCTTCGCTCCAGCTAAAGCCGCTCAGATAAGAAAAACCGATATAACCGTCTACAATCACCCTAACGCCTACGCCTCCCACAATCTTATGCGTTGATCTCTCGATTTCTATCTCTTTAATCTTCCTAAATTTTACCGATGTGACTTGAGATTTTGAGAAATATATTTCCCAATCAACGTTCATTTTTTCAAGTATCCTTATAAGCTTGTCAATCACTCCAGACCCCCCACTATTGCCTCAGTTAAAATATGGGGACCTCCATCATCTACTGGGACCCATTGTCCCTTTCCACAAAAACCTGGGAATCCTACCTTAACATCATTGCCAATTGCCCTTATTGAATTAAGGATTTGAAGGATATCTCCGGAAAGTGCAACATCTCTTATCATCTCTTTAATTTCCCCATTCCTTATTATGTAGCCTTCCTTAGCTCCAAACATAAAACTTCCATTGGTAATATCTACCTGTCCACCCTTATCTCCAACCATATAAACCCCAAACTTAACTTCTTCAAGCATCTCATCAAATTCCCAATCTGAAGGAGCGACATAAGTGTTTGACATCCTAACTAAGGGAACATAACTTGAATTCTGAGCCCTTCCATGCCCATTGGGTTCAAGTCCAAGGACAGCGGAAGTTTCTCTATCAGTTAGATAATTAACTAGCACACCGTTTTTTATTATCTCGACTTTCTTTCCCCTGACCCCTTCGTCATCATATATATAGCTCCCGAACTTTCCAGGCAGTGTGGGGTCATCTATCACGGTTAATTCTTCAACTCCAATTTTCTTTCCAAGCATTCCAGTGAGTATACTCTCCCCGCTTCTCACAGAATCCGCTTCAGCAGCATGACCTAAGGCCTCGTGAATAAAAACTCCCGTAAGTTCGGGATCCATTATAACTGGCAACTTACCGGAAGGAGGAGATTTAGCCTCAAGTAGTTCAATTGCTTTTCTAACCACTATTTTAGACCAATATTGAAAATCTATCTTTTCAGCAAGCTCCCACCCCTGGGTACCTCCAAAATATTTCCAATAATTTTGCATTAACCCATTGGTCTTTGCAACAACTGATATTCCCATTATTATCCGTGGAGTTACTGTCTCAATGAAACTACCTTCAGAATTCAAGTAGATCTTTCTAACTATAGAGTCATGATAAAATGTCCTTCTGGTTTTTATCTTTCCCGTTTTAAGCATCTCATTTATCCCCAGGAAAAACTGAAGCTTATCCTCAAGATCTATATCCCTTAGATGTTTTCTCATCTTAATTTCAACTCTATCGCTTATTGGATCCCCAACATAGACTGAAGTTTTAGATTTAGAGAATTTTGCCATCTTCGTGGCAATCCTTAGAGTTTTCTCAAAATCTTCAACGTTCGTTGTAGATGAAAATCCCCAACCATTTATAAGAACCCTAACACCTATTCCAAAATCTTGATTTGCTTCAAGCTCCTCGACTTTTCCATTCTCTACATTTATGCTCACAAAATCGACTTCTTCAATTCTCACGTCTATGAATTTAGCCCTATACTTTTCCGAATATTCTTGGATAAGCCTTGCCATTTTTTCAAAGTTCATAGGCATCCACATCAACAACTAACCAAATACGTTAAAAATCTAAGGGAGTCACATCAACTTAGGAGGTGCACGAGATGGAAAAGAAAACCGGAACAACCACCGTAGGAATAAGAGTGAAGGAGGGAGTAGTTCTCGCCGCTGACACTCAAGCTTCACTCGATCACATGGTTGAAACACTCAACATTAGGAAGATAATCCCAATTACAGACAGAATAGCCATAACAACCGCTGGAAGCGTTGGAGATGTGCAAATGCTTGCAAGGAGGCTTGAAGCGGAGGCCAGGTACTATTATTTCACATGGGGGAGACCAATGAGTACAAGAGCGATGGCAAATTTACTCAGCAATTTACTCAATGAGAGCAAAGGACTTTACTTAGTCCAAATAATAATTGGAGGCTACGTTAATGAACCAACGATAGCAAGTCTAGATCCACTTGGAGGACTCATATTTGATAACTATACTGCCACCGGTTCAGGAACACCATTTGCCATAGCAATCTTAGAAGAGGAGTACAGGAAGAACCTCAGCATAGAAAAGGCAAAAGATTTGGCAGTTAAAGCTGTAAAAGCTGCAGGTAAGAGAGATGTTTATACGGGAAGCAAGAAGATCCAAGTTGTAACTATAACTAAGGAGGGCATGAAAGAAGAGTTCGTGACTATATAGGGAGCCTGAAAATTATGAGAACCTTATTTTCGATACTTCTTATTTTTATAGTTATATCCCAAGCTTTATCTTCAATATCCCCACCTGACATTGTTTTGAGGAAAATACAGTTTGTCGAGGGGGAAGTTGAAAAAATAAGGGGGCTAAAATTCCAAGAGCAACCTAAGGTGATAATTATAACTCGCCAGGATGCCAAAATTTTATTTTCTCCTCCAAAGCCCACCAAAGAAATGAAACTCAGGGAAATCATTTATAAAGCAACATTTATCCTACCCCCAGAGGCCAGCCTTCTCAAAAAAGAGAAGGAGGATACAGCTAATTGGATAGCAGCAACTATTGGTGAGAGGATATACATAATAAGGGAAAATTTCCTATCCTCAGGAGCCATAGCATTAAGGGCCACGGCACATGAGCTCACTCACATATTGCAGAGGAATTTTAACGCAACTTACAGTGGAAAAACACTTGATGAAACCCTCGCGATAAGAGCCTTAGTTGAAGGAGATGCAGACTTAGTGGCAGACATATTTTGCAAGGAAAACAATATCCCCATAGTTAAGATAACAAACATAAGTAGGAAGCATCTATACTGGAGCCTGAATGTATTCCCTTATGTCTTTGGCGATAGATTTGTGAGATACCTCTATGAAAAAGGAGGATGGGAACTTGTAAATGCCGTGTACAAAAACCCGCCTGCTTCAACTAAGGCAGTTATGTTCCCCAACTTATACCTAGAAGGATGGAAACCAAAGAGAGTCACAGTTAATGCTACGGGGGTCTTAGAGGATACGCTTGGGGCCTACTATGTATTCCTAATAACTTGGGAAGTTTACGATTGGAGTACTGCAATGAAGATAGCAAAGTCCTGGGTGGGAGACAAAATAGTACTAACAGAAGACGGAACCGTAATATGGAGAGTAGAGTTTAATAATGAAACATCGGCGGAGATGTTCGAAAGCGCGCTTAAAACTCTATCCTATCGTCAAAAATTTGGCAAATATATAATAAAAAGGACAAATACAACCGTCGATATGATAGCTCAGGGTAAACCTCCCTCATCATAGATCAGCTCGGATCCAGCTCATCATCACACTTTTAAGCTCATTAAAATATTCTACCTCAAGGTGGAAATCGTGTGTGGTATAATTGGTTATATTGGTCCAAGGAAGGCATCCACTATTATAGTTGACGGCCTTAAAAGGCTTGAGTATAGGGGATATGACTCAGCAGGGATAGCAACTTGTTATGAAGGTAAAATATTTCTCAGGAAAGGAGCAGGGAAAATAGACGAGTTACTCAGAAGGCTAAAATTCACAGAACTTCCAGGAAACATCGGTATAGGACACACAAGATGGGCAACCCATGGAGTTCCGAATGATATAAATGCTCATCCCCATCTTGACTGCACCGGAAAGATAGCCGTTGTTCATAATGGGATTATTGAAAACTTTCAAGAGATAAAAGAGGAGTTAGTAAAAAAAGGCCACGTTTTTAAGAGTGATACTGACACCGAAGTAATCGCTCATTTGATAGAAGAAAATCTTAGAATAGTGAAAAACTTTGAAGATGCTTTTCGGATGACTCTTTTAAGGTTAAGAGGGT
Organism: Pyrococcus kukulkanii; assembly: GCF_041647995.1. Classification (NCBI taxonomy): domain Archaea; kingdom Methanobacteriati; phylum Methanobacteriota; class Thermococci; order Thermococcales; family Thermococcaceae; genus Pyrococcus; species Pyrococcus kukulkanii. Next base: position 81,903 of record NZ_JARRIB010000003.1, read on the forward strand.
CATATGCTTTAGTAGTTCTATTCGCAGATGATCCAGAAAGGCTATATGTGGCCAGAAAGGATAGTCCCCTAATTATCGGAATTGGGAAAGGAGAAAGTTTCATAGCAAGTGATATCCCGGCATTTTTAGCTTATACAAGGAAAGCAGTATTCCTAGATGATGGAGAGTATGGGATAGTGTCAAAGGATGGATTTTCCATAAGAGATATAATCACAGACTCTATCAAAGTCAAACATGTTCATGAAATAAAATGGACCCTTGAAATGGCGGAAAAAGGAGGTTACGAACACTTCATGCTAAAAGAGATCTTCGAGCAACCAAGAGCTATCAAAGATGCCGTTTATGGTAATATTGAAATTATAGATGGCGTGGCAGAACGGATATTAAATGCAGAGGATGTAATAATAGTAGGAATGGGAACGTCTTATCATGCGGCCCTTGTTGGCAAATATCTCATCCAAAGATTTGGAAAAATACCTATCATCGTTGAAGAGGCGAGCGAGTTTAGATACGAATATGAGAACTTGCTCGACAAGAACTCCCTCGTCATCGCGATAACTCAAAGCGGAGAAACTGCAGATACTGTAGCTGCAATGAAGCTTGCTAAAAAGGCTGGAGCAAGGGTAATAGGAATAGTAAACGTAGTAGGCAGTCTAGCAACAAGGATAGCCGAAACAACATTATACACGCACGCCGGCCCAGAAATAGGAGTAGCAGCAACAAAAACGTATACAACCCAATTAACCGTTCTTACGCTACTTGGTATTTCTCTAGGAAAGCTCCAAGGGGTTGATATAGGAGAAGTAGAGAGGACGATTCCCAGGTTACCAGATCTTGTAGATTCCGTATTGAAGTACAATGAAAAAATTAAAGAGTTAGCTAAAAGGCTTGAAGATAAAAGGGACTACTTCTACATCGGTAGGGGAATAAGCTATCCAACGGCCCTTGAAGGGGCACTCAAGATAAAGGAAATTGCTTATGTCCATGCCGAAGGACTCTCAGCAGGAGAGCTAAAGCACGGACCCCTTGCCTTAATAGAAGAAGGAGTTCCTGTTGTTGCAATAGCTCCAACAGGGAAAACTTTCGAAAAAATGCTCTCAAATATTGAGGAGGCAAGAGCAAGAGGAGGACTAATAATATCCCTCGGTGATGATATTAGACTCCAAGATGTCAGCAATGTTTTCTTAAGGATGCCAAGAGTTCCAGAAGAAATATCACCTATAGTCTACATAGTTCCGTTACAGTTATTAGCATATCACTTATCTGTCCTAAAGGGTCATAATCCTGACAGACCCAGAAACTTAGCAAAATCTGTGACCGTCGAATAAGGGGGTGAGAGTGTGGTCAACGTTAAAGGAAAAGAAAACGAAAAGGAAAGAAAGACAACATTTGCAACTAAATATCCCGCAATAAGGACTATAATAACATTTACACTTACATTGATTTTTGCATGGTACGGGTTTCATATAAGACATCTAACGGCCGGAAAATACTTTCCAGATCCAGATACTTTCTATCACTTCGAGATTTATAAGCTTGTACTACAAGAAGGATTGCCAAAATATTATCCAATGGCAGAGGCTCCCTTTGGTAGTTTAATTGGCGAACCTTTAGGGCTCTACATTTTACCCGCAATATTTTATAAGATCATTTCAGCTTTTGGTTACAACGAATTCCAAGCATTTTTACTTTGGCCCCCATTTGTTGGATTTCTAAGCGCTGTTGGAGTATATCTCTTAGGAAGAAAACTCCTAAATGACTGGGCAGGGCTATGGGCTGCGGCAATTTTAGCAATCTCTACAGCTAATTTCTCCAGGACGTTCTCTGGAAACGCAAGAGGTGATGGGCCATTCATGATGATTTTTGTGTTCTCCCTGCTCTCGTTGCTTTATTACCTTCACGAAGACAACGCTAAGAGAAAAGCAATTTGGGGGATAATTTTCGTATCCTTAGCAGGTCTTTCAACAATGGCATGGAATGGATCGCCCTTTGGACTGATGGTGCTCTTAGGTTTTGCATCATTACAAACAATAGCACTCTTTATATTTGGTAAAATTGAGGAAGTAAAGAGGTTTGTAAAAGAGTTCTATCCAGCCTATCTAGCAATTTTAATCTTAGCTTATCTACTTACAATACCGGGAATATCCAAGATACAGGGGTTTATCAAATTTGCATTTGAGGTCTTTTTAGGCCTAATCCTACTAGTAGTGATAATGCTGTACGGAGGGAAGTATCTAAACTATTCTGATAAGAAACATAGATTTGCAGTGGTTATGGTCGTTGTTCTCATAGGCTTTGCAGGGGCATACGCATACGTTGGTCCCAAGTTGTTTAGATTAATGGGAGGGGCCTATCAATCCACCCAGGTCTATCAAACAGTCCAAGAGCTCGCAAAGACAACGATGGCAGATATAAAGGCATATTACGGAGTAGAGAAACCTAATGGTTTAATATTCTTCCTCAGTATCCCAGGGTTCTTAGTTATGATAGCTTCGTACCTTCATGGCCTCCTAAAAAGTGGAAAAAGTCAACATAAAGAAATCTTAGGCATTGTATTTTACTTAATGTCCCTCTACCTACTCTCCCTAGCCGTTAGATTCCTATTCCTAGCGAGTTATGCGATAGCGCTCTTCGCTGGAATATCAGTAGGATATGCAATGGATATCGTCGAAAAAATGAAGGAAGGAATAGGAATAAAAGCAGCGCTGGCAATTGTTATATCAATAATGATCCTTCTAATTCCAATAACTCACGGCCCAATATTAGCGAGAGCGGCAAAAGCTATGAGCAAGACGGAAATTGAGACGAGTGGATGGGAACAGGTACTAAAGTGGTTGAGAGAAAACACTTCAAAATATGCAACTGCCACCTCTTGGTGGGACTATGGATACTGGATAGAGTCAAGCTTACTAGGAAATAGAAGAGCTAGCGCGGATGGGGGTCATGCTAGGGATAGAGATCATATCTTGGCTTTATTCCTAGCAAGAGACGGAAATATTAGCGAGGTAGACTTTGAAAGTTGGGAACTTAATTATTTCATTGTGTATCTTAACGACTGGGCCAAGTTCAATGCAATTAGCTATTTAGGAGGTGCCATAACAAGAAGGGAATATCAGGGAGATGAAGAAGGGAAAGGGCAGGTATCAACAATATTCCTAGTCCCAAGATTTGGAGAGAATTATATTAATCCATACATAGGAGTCTCAATTGAGGTACTAAATAGCTCCCAAGTTAAGGTAAAAATTGGGTCAACTGAATGTAGTCCCATTCTCGGAGTATTTATACCAGGGAATAAGAGAATTCAAGGAACAGGAACATGTGATAATGGAGGAAGATTTCCTTACGTTGTGTACCTCCTTCCAAGCATTGCCGTCGTTACATACTACAAAGTCGCGAGTAGCAATTTCGTAAAGCTAGCTTATGGAATTCCATCGTCAACAGAGCCAGAATTCACGGACAAGTTATTCTCAAACTTTGATCCAGTGTACCAATACGGAAACGTCGTCGTGTACAAGTTTACGCCCTTTGCCATCTATAAGCTCCAAGAATTAATAAACGGAACTTGGAAGACCATCACAACTTTATCCCCTGGGGAGCACACACTGAAACTATACATTTCGGCGTTTGGAAGGGACATTAAAAACGCCACACTCTACGTTGAGGCGATAAATGGAACTGAAGTTAGAAGGATAAAAATAGGAGAAATTAAGTATATGAGCCACATAAACGAGACTCCCCTAATCGTTAATGTAACACTACCCCAAGCCGAGAAGTACAGATTCATTCTAGTTCAAAAAGGCCCTGTTGGTGTCCTAACTGAACCACCAAAAGTCAATGGAAAGATAGTTAGCCCAATAAAGGTACTAAAAGAGGGACAGTCTGGCAAACTTGAACTAAAAGTGGGAGTGGACAAGGATTACAAGGCAGACCTATACTTGCGGGTCACCTTCATATATTTAACAAGGAAAGGAGGCAAAAGCAATGATGATTACGATGCTGCATTTGAACCCCATATGGACGTATTCTTTGCAACGAAAGTTAAATCAGGAATAGAACTGCACAAAGGAGATGACAATGTAGTTGTTGCAGAGGTCAAAATGCCCGAAGGAGTCATCTCTAACTATAAGAAGGAGCTAGAGGAGAAATATGGGGACAGGCTAATAATTAGGGGAATAAGAGTAGAACCAGTGTTCATAGCAGAGAAAGAGTATACATTAATAGAGGTCAGAGCATCGGCTCCTCATCACAGTTCAGAGTGAGGGAAAAATTCATCATCCCTATTTCCCTTTTCCTTGTTCTCTTCCTTAAATAAAAATTTAAAAATATTCAGGCCTCTTTAAGGCCTATATCAAGGAGCTTCATGTAAGCGTACCAAGCTTGACCCTGAACGGCAAATACTCCCTCAAGCTGCAATGGAACCGGAAGGGATGAGGTAAGGACAGCATAACCCTTTGCACTACCCTGGCCAGTAAAGGAGTACGTCCACTCAACTTTTGAAGTCCTGAATTTATGACCGGCAACTACAACAGTACTCTGGGGAGTTATCCTGTAGTTGTAAGATATGCCCATGTAAGAGAACGACTCTTCAGCAGGTGTGTAGAGGTTCTCCTCCTCTAAGGCTGACCAAAATGGAAACTGATATACTGCAAAAAAGCTCCCATACAGGTTCTCAACCTCTTCTGAATTAGTGAACCAGCCGAGATCTCCATTTTCGTAAGGCATGTAATTATAGTTCCCAACACCGGCTGGATTGTACATCTCGTACATTTTGTCACCGCTAATGAGCTTGATAGCAACGAAGTTCTGGCCGGCAAATATCATAGTAGCAGGAACCGGGAATGTAAAGTACATGTCCATAACGTCGGATTCACCGTTCGTCCAAACGTAGACCTCAAGCACATCCCCATTCTTGGGGATAAGTTCCGTGTAGTATTCGTAGACCTCATACTCCCCAATCTTAACTTTCTCGATTTCTCCACTCTCGGAGTTAAAGCTAGAGCCGTAAACTTCTATTTTCGCCTTTTTTCTTTCCTTTATTACCGTGTACTCTTTGACTTCATTAGATCCAGGGTACCTGACCTTGTACTCGTACCTTAGGGAAGCTATATGGTACTTCTTTCCTTTAATTTCAATGGGTTTGGAAACGTCCCAAGGAGAGGCCCAAGTCCCGTACTCTTCCTGGGTTTCTGACTGCGTATTCTCCTGAGGTGTAGTCTCCTGAACTTCTGATTCCATGGGCATTTTAGTGGGAACATTGCCCCCAATACAGCCGCTGATTATTAGAACAGCGACTGCAAGGGCCAACAATACAACGAATTTTCTCAAACTTAACACCTCCAAGGCCCCCAGAAGAGGAGCCTTAAAAATTTCTAAGCATTTGAAGTTTATACAGATTTCGCAAAGTTTTATATTTCCAAAGGTAAAGCTAAGCATGGGCCCGGCTCCCGCCCTCTCCGGGGAATCGTGAACCGGGGGTTCCGGCCGGGCCTACAGGGGATGAAGAGCTTTTGCTTTGCTGAGAAGATGATGACCACGCCCTTCGCTGACCTGCTTTTTGACAAATATTTTGAAAAATTTTGAACAAATAACCGAAGGATTTATATAGAAGGGTCAAGAAGAAGGCCCAGTTAAGGTGATGCTCATGATCGAGAAGACGTACTGTGGAGAGGTAAAACCAGAGCTTGATGGCCAGAGGGTCAAGCTCGCCGGATGGGTTTACAGCAACATGAGAGTTGGGAAGAAGATATTCCTGTGGATTAGAGACTCAACTGGAATAGTTCAGACTGTAATTGCCAAAAACATAGTTGGAGAGGAGGTTTTTGAGAAGGCAAAGAAGCTTGGAAGAGAGTCGAGTGTTATAGTGGAGGGAATAGTTAAAGCTGATGAGAGGGCCCCAGGAGGGGCAGAAGTTCACGTCGAAAAACTTGAAGTAATACAGGCCGTAAGCGAGTTCCCAATTCCAGAGAACCCAGGGCAAGCAAGTCCTGAGTTATTGCTCGACTATAGGCACCTCCACATAAGAACTCCTAAAGTCTCAGCGATAATGAAGGTTAAGGAAACCCTCATTATGGCAGCGAGGGAGTGGCTCCTGAAGAACGGATGGCACGAAGTATTTCCCCCAATACTCGTGACGGGGGCCGTGGAAGGGGGAGCAACCCTATTTAAGCTTAAATACTTTGATAAGTACGCTTACCTGAGCCAATCCGCCCAACTGTATTTGGAGGCCGCAATCTTTGGCCTTGAGAAGGTCTGGTCACTCACTCCAAGCTTTAGAGCAGAGAAAAGCAGGACTAGAAGGCACCTAACGGAGTTCTGGCATCTCGAACTTGAGGGGGCCTGGATGGATCTCTGGGACATAATGAAAGTCGAAGAGGAACTAGTGAGTTACATGGTTCAGAGAACGCTCGAGTTAAGGAAAAAGGAAATAGAGATGTTTAGGGACGATCTAACAACGCTGAAGAACACAGAACCACCATTCCCAAGGATAAGCTACGACGAGGCAATAGAAATACTCCAGAACAAAGGCGTAAAGATCGAGTGGGGAGATGATATGGGGGCCGATGAGGAGAGGGTTCTCACGGAGGAGTTCGACAGGCCATTCTTCGTTTACGGCTATCCAAAGCACATTAAGGCCTTCTATATGAAAGAGGATCCTCAAGACCCCAGGAAGGTTTTAGCAGCAGACATGCTAGCTCCGGAAGGCTACGGAGAGATAATTGGAGGATCGGAGAGAGAAGATAACTACGATAAGCTTGTTCAGAGGATAATAGAGGAGGGAATGAACCCCAAAGACTATGAGTGGTATCTTGACCTGAGAAAGTACGGCTCAGTGCCGCACAGTGGCTTTGGCTTAGGTGTTGAGAGACTTGTTGCGTGGGTTCTGAAGCTTGATCATATAAGGTGGGCCACGCTCTTCCCAAGGACTCCAGCTAGAATTTACCCATGATCACTGCAACCCTAACGGTTTTCTTTTCCCTAACTTTATTCCCAAAGTATACCGCGAGAATCCAGAAGGGAATACCAACTATTATCCCCACAATAATTGAGTGCGTGTAATCACTCACAAACGCGAAAGACAAAGCCCAGAAGAGGATCATCGTAACTTTAAGTATCCTGAACTTTCTGACGTTCCCGCTATAGTTTTCAAAGGCATCCAAAACAGTTCCAAAGTATATCAGCCCAATTGAAGCCAGAGCTAGGAAATAGACCCATCCACCAACTTTTAGATAAGCCAGCGTGAAGAACAAAAACCCTACAATGACCCCAATTATCTGCAAAGTCTTTCCAATTTTCATGAATTAGAATTCACGAACTACCCTTAAAAATATTGTCAACGTCTGAAGGCAACTTCAACTAGAGGATCGGGAATGAAGTACCCGCCGTCCCTCTTTTCGAGATAGCCATAACGAACTAAATTCTTAAGCAAGTCGGAGAATCTTTTGTCATCGATTTTCCCGCTCATTAGTTCAAGCTTTTCCTTTATTTCACTCCACCTATGAGTTCCCTGGGCAACTATCTTCATTATAAGTTCATACTTCTTTGATAACTTCTTCAACTTTGAGAACTCCAAATTTATTAATCTCTTTGCATCTTCCTTCAGCTTTTCAAGCGCCTTCAGGTGAGAATAGCCGAGATACCGGTTATAACCGTAGAGCGTTAACCATCCAACAATACCATCAAGCTCCTCAACGGCCTCCCTTATCTCTTCTTCTGGAACTTCGAGGTTTAACTCCTCGAATCCCCTCCTTAAAAATCATAGCTCTCCGAATAGCTGAACCTGCTAAGCCTGATTTCGGCATAGGGCCTTCCAAAGAGAGGTGATTCTGGGTCGTGAAGCCTGAGAAAATCCTCGAGCAATCCCACCTCGGATCCCGTTAGGATGAAGGTTACGTTTTCAAGCTCATCTATGGCCCAAGAAATCAGCATATCATACCTTGTTCTTGAGAACCTAAGGTACTGAGCTTCATCAATAGCGATGACAAATCTGCCCATGGAGTTCAACCTCTCAAGGATTTCGGAGAGGCTTACCTCATGGGTAACCTCAAATTCCACCCCAAGAACTTTTATACCTTTTATGCTTCCCAAGATCTCTCGAACTTTCTCGAGAGGCGAATATTTAACCAATTCGCGGAGGATCGCCCTGGACTACTTCTTCTTTTGGAACTTCACCGAACTCAGAATATATCTTGGCAGCATCAATCTTAACGCTTGGATATTTAATTTCATTTAATGCGACGTTGACCAATGAGCTCTTTCCAAGTCTTCTGATTCCAAAAATCGCAATAAGTCCAATCTTTTTTTCGATGAACTTCTTTATAGATTCGAGCTCATATTCCCTGTCATAAAGCTCTTCCCTGGTAGTCTTTGGCCTTGGGTTAAATAGCATTAGTCCCACCAGGTAACATTCAAATTCCATGGATATAAACGTTTAGAAGTCAAAAGCCCATTTTGGATACTCCCCAGTTAAACATGCCATGCAGAGCTTGTCAGTACCAACAGCCCTCTTTAAGCCTTCAATGCTTAGATATGCAAGAGAATCAGCCCCTATCTCCCTCCTTATGTCCTCAACGCTCCTCCACGCTGCAATGAGCTCGTGTCTCGTTGGAATGTCAATCCCCATGTAGCAGGGGTACCTTATCGGCGGGGAGGCTATCCTAACGTGCACCTCCTTAGCGCCAGCATCCCTCAGCATTTTCACTATCTTCGTCATGGTCGTTCCCCTAACTATGGAATCGTCAACAAGCACTACCCTCCTTCCATTTACAACCTCCTTAACGGGTGAAAGCTTTAGCTTTACCTTCAGCCCCCTACCGGCGGGCATTATGAAAGTTCTCCCAATGTAACGGTTCTTTATCAACCCCTCCATGTAAGGAATTCCGCTCTCATGGGCGAAGCCTAATGCAGCTGTTCTCCCTGAGTCGGGGACGGCAATAACGACGTCACCCTCAGCAGGGCTCTCCCTGGCGAGCTCAACGCCCATCCTGTAGCGGGCACAGTAGACGCTTATCCCGTCAATAATGCTGTCAGGCCTTGCAAAGTATATGTACTCAAAGACGCAGTGCCTTCTTTCGGCTTTAGCCAGAACTTTGCTGTAAACTTCATTCTCTTCAACTACGAAAACCTCCCCGGGCTCAACGTCCCTTGTTTCAAGCCCGAACATCTTAAGGGCAGAATCCTCGGAGGCGAAATAGTGGCCATCACCAATACCATAGCTTAAAGGCCTAAATCCAACAGGATCCCTCGCAACTATGAGCTTTCCATTAAAGAGCATGACGATAGAATAAGCCCCTCTAACTTCATTGAAAACCTCTCTCATAGCCTCAAACTCATCCTTAAGCTCGCTGTAGTGCCTCAAAAAAGAAACACCAATAAGCTCGGTATCAACAGAAGATTTAAACTTAAATCCTCTCTCTTCGTACCTCCTTCTCACAGGAAGAAAATTAGTTAAGGTGCCGTTGTGGGCTATTGCAAGCCTATAACCACAACACTCAACCTCAAAGGGCTGAACCTCGCTTAACGATCCAGATGTGGAGTACCTCACGTGCCCTATTGCAAGCTTGGACTTAGCCCCATTTAGGGAGTTCTCCTTGAAGACTTCAGAAACGAGGCCGTGACCCTTAACGGTCTTGATTCCATTATCCCAAAAGCTGATCCCCGCACCTTCCTGACCCCTATGCTGAAGAGCTATGAGAGCGAAATATGCCTTTTTAGGGGCTTCCTGGGTTAACGCCCCAAATATCCCGCACTTTTCTCTCATTATTTCACCTCTTCTTGCCTTTGCCAGCTATATGTTTAAAAACTCTTAAAAGGATTATGATTTTTACATGAATATGGTGAAAATTATGGAGGTATACGAGGGAAAGGCGAAGAAAGTGATACCCATTGACGAGGACAAGCTCATAATGGAGTTTAAAGATGATGCTACGGCCTTTGATGGAGTTAAAAAGGCAAAATTCAAGGGAAAGGGGTGGCTGAACGCTCAAATTTCCGCGAGACTATTCAAACTCCTTGAAGAGCATGGAATAAAGACACACTTCATTGGCGTTGCTGGAGATAACAGGCTGATAGTTGAGAAGCTCAAGATGTACCCAATCGAAGTTGTGGTGAGGAACGTGGTCGCGGGAAGCTTAAAGAAAAGGCTTCCCCTTCCGGAAGGCTATGAATTGCCAGAACCCATAGTCGAGCTGTATTATAAGAGTGATGAACTCCACGATCCAATGATAAACCACTACCACGCAAAGATTCTAGGCGTCAGCGAAGAGGAAATTAAGGAAATGGAAAGGATTGCCCTAAAGGTGAATGAGATACTCAAAAAGTACTTCGAGGAGAGGGGGATAACCCTCGTGGACTTCAAACTTGAGTTTGGGAAGAACAAGAAAGGTGAGATAGTGTTGGCTGATGAGATAAGCCCAGACACGTGCAGATTCTGGGACGCCAAAACTAAGAGGAGTCTAGACAAGGACGTGTTCAGGTTCGACAAGGGAGACCTAATAGAGGCATACAGGGAGCTCTACAGGAGGCTCACAGGTGAAGAAGCACCAACTTTCTAAGAAAGTTTATTATCCCCTTTCCCAACTAATTCTGGTGATAACATGAAGTACAAGATAGAGCACAGGCCAAGTTTTTCCCTTTTAGAGATTCAGCTTGGACCTGGAGAAGCGGTTCAGGCTGAAGCTGGAGCGATGGTTTATATGGATCCAACAGTTTCCCTAGAGACCAAAGCAAGGGGAGGGATATTCGGAGCACTTAAAAGATCAATTCTAGGCGGGGAGAGCTTCTTTGTCAACGTTTTCAGAGGACCTGGCAAAGTAGGATTTGCCCCAGGATACCCTGGGGACATAATCGAGCTTGAGGTCGATGGAAAGCTGTACGCACAGAGCGGGGCCTTCATAGCTGCCTCAGAGGACATAGATATAGATGTCAAGTTTGGGGGAGCTACTACCTTTATTGGAAGGGAAGGAGTCTTTCTCTTGGAGATGCGAGGCAGGGGAGTAGTGTTCCTCTCAAGCTATGGAGCGATTCAAAAGATATCACTCAATGGAGAAAGCCTAATCGTAGACACTGGACATATGGTAGCGTTTACCGAAGGAATAGACTTCACGATAAAAAGGATGGGAGGGCTTAAGAGCACCCTCTTCAGCGGCGAAGGCCTAGTATTTGAGTTCAGAGGCACTGGCGATGTCTACATACAGACTAGAAGCCTAGACGGTTTCCTAAACTGGCTATTACCACACCTCCAAAAATCCTGATTAGTAGAACCATATCCTGTTCCCCTTTACTTTTAGATATCCTAGGGTCTGCAACTCCTTGAGCAGATCTTCAATGGCATCTTCCTCAAAATAAATTCTCATGGTCGCCTTTTCCCCTTCAAAGTTGATAGGTTCCATGGACAAGAGAACCTCCAAAAGCTCATCTTTTTTCCTTATTTCCTTTACCAAGGCAAGTATTACCTGAGCCAGCGCACTCTTAGCGATCCCTGAAATAGTCGCTTCAAGAAGGGATTCCTCCTCAGTGTATTCCTCAGCTATCTCTAAGGCCTTTTGAATTGCTTCAAGTTCAACCTCCATGATCTCAACATAATATCGCTTTACGAACTTTACTTCAGTAACCAATTTGCCTCCAGCTTTTTCGAGCTCCTCTACTTTATCCCAGACTTCCTCTATTGGCAGCTCAATCTCGATTTCAAGTTCTTCGAGAGGAATATTTTTTATTAACTTTATCTTTCCATCATCAGTGATCTCTATTGCCTCTGCCTTCTCTAAAGCCTCCAATATCTCAATGACTGAAGGATCGTCAATTAGTTCTTCGAATGATATTTCACGTTCTCTTAGCTTATGAATAAGCGAGCTAAACACGCTTTTAATCTCATCAAGTTTTGTTCTAACTTCTTCAACTTCCACTTCCCTAAATTCAGAAAATTTTTTCTGTATACTCACAACATGTGATACCTCCCACTCAACCTCCTCCTTAGTTTTGTTCATTATTCCAGCCTTGCTTAATAACCTAGAAAGTTCGTTCATATACTCCTTGGATGGAACCTCAATTCTCATTAGATTCACCCTCAAACATTTTTCTTAATGGGCCTTTTAATATGCCTTTAACTTCTTCAACTTCTGAATTATCAACTTTATCTCTGTTTGCATAAAGGTACAGGGAATACGCTATGACCTTGGGATCTCCTACACCAGAGCTTTCTAGTGCTTTAGAGAGCATAGGATCTTCAAGTACTTCATCAGCTATTCTCATAACTCCATCCATATCTCCCTTTTCAATTGCATCTTTTAATTTGTAGTAAAACTTACTGACCTTTTTATACTCCTCAATTTTGCCCTTAATATCCATTACATCCTCTTCCTCCTTCCATTTCCCTAGAAACAGGAACAACAAAAAGAATGCCAAAAATACCAAGAGAACATAGAGGATTTTATTTATATCCACCCCTATAATCTTGAATTTTGATCTAAAAAGCATCAATACCAAGAATTCAAGGAGTAGAACTACTACAAACAAAACAGATAGATAATTTCCCCTTTTCAAACTCTGTTCATATTTTGAGGTCAAGGAAGATGTCCTCCTCTCAAGAACTTCTTCAAGAACCTTTGCTCTCTCTTCAAATTTTCTTGCCTCAACTTCAAGTTCCTTGATCATCATCAAGTTAAATTAGCAGAAGAAGATATTAAACATTGTTGTAGAACTTAAGATGGTGATGCCAATGCTCAAGATTGATCTCAATGGAAAGCTCGCATTTACAACAGCATCAAGCAAGGGGATAGGGTTCGGTGTTGCAAAGGTTTTGGCAATGGCAGGAGCGGATGTTATATTACTATCAAGGAGCAGGGAGAACCTAGAAAGAGCCAAGGAGAAAATTAAAGAGATCGCAGATGTTAACGTTTCGTACATAGTCGCCGATTTAACCAAGAGGGATGATCTCGCTAGGGCAGTTAAGGAAGTTAAGGATATTGGCGATCCAGATATATTCTTCTACTCAACCGGGGGACCAAAGCCGGGCTACTTCATGGAAATGACCATGGAGGACTGGGAGAGCGCAGTAGATCTTCTCCTCTATCCAGCAGTCTACATCACAAGAGAACTAGTCCCAGGGATGGAGAGGAAGAAGTTCGGCAGGATTATCTATCTAACGAGCGTTGCAATTAAAGAACCAATCCCAAACATAGCATTGAGCAATGTCGTGAGGATTTCACTGGCAGGTCTCGTAAGGACGCTAGCAAAGGAACTTGGACCCAAGGGAATAACCGTTAACGGGATAATGCCCGGGATAATAGAGACAGACAGGGTAATACAGCTCGCAAAGGATAAAGCTGAGAGGGAAGGCAAAACTCTCGAGGAAGCTCTGAAAGACTACGCAAGCCCAATTCCCCTCGGAAGGCTCGGAAAGCCTGAGGAAATAGGCTACCTTGTGGCGTTCCTAGCGAGCGATCTTGGAGCTTATATAAACGGTGCGATGATACCCATTGATGGGGGAAGGTTAAACTCGGTGTTCTGAGTTAACTTTTAATTCTTTTTAATTTACATACTTCCGGAGGGGTCAAGGAGAGATGGAGGATATCGAAGAGTTTAAGTACGAACCTAAAAGCGTGAAGGAGATATTTATAGAAATGAAGAACACCGTTGAGCTCATGATTGACCTTGCGTATGCATCAATTCTCTTCGGAGATAAAGAGATAGCAGAGGAAGTTCTTGACCTTGAAGAGAGGATGGATCTCCTCAACTACCAACTAATGACCCATACAGTTCTCGCAGCGAGAAATGTTAAAGAGGCAGAACAGGCAACGACTATACTCCAGATGGCAAATGCAATAGAGGACATATCAAATGCTGCAGGTGACCTAGCAAAGATGGTTCTAGAGGGAGTGGAGTTGCATCCAATAATAAAGGAGACTATCTTGGAGGGGGAAGAGATAATTGGAAGAATATTAGTCTCCCCAGATTCTGTACTCGTCGGAAGGACACTGGGAGAGCTTGAGCTAGCAAGCAACACGGGAGTGTGGATAATAGCCGTTAGGAGAGGGAAGAGATGGATATTTGGACCCGATAAGGAGTTCAGGATAAGAGCTGGGGATATACTCATAGGCAGGGGCACGAGAACTTCAATAGACCAGCTAAAGGAGATTGCCAGGGGTGTAATTAGGGTGATAGGAAATGAAAGAGTTAGAGGAGATTAAAGACTGCCTGATTGAAATGAAGAACCTCTCCTCCTTGATGGTGGACTTAGCCCTCTCCTCAGTCATGTACAACAGCGAGGAAATAGCGGAGGAAGTTTACATTCTCGAGGAAAAGATTGATGAGCTAACGCTAAAGGTGAAAAAACTCGCATTAAGGGCAGCAAAGAACTTGGATGACCCCGAAAGCATGCTAAGCGTTATAGAGATGGCCACGATAAACGAGCAGATAAGTGATTCAGCTTATGAGATCGCTGACATAGTACTGAGGGATGTCGAACCCCACCCAATAATAAGGAAGATAATGCATGATGTTGAGGAGGAGATAGGCAGGGTTAAGGTTCACCCAGGCTCGATACTAATTGGACAAACCCTGAAACAATTAAAGTTGCCTTCAAAGATCGGAGTGAGGCTGATAGCCATCAAGAGGGGGAACAGGTACATATACAACCCCTCAAGCGACGAAACGATAAAGGAGGGAGACGTGCTAATAGCGGTTGGGGCAGGAATAGATAAGCTGAGGGAGCTTTCAAATGAGAAATCGGAAGAGGAAGAAGAGCTAGACTGACCTCCTCCCCGCCCTAAAGGGCGAGGCTTTCAGAAGAAAAAAGTAACTCCCTTTTAATATTTTCAATATCCACCATACCAGCGCTCGGGAAGTTGTAAGGTTCTTTACCAGGCCTTTCGTTATAGTAGGGTCTGTTGCACCAAGGGCACCCCTGGGTTACGAAGGCCATTGGATTAATGCCATCCCTGGGGAATCCTACTAAGTTACCCTCTTCATCGAACTCAAAATCTCCCAAAGTAGCTCTTCCAGTCTTTATGAGATAGTGAGCCCACTGAATCCGACGGTACCTCTTTACGGATGGAGGTTTGTAGTTCTCAAGTGGGGTCCCCTTGATAGGGGTAAACGCAAAGAGTGACACAATACCACCTCTCCTGTAAACCTCGAATATCGTGCTTAGAACTTCACGATCAGTCTCTCCGAGTCCAACTATTATGTGGGCAACCCCCCTACCTCTACCAAACACTTTAACGACGTTGTCAAGGAAGTCCCACATATCCCTCCAAGAATATCTTGAGATCTTAATTTCCTTGTATAATCTCTCACTTGCAACATCCAGACCTATCCCAATGTAGTCAACGTTAAATCTTTTAAATTTCTCAAGAATATCCCTCTTAACTGGAGTTATTGAGATTGAAATTGGGACTTCAAGCTTTTGGAGCGCCTCGAGGACTGTAAAAATATCATCAGTAAGACCAGGATAGTCTATCGTCTGGAGGCATATCCTCTTAAATCCTCCTTGAGGAAATTTCTCCACAATCTGAGAAAGATCAAATACCGGCCAAGTAACTCTTGAAAGCTTATCGGCACTTGCCCTACTCGACCTCGCCTGGGGACAGAACTTGCAGTCGTTCAAGCACTTACCCTCATGGTACGTCATTAAATAAGCCGTGGTTGGCCTCGCGAGGAGTTTGGCCTTTATTAGGCCCATGGCAATTGCAGTCCCGTAAGACACTCTAACTTTCATTTCTATCCCTCCACAAAAGGGGAGCATTTACCAAAATTATTGAGACAACTGGAAGGGAAGCTATAATAGGGAACACTCCACTGTACCCCTTAAGCTGAGCGACGTAGCCTAATACAACTTGACCTGAAAGCGTCCCTAAGTCAAAGAACATCGTGTATATACTTGATCCCATGGTTCTTATCTTTTGAGGCAACCTAGCCAATGCCATGACCTGGAGGGCTGGAAGCGAAAGCCCGAAGCCTAGTCCAGACACAACCGCAGGAACATAGGAATAGGGAGGAAACTTAAACTTGAGCAGGAAGAGATACCCCAGGAAGATCATGAAGATCCCAAACCTCGCAACGGGGATTGGCCCCATTCTATCAGCGCTCTTACCTCCAACTAACCTCGTGAGAAATGAAGAGAAGCCCATCAGCATCATGTAGATACCAAACACGCCCTGGCCTAAACCTGAAACCTTGTATAAAGCCGGTAAGAAAGTGACTACGCCAGAGTAAGCCATTGAGATAAAGAAGAGCGCAAGAGAAGCTGAAATGAAGAAGGGCTTCAAGAGTTCCCTATAACTCGCGTGCTCCTCATACTTCTCTGCCTGAATCTCCTTTATCTCTCTCCACACTGAGAGCACAAAAAGTGCACCAAGCACGGAGAACGCAATAGTCAAAGCGAAGGCAAAGGTAAAGCCAAATTTATCTGAGACGAATCCTCCAATAGCAGGTCCCACGATGTTTCCGAGAGAGAACATCATGCCCCTCCATCCAAGTGCCTCTCCTATCCTCCCCCCAGGTGCCAAGTCCACAGCCGACGACAGGGAGGAGGGGAAGAAAATGCCCATGGCAAAACCATGGATTGCTCTCCCCAAGGCAAAAATCATTATACTCCCAGAAAGACCCGAGAAGATGTACAAAAGCCCAGCTACAATGCCAAGGATATTGCCAAGGAACATCGCATGAAACCTGTAGCCTTTATCCCCAACGTAGCCACCAAACAGCTTTGAGATGAGGGAGACACCGCTCGCAACACCAGCAACCACTCCAACGACGAACGGCTGGGCCCCTAAGGTTATCGCATAGGGAGAGATTAGAGGATTAAGGAGACTTATCCCCAGAAAAAAGAAGAACGTCGATAAGTTAAGAAACCAGAGATGTTTGAAACTTCCACTCACACTCACTAAACACCAGCCTCCGGCTCTTTCATGCCCTCCTTCATGTAGGCATAGCTCATGTGCTTAGTGTTCTTGGCAAACCCCACATTGCCCTGGGAGTCCACCATTATTATCCCCATTGTATCCTTGCCGAAGTACTTGGTTGCAAGACTTATCGCGGCATCACTCGCTGCCTGAGCGTCCATCCCTAAGCGTACAAAGTCGGTGGCCGTCTTGGCTAGAACTAGCCTTATCGCAACCTCCCCAAATCCTGTGCATGAAGCTCCGGCAACTTCATTTGCATAGGTTCCAGCGCCGATTATTGGCGTATCCCCAACCCTTCCGAACATCTTCAGGAATACTCCTCCTGTCGAAGTTCCGGCTACAACTTCCTCACCGTCAAAGGCTACAGCTCCAACTGTGCTCCTCAACACCTCGGGGTACTCCTTTATGAGCTCTCCAAGCTTCTTCCAGTGCCTGACTTCACCTTTTAGGAGCTTTTCTTTAAGCTCAGCCCACTGCTTCTTTCTTTCCTCCGTTACCGGATCGTATTCAGGAAATCCCATCAGCCTCGCAAACTTAACTGCCCCCTCACCAACCAAGAGAACGTGATCGGTCTTCTCCATAACCTTCCTTGCCACGCTTATCGGGTTCTTAATCCCCCATATGCCAGCGACGGCTCCAGCCTCAAGCGTCTTACCCCGCATTATGGCTGCATCCATCTCCACTTTTCCATCTATTGTGAGAGCACTCCCCGTTCCTGCGTTAAACAGAGGATTATCTTCGAGAACCTTCACGGCCTCTTCAACGGCATCCAAGGCAGAGCCCTTCTTTAATTCCCTCCATCCTGCTAAAACAGCCTCCCTAACCCCCTCTATGACCTTGGGAATTCTGTCTTCCTTCCTTATAATACCTGCTCCTCCATGAACGATTATAGCAACCATCTTTATCCCCATATTTAACGAGGTCGAAAGGTTAAAAGAATTATGGAAACGTTAGCTTATCGCCATGTTGATTATCGTTTCACCTATGTTCTCTAGGTACTCAAGGATCCTCCTGTAGCTGTCCATTGCTATAGAAGCCCTGTAATCTATTTTCTTGGCCTCTTCACTAAGCTCGAGCATTAATTTATCAACTTTCTCCAAGTCCCTAGTCTCTACCTGGAAGAGCATTTCAGTAAATTTTTCCATAAGGTAAGGGACGTTGATCTCGCTTGGATTTTCAGCTATCCTTATTATGTGATCCCCTATCCTTTCAATGTTCCTCGCTATCAGGAGAACCCCTATCAAATCGAAGGTCCTCCTTATTATACCACTCTCCTCGCTGACTCCCCTCTTCGATAGCAACCTGTTTACAGCCCTTATTATGAGGAAGTAGAACCTGTCAAGCTCATTCTCTAAGTCATTTATATCTCTAAGCAACTCTCTATTCCCAGGATCATGGATTATGAGCTCGAGATCTCCAAACATCGACTTTACTATCGACTTCATTCTCCCCAACAACTCAGCGAGATTTATCTCCTCCTCATCCAACAAGCTCTTGGCTACTATTTTCTGAGGTTCATCAAGTATTATCTCCACCCCAGGAAGGCTCTGCAGCGTCTTCCTAACCGCGACTTTATATAGAGGCATCTCATCCTCAAGGATTATCTCTATAGTGTCGTACCCTTGAATATATGCTGAGATAACGAGCCTAACGGCCATGTCAGGAGAAAACTTCTTACATATCTTCAAAGTCTTCTTAAGTCCATGATCCCTTGGTTTCCCAGGAAAAATCGTTATACTTCCATCTGGATTTACCGTGAGAGAAACTATATCCCCCTGTTTTAATCCATGCTCTTTAACCCAAGCCTTAGGGAGGGAAACTATATATGAACTCCTACCAGTGAACTGGATCTTTCTAAACTCCATAGATTTCACCATTGATATTTAGACAATATCGTCAATAAATAGCTCACTTCGATAATCTTATAAACGCTATGACATTCGTTACAAACATGGAGAAGGACGTTCCAGTGCTGATCATAGCAACTGCCGTGGGCCAGCTCTTCCTTCAGTTTTCTTGGTTCATAATGCCATTCTACCTTAAGGTTCTAGGCTACGGAATGGACAAAATGGGCGTCCTCTTCTCAATCCAAACTTTAACTGGTGGAGTTTTCTTTCTCCTTGCAGGCCAGATATCACTAAAGATTGGATATAAGAAAACCTTAATAGCAGCAGCCATCCTGGGAGCGCTTGGAAGGATCCTTCAAGTCCTAGCATTCAACTTCTTCACGCTCATTGCGGGGTTCTTTTTAGTGGGCATAAATATGGGTTTGAGGGATCCAAATTATTCGGCCCTTTTAAGTGAAAAGGTTTCAAGTGAAGAAGAGAGACACAAGTTGTTCTCATATTCCTTCGGCCTCGGAACCCTTGCAAATGCCCTTGGAGTTCTCGTTGCAGGATACTTGCCTGGATACCTAATGGGCAACGGTATGCCCAAAGAGATCGCATATAGGATTACACTATCCCTAGCCCTAATTCAGTTTGCAATCGTCCTCCCCGCACTGGCCATAATAAAGGATGTCCCAGTAAAGGAGCAGAGGATCAAGTGGAGGAAGGATCTGGTGGTTAAGATACTAAAGTTCTCCCTACCAAGTGCAATAATAGGTCTCGGGGCCGGGATAACGATACCCTTTATGAGCATATACTTCAACATGCGCTTTGGAAGGGATATTAGGGACATAAGTTGGGTGTTCTTTGGCCAACAGCTCCTCATGGGATTCGGTTCATTTCTCCTCCCCAACCTTGTGAGGAGGATCGGCCCAGTCAAGGTCATCACGTACTTCCAGTGGAGTGCGGCATTGCTCTTCCTTATCTTCCCCTCCTTACCAACGTTCCTTCTAGCAGCGATCGTTTATGTGGTTCGTTCAATATTGATGAACATAGTATGGCCGGTAAACGACTCATTCATGATGGGATTCTTCTCAACGGAAGAAAAAGCAACAGCGGCAGGGATAAGGAGAGCATTTTCAACATTTATGAGAGCCCTGGGTAACTACACCGGTGGTGTCCTGTTTGCCGTGTCCCTAGCTTACCCCTTCTATGCAACTGCAATTCTGTACATCCTCGCAACGGGTATGTTCTACGCGTTCTTCATTCGGCATAACGACTGAGCTCAATCCCCCTCTCTAAAGCCTTGAAGTTTATCTCCCAGAGCTTCTCCCTCAGCGTAAGTTTTATGCCCTCAACCAAGCTTTCCTTCTTTAAAGGTAATAAGCCCTTGCCATGGGCATAACCGAGCATAACTACACCAAGGGTTCTAGGGTTTATCTTGTCCGCTTCGGCCTGAAAGTTCATCATATCAACCTTGCATATCCTAGCGATTGCGCTTTTAATTTCGTCGAGCTCAGGATACTTCTCCTTCCCAACTAGGGTAGTTGCGGTGTGGATTGGGTAGGCATTTATTATAGCATAGCTATCTTTACCCAGGAACCTTGCGTTTCTTAAAGCTTCTACGGGCTCAAGGGCAAGCATTAGGTTAGCCTTCCCTTCCTCTATGAGTGGGGAGTAAACATTATCGCCAAATCTTAGATAGCTGAGAACGCTACCATAACGCTGGCTCATTCCCAGGGTTTCACCAATTCTAACCCTGTAGCCCTCGACCATCGCCGCGTTCCCTATTATCCTCGAGAGCGTCAAACCGCCTTGACCACCAACCCCAGCTATAATCAAGTTGAACTCCATTTCACTCACCAAGGATACTTGGCATACGTAAAAATATAAAGTTAAAGCTCAAGCCTCTCAAAGACCCCGCCCCAACCCATGTTACATCCGGTAATTTTAAAGGTCATGTCGCGAAAGATTAATACAAGTGAAAATTAAACTTTCACCCATGGGATTTGCAGAATACTACCGGGCATTCCCAACGTATACCGATCTAAGCTCTCAAGAATACAAGAAGAGACTAGAGGATCTTGAACCCCTACTTCTTAAATATATGAAAAGGAAAGGGAAAGTTTTAGATTTAGCTTGTGGCGTTGGAGGATTCTCATTTCTCCTTGAAGATCATGGATTTGAGGTAATAGGTATTGACATAAGCGAGGACATGATAGCGAGAGCCAAAAGGTACGCCCAAGAGCGAGAGTCCAAAGTTGAATTCATCCTTGGGGATGCCAAAAACTTGCCCTTCAATGATAGGGAGTTTGACTATGTGATATTTATAGACAGCCTAGTCCACTTTACGCCCTTAGAGCTTAACCAAGTATTTAAGGAGGTAAGAAGGGTTCTCAGGCCCGGAGGAAAATTCATAATTCAGTTCACTGACTTGAGGGAACTCCTCCCAAGATTAAAGGAAAGCCTCGTAGTCGGACAAGAGTACTGGATAAGCAAGATAATCCCAGATCAAGAAGAAAAAACCGTTGTAATAGAATTCCAGAGCGAGAATGACTCCTTTAGGGTGAGGTTTAACGTTTGGGGCAAAACCGCGGTGGAGCTACTCGGCAAGCTGTACTTCAGGAAAGAAGCCCAAGAAAAGATAAATGATTACTCATACCTCATAGTCTATCAGCTCAAGTGATCTCTTGAATACATCAAGATGGTTACCAAAGGCCTCGTACATCTTAACCTTTGACGCCCTCTCAAGGAACTCCTCAAGGTTCTTCATCATGATCTCACTTACAGGCATGTTTAACGGCTGAGGCTCGTAGTAGTCCACTCCCTTTATTAAAGCGGTTGAAAAGTACCAAAGGCTCTTCTTGACCTTTCTTCCTTTGACGGGTGAAAAGCTAGCCCCTTTACAGTTAAAAGCAGAGTGAAGAATAACTATAGCATTAACCCTAACCTTTCCCAGGATTTTACGCCTCCCCTCCAAATCTATCTCCTTGACCCTGTACCCACTCCTCGTGAGGGAATCATAAGACAACCTCACGTTGTATAGATCCTCTATCTTGGGATCATATATCAAAACCGTAGTTCCACCAACTATCCTCAGGCTCTTTGCCTCGACAACAGTATTCTCGGTACTTAACACCGTAAGTCCATGGGAAAGAGAAAGGGCAGAGATCGTGCTCTTCCCCGTGTGCGGATATCCAACGAAAAGAATTCCTCTCCTCCCATCTGAAACTGCCACAGAGTCAGTAATAAATATTCTACCAATCTTGGCTCCAGCTCTTGCCACGGCCTGAAGAAGGAAGAAAACGGGAGCCTCATTCTCGTAGGCCTTTGGAACCCGAGATTCTATGAGGTACTCATCAATCCCATTATAGTCATAGAGATAGTTCAAGACCCTAAATCCCTTCCCCTTAACCCTCTTGACGACTACATGTGGATTACCTTTAGTCGGAAAAATATCGGGAAGATACCTTCTAGCAAAAGAAGTCATGAATCCATCTTCAAAGCCATCATCAAGCTCCCCTTCAAATTTAACATTTACTCCGGCAACCCCTATCATTGTGGTTAAGTTGAGAAAAGGAAATAAAAAGTTAAGCCTCTAACCTGAGCCTCTTAATCACAAACCCTTTCTCAAGGGAAGCCAGAAAGCTGGCGAGCCTCGGGCCCCTCTCCCTTCCAATGAACACCTTGTAGAGGGTCGAGAACCAACTCTTGCTCGGTATCCCCCTCTTCTTCGCAGCATCGTATAGGACGTTGTTCAGCTCATCGACAGTAAACGAGTCATGGCTCTCTAACCATTGGGCAACCTCGAACATTGCTTCCTTTATCTCCTCTGGAACTTCTATTTCGGGAGGCTTGTCAAGTATTACGAACTTCACATCGTCGGGCGCGTACTTTTCTACCCAATTCCTGGCCAGCTTTATCCTGAGCTTGATCCTCTCTAGATCCTCGTGATCTAGAACCTTAGGAACGTGTCCCTGGGAGATCAAAGTTGATATTATCCTTTCCTCCGTCATGTGAGGTAGCTGAACAAGAACAGCTAAGAACCTGAAGGGAGCTTGAGCTATTAGCCTTTCAGGCTTCTTCGGCATTGAAAGCTCGTAAGTCCTCTTAAGCTCCTCAACGTCTCCTTTCCCTTCCTCGACTCCAAAGTATATCCTCTCAACTTTATCAAATTCGTCATAGAGGTTAAGCAGGCCAAGGCCAAGATCAATCTTGATCTCCTTATTTGGCCTGTGCCTCGCGTAGATGAACCTAACGAGTCCTGGCTCAAGAACCTCGTATAAATCACTCAGGAGAATGACGTTACCCTTACTCCCACTCATCTTGCCCTTCTGACCCTTAATACCAACGAACTCGTACATCAGGGTTAGAGGAGCATTCTTTCCATACACTTCCTTTATTATATCCTTACCAGTATCGTAACTTGAACCCGCAGCCAAGTGATCCTTCCCAGCTGGTTCAAAGTCAACTCCAAAGTGGGCCCAGCGCATCGGCCAATCAACCCTCCACCTCAGCTTAACGTTCCCATCCCTTATATCAGTCCAACCCTCGTGACCCTCTGGGCACCTGAACTTAACCTTCCACTCTCCATCCCATTCTAAGATTTCACTCTCCCTCCTGTGCTTTGGGCAGTAAACCATGGCCGGCCACCAGTTCTCTGGCAGGGAAGGTTGCTTAGCTATCTCCCTGTACTTGTTCAGGATGGCCATGATCTTATCCCTGTTCTCAAAGGCCTTCCTAATTTCCTCCGAATACTCACCCCTCTTGTAGAGCTCGCTCGCATAGAGGAAGTCGACCTCCATACCGAGCTTTTCCACTTCATTTTCAAACAAATCCATGAAGTGCTCAGCGTAACTGTCATGACAGCCCCAGGGGTCAGGAACCTCCCTAACGGGCATTCCCAAGTACTCCCTCCATTCTTGGGGAACGTTCTTTGGAACTTTCCTGAATCTATCGTAATCATCCCACATATGGATGTGCCTAACTTCATAGCCCTTATCCCTCAGAGCGTGGCCAACTATGTAAGCAGTAAAGAGCTCCCTGAAGTTCCCTATGTGAACGTAACCGCTCGGCGTTATTCCACTCTCAACAACGTAAAGCTCCTTCTCTCCCCTCTCCCTGATTATCTTTTCAGCCATATGATCGGCCCAGTGAACCATTTACACCACCCTCCGTGAATGGGAGATTAGCTTTTAAGGGTTTGTGGGAAAGTTAAGATCATGTCCTGGGTTCACGTTGGAATAGCCTTGGCATCCATACTAGTTGCAATAGCAATCACAAAAGAGCTTGGAGAGAGGTATGCCTGGGTGAACAGAAAGATAATCCACTTCTCGATAGTCCCCGCAATACTCATGATGTACCTCGGCCTTATAGAGGCAAAGATTTTCTCAGCATTTGCCTTTGCATTTGCAATTAGCCAGCTCTCTTCCCACGTATTAAAGAGAGAACTCGAGTGGTTTCAAATCCCAGGAAATTACGGAGAAGTTTTCTTTGCCCTTTCAGCAGGTGTAATATCCCTGCTCTTCAACCCAAAATATGCCACAGCACTCCTATCGGTCATGGCTGTAAGTGATGGAGTAACCGGAGTAATAAGGTTCTTCTACTTCAGAAAGAAGGGTCTTGATGTTAAGCTTAAAAAGCACTGGACCGGCAGCTTAGGCTTCTTCTTAACTTCCCTGGTAATAGCCCTGGTATTTTTAAATGCCACTACACTAGTTAGAATAGCATGGGCACTAATACTCACACTGGCAGAGTATCAGCCGTGGCTAGATGACAACCTAGCAGTACCACTGGCAGGGGGAATCTTAAGTTTATTCCTGTAGCTAAAAAGAAAAGACTAGGAAACCCACCGCACCTTCATAGAATCCTTCCTCACCTTAAGGAACTCCTCAACTAGAACCCTCCCACTTTCCTCCATGAACTCCTCAGGATCTATGCCCAGCTCTTGAAGGCCAATAGCCTTAACATCCTGGGGAACTCCTCTAGATGTTACATTTATCCCAATGTGGATCTTGATGCTCACAGGAGATATCGTTGCTATCGATATGCTCAGCTTCCTATCACCAACGTATATATCGTCTCCCTTTCTCTCTACCTTAACCCCCTTCTTTGAGAACAGTTCGCAGAGCCTAGCTATGAAGAGCTTCTGTAACGCTGAAGCAAGCAAAACATCGGGATGCCAGAAGACCTCAACTATATAGTGAATCATGTCATCACTCTTTATCTCCTTTCTCTGCCTCAAATCCTCGATGTCAACCATCTCTTCGATCTTAACGTCGCACCTTCCCCTAAATACCACCAAAGAATCTCCAAGAACACCGAAGTTCCTGTAGGCCCAGTGGCTCCTTATTGCCGAGCCGTCATAGTCGATCCTTCTGGCCTTAATTACGAGGAGCTCCATGCGATCACCTCAGCTCTATCTTAGCCAAGCCCTTGAAGTCCTCCTTCTCAAGCTTGAAGGAGACTATCCCAGAGAAGGAGCTCAAGTCTATAACGTTCCTGCCCTTCTTAATATCAAAGTCGTCATAGGTAGCATCATTTAGTGGCAAGGCGAGATCGTACTCATAAATCCTAAGCCTATTATCCCTACTAGCATTTATGATAAGCCTCGGGCTCCTGTAGCCATCGAGGGGAATTCCGCCAAAAGTTCCAGCATTAAGCTTCATTGCCTCAGAGGGGAACCTTAATGGAACGGTGAACCTAACCGGAGGGGATTCCTTTATAACAGCGTGATCAAGGATTATGAAATCCCTATGACCCGTGTCGAAGGGGGTAGCGTCTAATGCCCCAGTGTTTGGCGTGTTGCTCGTGGCAACAATTATCTTATCCCCAACCTTCTCAAGAGAGGTAATTCTCGCTCCAAAGACCCCGACAATCTTAACCATTGGAGGAATTACGTAGACCAGAACGCTTGGCCCGACTATAGTGTTCGTGAAGGTGTAGTACCTTAACTCCTCCTCGCTCCTAGGTTTGTAGTACGCATCGTGATGAGCGTTGAAGCCTATCAATACCCCACCGCCGAAGGGAAGCGCGTTGACCCTGAAGGGAGCGTAGAACGTATAGAAGTCGAACAGTCTTACGAATCTGAACTCTTCCTCGTTGAATGGATTGCCCACAAAAACGCCACCCCTCACGAATGCAAAGGCCCTGTTGTTTATCGAGGCCATTGCACCGAGATGTGGCTCCAAGTAATTTCCACCATCCACACTGCTCCCCAGGGAAAATCTCTCCCACTTCTCAGTGACCATGTCCAGAGCATGAATTTCCTCCAAGCCCTTCGTGTAGTTCTTGCCGATGCCAAAGAATGCAACATCGTGAACCTGGGTTGCCTTTGGACTTGGCCTCTCATTTAGCCTCCTTATTTTTCCATTATGTCTGTCTAAAGAATAAACACCAAGGTTTTCGTGGCCATCTTCTCTGCATAATAAAAGCTCGTCAGTGTAGGGATTGTAGAGGATCTCGCTGACCTCGCCAGCCCACCTTTCCGGATGGTGAAGGCTCTCCTTCCACACTAGCCTGATTCTCCCGTTGGAAGTGTCGTACTCGTGAACGTGGGAGTGCTTATGAGAGAAGTCTATGGTGGCATTTCCCTGGGCCTTCCCCCTGAACTTTGCGGGAGCGTGAACCCAGCCACCGAAGTATATGAATTCATCAACGACTTCCACGGCATTATAAGTATCTCCTCCAGAAGTAGGCCTTGGACCAACAAGCTCGAATTCGTAAACCTTGTGGGAGTCATTGGTTATAAAATGGGCCTCTCCTTCAAAGGCTAGCGTAAAGTACAGGGTGTCGTTGTGGTACCTTAAGCCAAAAATCCCCCCACTTCCCCACTCTGGACCATATCTTGGTGGGTACCTTTCAAGTTTTTCGAGAATCATGTTATCACCAAAAGTGTATCAGAATAGTTGCTTAAGAACTTGAGGGCCGCGCATAGGCGGGTGGCCTATCAAGTGCCTGGCCCCTCCTTCGGGGGGTAGGACCTCGGGCGATTGGGGGCGGCAGACTAAGCGGGTCGGTTGACCCTTCCCGCTTACATCCCCGCCCCATCAACCGGGTCTTCTGCCCGAGCCCTCGTCCCTGGCAACGGGCCGGTCGCCCAGGCCCAAGCGCCAGGGAACGGCCGCCTATTTTCGGGGGCCGCTTCGGCCTTAGATGCTTTCAGGCCTTATCGGCTGCGGCGTAGCTGCCCGGCTATGCCCGGGAGGACAACCGGTAGACCAGAGGCCGCGGCACCCTGTTCCTCTCGTACTAGGGGCACCTTCCCCTCAGGCGGCCAACACCCCCGGTAGATAGCATCCGACCTGTCTCACGACGGTCTAAACCCAGCTCACGTTCCCCTTTAATGGGTGAACACCCCCACCCTTGGCCCCTGCTGCAGGGCCAGGATGGGAAGAGCCGACAGCGAGGTAGCAAGCCTCGGGGTCGATATGGGCTCTCGCCCGAGACGACTCTGTTATCCCCAGGGTAGCTTTTCTGTCATCCCTGGCCCCCACCGGGGAGGCACAGGGGTTCGCTAGGCCACCCTTTCGGGGCTGGACCCGCCTCTGTTACGGGTCCAGTCAGGCCGGCTTTTGCCCTTGCACTCTACGGCGGATTCCTGACCCGCCTGAGCCGACCTTAGGGCGCCTCCGATACCTTTTCGGAGGCGTGCCGCCCCAGCCAAACTGCCCACCTACCGCTGTCCCCCCTTACGGGGGTTAGCCACACGGCGGGAGGTGGGCGGTGTCTCATGGACGGCTCCACCCGGCCCGGAGACCGGGCTTCGACGCCTCCCGCCTACGCTGCGCACCCCCCGCCGTGTGGCAACGGCAGGCTGCAGTAAAGCTCCATGGGGTCTTCGCTTCCCACCGGGGGTCCCTGGCATGCGCGCCAGGCAGAGGTTTCGCCGGGCCCCGGCCGGGGACAGCGGGGACCTCGTTACGCCATTCATGCAGGTCGGCATTTAACCGACAAGGAATTTCGCTACCTTAAGAGGGTTATAGTTACCCCCGCCGTTTACCGGTGCTTCACCCGGTTGTACCCGGGCTTCACATACCGGCACTGGGCAGGCGTCGGCCCCAGTACAAACCCTTTCGGGCTAGCTGGGACCTGTGTTTTTATTAAACAGTCGGGCCCCCCTAGTCACTGCGACCTGCGGGTTACGCACCCGCAGGCACCCCTTCTCCCGAAGTTACGGGGCCAGTTTGCCGAGTTCCCTCGGCCGGGTTTCCCCCGACACGCCTTAGGCTTCTCACCCAGGGGCACCTGTGTCGGTTCTCGGTACGGTCGCGGGGGATCGGAATTCCCGGAGGGCTTTTCACGGGCCCCAGGGATCGGCGGAACCCCCCTAACGGGGGGCCATTCGCGCTTTCACCCGGTTCTCGCCATTACGGCACTCCCCGGGCTTATACGCTTAGCCGGCCTCATCGGCCGGTCCGCCTACCCCGAGGCGTCACCCTCCGGGCTTGCGTTGCCGCACCTACCCCCGCGGTACGGGAATATAAACCCGTTTCCCTTTCCCCCGCGCCGAGTTACGGGCGGGGTTAGGACCGACTAACCCACGGCTGACGACCATTGCCGTGGAACCCTGGCCCCTCCGGCGGTCGGGATTCTCACCCGACTACGCTGCTACTCCCGGCAGGATCCGCGATACCGGCGGCTCCACCGGACCTTACGGCCCGGCTTCTACGCCACCGGCACGCCCGCCTACCCGATCACGGACCAATCGGTCCGTGCGCCGGGGTCTCGGCGGCCGGCTTGAGCCCCGTCCATTTTCGGGGCCCCGGACCTCGACGGGTGAGCTGTTACGCACTCTTTAAAGGATGGCTGCTTCTAAGCCTACCTCCCCGCTGTCTAAGGCCCGGGACACCCTTTGGAGTAACACTTAGCCGGCACTTTGGGGCCTTAACCCCGGTCTGGGTTGTTCCCCTCTCGGTGGACGGCTTACACCGCCACCCTACTCCCCCCATCTACGGCGGCGGTGGGTTCGGAGTTTGACAGGAGGCCGGGGGCTTTCGCCCCCTGCACCTCCAATCAGTGCTCTACCCCACCGCCTACCTCCGGGGAGGCCATCCTACGGGATGATTCGGCGGGAACCAGCTATCTCCGGCCTCGATTGGCCTTTCACCCCTAGCCCGGGGTCACGGGAGCGAACTGCACATCAGCACCCCTAGCGGGCCTCCATCCCTCGGTTGAGGGACTTCACCCTGCCCCGGGCTAGATCGACCGGTTTCGGGTCTCGCGGCCGTGACTCCGGGCGCTTTCGCACCCCGCCCCTCGCCCCCAGAAGGGGGCTGCGGGCCTGTCGGTTTCCCTGCGGCTACGGGGCTTAACCCCCTTAACCTCGCCACGGCCGCGAACTCCCTGCCCCGTGTTTCAAGACGGACGGTGCAACCCCGGTCCCCTCCCCTCGTACTCCCGCGTCGCCGCGGTTTCCTTCGGGGAGGCTCATTCCTTTCGGGCCGCACCCTCCTATCGCCGCCCGGTTTCAGGCTCTTTTCACCCCCCTCCCGGGGTGCTTTTCAGCTTTCCCTCACGGTACTAGTTCGCTATCGGTCTCGGGACGTATTTAGGGTTGGGAGCCGATGCCTCCCAGCTTCCCGCCGGATATCCAACCGACGGTACTCAGGGACCCCCGAGACCCTGCGGGCTTACGCCTACGGGGCTATCACCCTCTCCGGCGCCGCGTTCCAGCGGACTTCGGCTTCACCCGCGAGGGTCTCATACGGGGGCCCTGCAACCCCACATCCCCCGGACCTCGTCGGCCCGGGGTTCAGTTTGCCCTCTGCCGTTTTCGGTCGCCCCTACTCACGGCATCGCTTTTGCTTTCTTTTCCTGCGGGTACTAAGATGTTTCAATTCCCCGCGTTCCCCCTCCGGGGCGTAAACCCCGGAGTGCGGCATAAGCCGCGGGAGGTCCCATTCGGGAATCCCCGGTTCGACGGCTGCCTGCGCCTCGCCGGGGCTTATCGCAGCTTGCCACGCCCTTCGTCGGCGCCCCGAGCCGAGCCATCCACCGGGCGGCTTAGTGTCCTAGCCCCCCTACCGGAGGGGCCAGGCACTTCTTGGGCCACCCGCCTATGCGCGGCCCTCATCGTCGCCCCCTATTAGGGGGCCTTGGGCCCTTCCGCCCCGAGCATTTGCTCGGGACGTGCATCTCTTCGTGGTGGACCGGCCGGGATTTGAACCCGGGGCCTCCGCCTTGCAAGGGCGGCGCTCATACCAGGCTGAGCTACCGGCCCACCAGAAAAAGGCAGGCCCGGCACCCCTTTAGTCCCCCGGACGGGGTTCCCGGCGATAGGAGGTGATCGAGCCGTAGGTTCCCCTACGGCTACCTTGTTACGACTTCTCCCCCCTCACGGAGCCCGGGCTCGACCCGACCTCCCGAAGGAGATCGAGCCTCACCCGGGCCCCGCTCGGGTGGAGTGACGGGCGGTGTGTGCAAGGAGCAGGGACGTATTCGCCGCGCGATGATGACGCGCGGGTACTAGGGATTCCAGCTTCACGCGGGCGAGTTGCAGCCCGCGATCCGAACTGAGGGCGGGTTTAGGGGATTCCCTTCCCCTTTCGGGGTCGGGTCCCATTGTCCCGCCCATTGTAGCGCGCGTGTAGCCCGGGGGTTTCGGGGCATACTGACCTACCGTCGCCCGCCCCTTCCTCCGGCTTATCGCCGGCAGTCCCCCCAGAGTGCCTCCCTCCCGGGCGGGAGGGACTGGCAACTGGGGGCGCGGGTCTCGCTCGTTACCACACTTAAGTGGACGCCTCACGGTACGAGCTGACGGCGGCCATGCACCTCCTCTCGGCGCGTCCGGCAAGACCTTCAGCCTGGCCTTCATCCTGCCGTCGCCCCCGGTGAGGTTCCCGGCGTTGAATCCAATTAAACCGCACGCTCCACCCCTTGTAGTGCTCCCCCGCCAATTCCTTTAAGTTTCAGCCTTGCGGCCGTACTCCCCAGGCGGCGGGCTTAACGGCTTCCCTACGGCACCGGGCGAGCTCGAAGCTCGCCCGACACCTAGCCCGCATCCTTTACAGCCAGGACTACCCGGGTATCTAATCCGGTTCGCTCCCCTGGCCTTCGGCCCTCACCGTCGGACCCGTTCCAGCCGGGCGCCTTCGCCACTGGCGGTCCCCCCGGGATTATAGGATTTCACCCCTACCCCGGGGGTACCCCCGGCCTCTCCCGGTCCCAAGGCCCGCAGTATCCCCAGCGAGCCCCACGGTTGAGCCGTGGGATTTCGCCAGGGACTTACGGGCCCGGCTACGGCCGCTTTAGGCCCAATAATAGTGGCCACCACTCGGGCCGCCGGTATTACCGCGGCGGCTGCCACCGGCCTTGCCCAGCCCTTATTCCCGGAGCTTTTTACACTCCGGAAAAGCCGTGCCAGAGGCACGGCACTGGGGGTCCCCCCGTCGCGGTTTCCCGCATTGCGGAGGTTTCGCGCCTGCTGCGCCCCGTAGGGCCTGGACCCGTGTCTCAGTGTCCATCTCCGGGCTCCCGCTCTCACGGCCCGTACCGATCTTCGGCTTGGTGGGCCGTTACCCCACCAACTACCTAATCGGCCGCCGGCCCATCCTCGGGCGGGACCTTACGGTCCCCTTTCGGCCTGGGGACCTTCCAGTACCCCAGGCCTATGGGGGATTAGCCCCAGTTTCCCGGGGTTATCCCCCTCCCGAGGGTAGGTTACCGACGTGTTACTGAGCCGTCCGCCGGTGGCGTCCCAGAAGGGACGCCCCCTTGACTCGCATGGCTTAGTCGGACCCCCATAGCAGTGGCCTCCGGCAGGATCAACCGGAATTAAGGGAGTACGGCCGGTGGAACTCCCCACGCGGGGGAGTACCAATTCCCCGTCCGGGGGTTTGACCGGGGTGCCGGGCCTGCCTTGCCCCCGAGGGGTCCCCCGTTTCAGGGGTTTTCCTCGGGAGCGCATCTTGCTATACCCAGGGGAGGAGGGCGGGGTTCATGCCGGGGGCTTTGCCCCCAATCCCCCCGACGCCGCCGTCTTGACCCCTGGGTTTTTCACCCCCTTATTCGGGGGCTCCACCCAATAGTCCCGAACCTCCATAATGAAAAATTTTTGCACAATGAAGTTAATTATCAAAGAATATGATAAAAACACCAACCTATAAGGGGCAAAAATAAGCAAAAATTAGCTAAAATTTAAGGATCTCAACAAGTTTGTCTCTACAGTAGTTTCAATGTCCTTAACCGGGATAACAACCTCCTCCCCAGCAATCTTGGCATAGAACTCTATATCCGCCCTAACCTTGCTAACCTCCCCATTCATTATATGCTCCTTAATTGCGTCTTTGAATGGATCAGGGGATAATACTACTCTTGCCTTTACACTTCCGTAACCCTTAGCGGGGATTATGGACCCCTCGATTATCTTCCCCTCACCAACCTTGATATCGTTCATATAAAGCTCAGCCTTCAAGTTCGTTATTGGCAATGGGAAATTGTTTGGGTTATATAATTTTATGTCTCCAACGATCTCTATTCCTTTCCTAGAGACCCCTCCCCATCTCGCATATATCCCCTCAATCCCAGGAGTTTTGAGAGGCACCATACCGGCAATTGTATACGTCTTCGGTTCTTGTTTTAACTCTTGGAGACGGGACAAAACGTTCGTTTTTAACTGCGTTAGGTGAGTGAATTGATAAGGGATCACATTGAGTATCTTTGCAGTTCCACTAATTTCAACAGCACTATCTTCTTTATTCTTGATGTGAGCTATAAAACCATCAACAACCTTATCAAGGTTAATTGTTGATGTTATTGTTACCTTCTGGGTCAGAAATCCAACTTTAACTTTATTTATCGTTGCAACTGAGACATTAGCAAGTTTCAGTGTAACGTTTTCCACAGTTAGAGGAAGAGGAGAAGGATTTCCCAAGTCAATCCTGAATTCAACGTTTACGTTGTCGCCCTCTATGGCACCCCAGCTAGCAGAAACGCTTGGATGAAAGTTCAGTGCAAAGTAACCAGCATATATCAACCAGACCAAAAATACTACCGCTATTATAGCTCCAACTTTTCCCATATTCTCCCACCATTTCTTATTTAACGCTAAGGTATTTATATGTTAATGGGGGCATTCAAACTATGTTTGAAGAAATCTTTAGTTCGACATTACTCATGCTCATAATGATAGATCCAAGCGACAAAATATTGTTAGTCAGCTTGTTAAGGGAAGATTTCCATATAGAGGATGTAAAAAGCCTGATAATAAGAGCAAATTTAATTGGATGGGTACTCCTCTTGATTTTTGCCGTAGCTGGCAAGGTTATACTCCAAGACATATTCCATATAGAGATCGACGCACTGAGGGTAGCAGGAGGATTCGTCCTATTTAAGATTGGACTTGAGGCCCTAGAAGGGGGAGGAATGGTAACGATAAAGAGGGAGAAAAATATACTGGCCCTTGCCGCCGTCCCAGTGGCAACGCCACTCATAGCAGGACCAGCGGCAATTACAGCGGCAATAACACTGACAGCAGAATATGGTATTCACATCTCTATTATCGCAACTACGATTGCAATTGCAATAACGGCAGTCCTAATGATGATAGCCCTTTATGCCATGAGAAACGTGAACAAAACAGTGCTAAGTGTCACAATAAGGATAATAGGATTATTCATTATGGCAATAGGAGCACAAATGATGATTACAGGAGCAGGGAGCATACTTGTGAGAATCCTTAAAGGAGCTTAATGCTCTTGTCAAGTATCAAATGCAGCAAGTATCCAGAGAAAGCTGCAAGACCTATTAGGTAAGCCTCTCCAGGAGCTAAAGAAATTCCATACCTAACCCCTAAGAATGTGAGTAGGCCATAAAGGGTTGCAAATGTGAGGGAGTGCACTATCCCTCGATGACGAGGCATTAGGAGTGTGAAGATGTACCACCCAATAACGGCAAATATTCCTCCAACACCCCAAGCGTATATGAGGGAGTAATCGCTTGGGATGTAAGCCTGAATCCTGTAAGCCACAACACTTCCCAAGATCACGGAAAATATTGGCTTAATCCCTCTATGAATTATTGAATCAGGATGATCTATATCGGGAAGATCACTTCCTAAAACATAGAAAGCATAACCTAAGGCCAAGGAAAGAAAAGTTAACTTCAAATTAAGGACATCCCTTAGGAAATAGGCTAATACAACAAAAAGGGGATAAGTTATCAAGCCTGCCAGAACATGTTCCTCATAATTCATTCCCTTTTCTCCTCCATAAACTTCCTAACGTAGTCGGGAACTTTGTAATTGCCTCTTGGATCCCCAACTAAGAATCCCAAGCTAACTAAATGCTCC
Source organism: Pyrococcus kukulkanii (assembly GCF_041647995.1). NCBI lineage: Archaea > Methanobacteriati > Methanobacteriota > Thermococci > Thermococcales > Thermococcaceae > Pyrococcus > Pyrococcus kukulkanii. The sequence goes on from NZ_JARRIB010000003.1 coordinate 115,916, forward strand.
AATTTTTCATAAACCTCTGTACCTGGCATTTTGAGCTCCTTAGCAACTTCAATGTAGCTCACCGGCCCACCCTTAAATTTGTTGACTATAACATTCACAAGGGGTTTAAATTCCGTTGGTATCCTTGTTAGATATTCCTCTAAGGATTTTGGCTCCTCAAGTATCGTTGTGACAACGTACTCATTTATCGGGTCGAACTTGTGTTTAACGGCCTCACTTAAAACGTAATTGAGCAACCTAAGTATTTGTCTAGGATTTCCCTTTCCAAGCTCATGAATTAACCTTATTGCATCTTCAGTGAAGGGATAAATTGGATCCGCTGTATCCCTAATTCTAACCTTTGCAAGTCTTTTCTTAACTAACTCAACGACTTCCTCATAACTCATTGGCCTAAGCTTGAACTCATAGTGAAGCCTCATAAAGAATGCGGGAAATAATTTAGAGTACTCTTCATACACTTCGGGAATGCATGCAAAAGCAAAGAGGCTTCCAGGGGGCATGTTACTGATAAAGTGCCTCAGCATTTCGAAGAATAATATTTTCTCCTTTTCATTTGCCCCCTGCATGTTTTCAAGTTCGTCAAGTAGTAATGCAGAGTACTGATACTTAGAAAGTTCCTGAGTAAGCATCTCAGCAATATCCCTACTCTTATACTCATTTATTGAAGATAGCATCCTTTCAAGCCTGTTTATAAATCCAAGCTTCTTCGATAGGTTTTCAAGGAATATGTTTGTCCTATTTTTTGGAGGTTTTAGGGCGCTAAATATGTCTCTTGTAATCTTCAATATGTCCGTAGTGTCTACTTTAACATATATTACCTTACCCCCCTTCTCCTCAACAACTCTTGCGACGCTCTTCAACCTCTGAGTTTTCCCCATCCCCAGGGGGCCAACAATAGAAAATGTTATCGAGCTCTTATTTCCAATGACATCTGATATTAGGGAAGAAATTTTCATATCAACCTCCTGGTAAACATGAATCGATTCTATATCCTCTATTCCCTCGCTCGCTAATTCTATGAATGGATTCTTTGAAAGACCATAAACCTCATAGGAAGGAGAAGCATAAATACGAAGTGTGCCTTCCATTGTTGTCCCTCCAATCAGATATCACGGCATTCTTATAAAACTTTATACCAACTTTGGCCTAGGTGGCACTCATGGAGTTCATCGAATGGTATCCAAGAGGATATGGCGTGGCATTTAAAGTTAAGAGAAAAATCCTTGAGAGGAAGTCTAAGTACCAAAAAATTGAAATTTACGAAACTGAAGGATTCGGAAGACTTCTAGCTCTAGATGGAACTGTTCAGTTAGTAACAGAAGGAGAAAAAAGTTACCACGAGCCCCTTGTTCATCCAGCCCTGCTGGCCCATCCGAACCCAGAAAGGGTACTTGTGATTGGTGGTGGAGATGGGGGGACAATTAGGGAAGTTCTCAGACATAAAGAAATCAAGGAGGCAATAATGGTAGAAATTGATAGAATGGTGGTAGAAATAGCATCTGAGTTTATAGGGATTGATGAGGGCCTGCTAGGGAAAATGTTAAAGAATGAGTGTAAAAGAGCAAAGTTGGTAATAGGGGATGGGGTTAAATTCCTTAAAGAGAATAAGGGGTTTGATGTGATAATTGTAGATTCTACAGATCCCGTAGGGCCTGCGGAGATGCTCTTCAGCGAAGAGTTTTACAAAGATGCTTACGAGGCACTTAAGGATCCAGGAATTTACGTTACCCAAGCAGGGAGTGTGTATTTATTTACAGACGAACTTACTGGAGCGTACAAGAGAATGAAGAAAGTTTTTGATAGGGTTTACTACTATAGCTTTCCGGTAATAGGGTACGCATCCCCTTGGGCATTTTTAGTAGGAGTAAAAGGAGAACTAGACTTCAAGAAAGTAGATGTTAGGAGAGCCAAGCAACTGAAACTTGAATACTATGATCCAGAAAATCATGAAACGCTATTCCAGATGCCAAAATATATTCGGGAGAAACTTCAGAGGTTATAGTATTTTCCGTAGTATTGCTTTAACGCCTTTTGTCTTTCAAGGAAGTGTGTGAATAGTAATGGATCTGTATCTTTAACATCAACTATGACAGCCTCTCCTCCAGCTTTTGGTCTTAATGCTCTTCCAATTGTCTGAATTGTCATGACATCACTCTTTCCACCGCCGGCAAGTATTATTGCAGATATCTCTGGTATATCAACCCCTTCCTTCAAAAGCGTTGAAACTAGAACTGGAATTTTCCCACCTTTAAACTTTTCTAAGATTTTCCACCTATTTGGACTCTGAGAGCTTAGGAACTCGGCATTTATTCCCTTTTCACGAAGCATCTTAACCAGTATTTCCCCATGATCTATTCTTTTTACATCAATTAGCACCCTGTGTCCCTGCTTGGCAAGATCAACTGCTTTTTCCACTATTGCCTTATTCCTCTCCTCATTTTCCATTATTACCTCCTCATATAGCTCCTTATACTTGTCAGCAAGTGCAGGCATGTTTGATTCATACTCTATAACCTCAAACTTTGGCTTCGCGAGGAATCCCTCTTTTATAAGATCTTCAGCCTTTACTTCGTAAATTATTGGACCAACAACGCCCTCTATTTTCATCTCTTCCCCTCTTAGTCTCCTCCAGGGAGTCGCAGAAAGACCAAACCTATAAACTTGAGGAAGACTCATTCCTACTTGATAAAATTTCTCCGCTGCGGACGTTCTATGGCATTCATCAAAAAGAACTACAGCATATTTATTCTGCAACTTCTCTACTCCCCTTGATAGGAGAGTCTGAATCATCGCAACGGTAATAGGTCCTTCCTGCCATTTATTGTCTCCAACTACTCCAGCCTTTATTCCTAAAACTTCCTCAACTTTCTCAGCCCATTGATAAAGTAGCTCCTTTGTGTGGACTATTATTAAGGCAGACTTATTTATTTCATGAATTATCCTAAGGCCAACAATAGTTTTTCCACTTCCAACAGGTAAAGCCAAAACACCCATCTTTTCTTTTATTGCAAGCTTAACAGCTTTCTTTTGATATTTCCTTAACTCATAATTCTTATTCCATTCAGAATTTAGAGGCTCCCCTTCGACTATCCTCTCGTCCTTTATCTTAACCCTGTATCCTTTTGAGTTCAGGAATTTCTTTACCCTAAGAAGTAATCCAACCGGGAAAGTATTCGTATATGGGTCGTATAAGCTCTCTGCCTTATCCCACCTGCCAAAGTCCTTCCTAAACGACAATAAGTTATATATTTGGAAATAAACCTTAGGATCAGCCCTCTCCACTTTAACTTTTGCACTCCCTCTTGGGATCCTAAACACTACCATATCTCACCACTACGAAGGTTGTGTTTGAAAATCTGCTTTTATAAAAATTTGCATTGGACATAACCAACATTTTTAAAGTGCAATGCCCAAAAATTCTCAAGAGGTGACGAAAATGGTCATGAAGTTATCTAAACTCTACAAGAAGAAAATATACAACACGAAGGGTAAATACGTTGGAGAAGTTGATGAGATAATAATTGACATTGGAGAAAGATATGGTAAAGTCCTAATTTTAGCATTACCAGGAGAAAGAGTCGGTGTACCATATGAGAGGGTTACAGCTGTGGGAGATATAATCCTTGTAGAGGCGGCAAATAAAAAAACCTAATAGAGGAGAAAAATTTCTCCCTCGACGTCCTCTAAATAACTCCCAAGACCTCCTATCTTTAGTTTCTCCCCTTTCTCAGTTTCAATCGTTATATTTGCTGTCAGAGGTGTATATTCAAAGCCTATGATCCTTCCTTTTATTTTAACTTGGGTTTTATCTTTGAGGAATCTTCCAATAACCTCTATCTCTCTACCGACGCCGATACTCTTAAGTACGGTTATTACTGTCCTTATATGAGTCAGTACAACGGGTTTACTAAGTTTGTCATACTCAAGTCCCTTAATTTCTTTGCTATTATCAAAGTACATCGTATAAAACCAGTGGACATAGTTCTGAATTAGTTTCGCAGACTTCGCCCAGAAGGAATAAAATCTTTCCTTTCCTTTATTTTCTGGCAAAGTTCCAAAGAAAAGGGCATAGTTTACGTCTCCAATTACCCAAGTACCCATAAGCCAAGGAGCCTCCCCACTTTTTGCCAATATCACATTTCCTTTTTCATTAAGCCACTTAGGGATACTTTCAAAATTACTTACAATTATCATCAGAATGTCATCCCTCTTCTCTATAGCATCTCTCAGCTGTTTAAGGAATTCAAAGGGCGTGTTAATTAATATTTCATGCTTTGCACTCCTTATTATGTATTCAGCTCTCTCAACAGTGTTCTCAAAACCATAAATTGTCCATATCTCCGGCAATTCTTCTCCATGGGTCTCCTTATATAGATATTCAAAAGCCTTCTTTAGGTTTTCAATATCCTCTATAAGCTCCTTTTTAAGCCTCTCCAAGACGAGTTCTGGATTCACCGGGGCATAAAGCCTAGGCGTGCCATGCATGATGTCAACAAAACCCTTCTTTGATAGTGAGCTCAACACGTCGTAAATCCTTGTGTGAGGGATTCCACTCTCCCTTGTCACATCAGTAGCCTTGCTTGGCCCCAATTTGAGAAGTGTTATGTATGCTAAACTCTCATACTTAGTTAGGCCAAATTTTTGAAGCTTTTGAATTATATCTTCCTCTATCATCTCACTACCTCCCAGGTTTCATCCTTAGTGATATATGGGATTATATGCCTATAAAGGTTTTAGCTATGTGAACTACTAAAGGGCAGTATGTTTCTTTGTGTGTCGTTGTGGGTGGCTCGTGGAGAGGTTGCTTACACTGAGGCAGGTGGCTGAAATTCTCAGCGTGAGCTTTATTACAACCAAGAGGTGGATTTACTCTGGCAGGAGAAAGGCAGTAAAGCTTCCAACGGGCAAGTGGAGGAAGATCATGAGGATACCAAACCTTGCAACGGAGATTGGCATCGGGATGTCCTCGCTGTTTGGAATTTGTGTTTTAAGGGATTATGAGAACTCTGCCCCGAGCCCTGGTGGTGTTTTCGTAGGTGGGAGCCCCGTGCCGTTGGGCTCGAGCGCCACCAGTGAAGCCACCTGGATTGAAAAATCCAGATGGCTAAGGTGGAACTCCCTACCGCCGATACACGATGAAGCGGTAGGGAGAAACGGTAATAACCCTTAATAACAAACACGTGCGTGATAATCATGGATAGTGTGGCAGAATTTATAGCCAAGAAATGTAAGGCAGGAAAAGTCATTGAGATAGGGATTGGATTTTATACTAAGATTGCAGAAAAGCTAAGGGAATTAAACGTCAATGTTATTGTCGTTGATGTCAATGAGAGTTCAATAAAAAGAGCAAGGGAGCTAGGATTGGAGGGCTATGTTGATGATATTTTCAACCACTCCCCAGAGATATACAGGGGAGCATGCTGTATTTATTCAATTCGACCCACTCCAGAAATGATGCCCGCTCTACTGAGACTTGCCAAAAAGCTTGGGGTTCCACTTTACATAGTTCCGCTTACCGGGGATTCTCCTCCAAAAGGGATGAAGTTAATTAACTACAGAGGCATACCAATATACAAGTGGGAGCCATGATAGTCAAGGAAGTTTTGGATATCGCGGAGAAAATTAAGAGCATGGAAATAAGGGGAGCTGGAAGGATTGCAAGAGCAGCAGCTCAAGCCTTAATGATACAGGCAGCGAAAAGCAAAGCAAGAGACGAAAAAGAGCTTTGGGAGGAATTAAAAGAAGCAGCGAAAATTTTGTACCACACAAGACCAACAGCGGTTTCTCTGCCAAATGCGTTAAGGTACGTGATGCACAGAGCCAAGCTTGCTTATTCTTCAGGAGCCAACCTTGAGACCCTTAGATTCACAGTGATAAACTCTGCAAAGGAGTTTATCCACAATTCCGAAAAAGCCATTGAAAGGATTGGCGAAATTGGAGCGAAGAGAATTGAAGATGGAGATGTGATAATGACACACTGCCATAGCAAGGCGGCAATTAGCGTCATGAAAACTGCCTGGGAGCAGGGAAAAGAGATCAAGGTTATAGTCACGGAGACGAGACCAAGATGGCAGGGGAAGATCACAGCTAAAGAACTAGCCAGCTATGGAATCCCGGTGATATATGTTGTCGATGCAGCGGCAAGGCATTACATGAAGATGACGGATAAGGTTGTGATGGGAGCAGATTCGATAACGGCAAATGGAGCTGTAATAAATAAAATTGGAACGGCATTAATTGCGTTGACCGCAAAGGAGCATAGGGTGTGGGTAATGATTGCGGCCGAGACCTACAAGTTTCATCCAGAAACTATGCTTGGCCAGTTGGTTGAAATCGAAATGAGGGATCCCACTGAAGTCATTCCGGAGGAGGAACTAAAGACTTGGCCGAAAAATATAGAGGTGTGGAACCCTGCCTTTGACGTGACCCCACCGGAGTACATTGACGTTATAATAACGGAGAGGGGAGTTATTCCACCGTATGCAGCGATAGATATCCTGAGGGAAGAGTTCGGATGGGCCTTTAAGTATAGGGAACCCTGGGAAGATTAATATACTCCCACCTCAAAAATTTCATATAGCCCGGGGAGCACCGCCGAAGGCGGAGTCGATGAACTTGGGCGGGTTAATACCCCCGCTTTTTTGCACACTATTGTCCCATCCCGACTTCCAAAAGACATTTAAGTTCATTGAAGGTTAACTTGATAAGCTAAGGTAAAAGTGGATACATTGGCTTTACGAATGTAAAGAACATTTTCGTCCAATGCCGAAAGCTTTATATTTAATGAGCTAAAAACATCTAACGCATAAAAATGTTCAGGTGATCATATCTGTTCGTTGGAGGTGTGAGGAATGGAAGAAGCTCTTAAGAAAAAATTTGAGAAAGGCTCACTTAACTTTGAAGCTTACTTTTCCGAAAAGGCCTTGAGAATGAAAGCTTCAGAAATAAGAGAACTACTCAAGCTTGTTGAGACTAGTGACGTTATTAGCCTTGCAGGAGGATTGCCAAATCCTAAGACGTTCCCCGTTGACATCATTGACAAAATCTTAGATGAAGTTATTAGGGAGCACGCTGATAAGGCCTTGCAATATGGAACGACTAAAGGATTTACACCTCTAAGGTTAGCAATTGCCGAGTGGCTGAGAAAGAGATATGGTATTCCAACATCAAAGGTAGATATAATGGTAACGAGCGGTTCTCAGCAGGCTCTCGACTTGATAGGTAGAGTTTTCATAAACCCTGGGGACATAGTGGTAGTTGAGGCCCCAACATATCTGGCTGCACTTCAGGCGTTCAGCTTCTATGAGCCGGATTACATTCAGGTACCCCTTGACGATGAGGGCATGAGGACTGATTTGTTAGAGGAGAAACTAAGAAAACTCAAGGCAGAAGGAAAGAGGGTTAAGCTTGTGTACACCGTTCCAACGTTCCAAAATCCTGCGGGAGTTACAATGACTGAGGAAAGAAGGAAGCACTTACTTGAGCTTGCGAGCGAATATGACTTCATAATAGTGGAAGACGATCCCTATGGAGAGCTCAGGTACTCTGGAAAACCAGTTCCAAAGATAAAGGCCCTAGACACGGAGGGCAGAGTACTCTACTTGGGAACCTTCTCAAAGATACTTGCCCCAGGATTCAGGCTTGGGTGGATTGCGGGAGAGCCACACTTCATAAGAAAGCTGGAGATAGCTAAGCAGAGTGTTGATCTCTGCACAAATGCGTTCGGCCAGATAGTTGCTTGGAAGTACCTTGAGGGGGGTTACTTAGAAAAGCACATCCCAAAGATAATCGAATTCTACAAGCCCAGGAGGGATGTCATGCTTGAAGCTCTAGAGGAACACATGCCCGAGGGGGTCAAGTGGACTAAGCCAGATGGAGGAATGTTCGTCTGGGTTACACTACCCGAGAAGATAGATACAAAGTTAATGCTTGAAAAGGCAGTAAAGAGGGGAGTCGCCTACGTTCCAGGCGAAGCATTCTATGCCCATAGGGACGTTAAGAACACTATGAGACTGAACTTCACGTACGTTGACGAAGATAAGATTAGGGAGGGGATTAAAAGGCTCGCAGAAACGATAAAGGAAGAACTGTAAGTTTTAGTCTCCCCTTCTACTAAACATTTATTTAACCGAAACCCTTTTTAACGATACAATTGAATTAAGCCCTAGGATATTTCATTTGCTTCTACCCCTTTGATTGCTTCCAGAGGTGATATACCATGAAGTGGAAGGGTATCCTATCAATGGCGGTTCTCGTTTTTGCCATTGTAGCAAGTGGATGTATAGGAGGCACCCAAGAAACTAAGACAGAGGTATCAAAAGTTACACTTACTGGCGACTTTACCAAGGACATCATAGAGATCGGAAAAATACTCCAAGAAAACGGTATTAATGAGGTGAAATTTGCCGCATGGGGCTCAGGAGACCCAAACAGTGTCATGAGGGTTTACGGTATAGTGGATGCAGCATACAAAATAAATAAAATCTGGGAGCAAAACGGGATTAAAGTAAATATAACGGTTACAACCAAGTACGATCAGAGCTTCAAGGATCAATATCAGGAGTTCTTAAGCAAGCAGCCTCTTGGCCAAGCTGGCGATTTCTTTGTGAATAGCTATGCATTCCTGCCAACATTGGCAGAGGAAGGTTACATTCTCGACATAACTGAGTATGCAAAAGCCTATCAGGACGTAATAAATGACTTCTATCCAAACTTGCTTGAGGCAGCAAAGTACAAGGGTAAGCTTTACGGTCTACCCCAAGATACAGAGGCCAGGCCGCTATATGTAAGAAAGGACGTGGCTAAGTGCGCAGGCTTAGATGTAGACACGCTACCAGAGAAAGTCAAGAATGGAGAATTTACCTGGAGTGACGTATATTACTGGGCCAAGAAAGCCAAGGATAATGATTGTTCTGAGTGGGGTCTAATCCACAGAAAAGGGTCAGCACACCCAGACCTAATACAGTTCATTTTCGCATTCAACGGAAAGCTCTACAATCCAGACACAGGAAAGCTTGTTCTTGATGTTCCAGCAGTATATAAGTGGCTCTATGTTGAGTGGAAGTTTGCCCAAGATGGGCTATTACCAAAAGACATTATGAGCTGGGACTGGGCAAAACAGATCCACCCCACGATAGTTGAGGGGAGAACACTCTTTGATATTGGTGGCACTTGGTACTGGACAGAGTGGCAGACAAAACAGTACTACCACGGAAGAGGTCTTAAGCCGGAAGAAGTAAAGGAATGGTTTGCTTACACCTTATTCCCAGCCGGAGAGAAGGGGGACAAGCCAGTAACACTCAGCCAGCCTTTCATTTGGATGATAAACTCTAAAGCCGGCCAGCTAAATCCAAAGTATGAGGAGCTAAAGGACGTCTACCATGCGTTGGCATTCCTAATGGTAATAAAGGCCAGTGATCCAGAGATAAATGCCATCCACAGCGTTATCTCAGCCCACTTACCAGTTAGAAAGGAGGCAGCTAAGTTAATTAAGGATGAGAGCTGGCTTAACAAGCTCAAGAACCTTGACCTAGACTTAGCTCCAGAAGTCAAAGACAACATAAAGGACATAGTTGAAAAGACCGTTAACCCAATTAACGCCCAGTTCTTAGCAGACGTTAGTTACATGCTAGAATACACCCACCTAGCTCCAGCACATCCAAAGTACCCAGCTCTCGCCGATATATTCAAAGAGGCCGTTGACAAGGTGCTGAGAGGAGATATGACACCAGAAGAGGCCATTAACTTCATAGAGGACAAAATTAAGGCCGACAAAGAGCTCGCAGATAACGTTGAAATCAAGGGAGAGATTCCAAAGGACTGGAAGTTCCCTCAGGGGTGATTAAATGAAGAATGAAAAGCTTAGGGATCTTTCCTTCTTTCTTTTTCCCATGGTATTTATGGTCGTGTTATTCTACCTAATCCCCCTAGTTTTGACTATTTACATAAGCTTTACCGGAATGAGAAATTGGAATGTAGATAAGTACCTTCATCAAGTTGTTGGCTTCTATAATTATGAAAGGCTTATACACATGTTCAGGTATGATCCAACATTCAAAGCTGTGATATTAACGACTATCGTCTTCGTATTAATAACGCTCATAATTAATGTCTTTGGTGGGTTGGGATTGGCACTTGGGACTTTTTTCATGAGTGAGAAGCCAGCCTCAGCGTTTAGACTTCTTTGGCTCCTCCCCAGGATGTCCCCTATTGCAGTTTACAGTTTAGTGTGGTACTATTTCTTCCATGGTAGCCCAATTGGAACACTGAATTCCATCTTGATGAAACTTGGCATAATTAATCAACCTATTCCCTGGGGTCAAATAGTCCCGTGGGGAGCTTGGAGCGTTATAATATTTGTTAACGGATTAGTTGGAGTTAGTTTTGGAATGATAGTTTTTACTTCCGCGTTAAACCAGATCCCAAGAGAGCTTGTTGTAGCGGCGAGAGTTGATGGGGCTTCTGCATGGGAAATTTCAAAGAAAATCCTTCTCCCCCTAATGAAGTGGCATTTCCTCTATGTACTAACTTGGCAGTTCTTGAGCTTGCTAACTACTTATCCACACCTCTTCCTATTAGTTGAGTGGGACTTAGTGGACAGGGATTATGGAACTACATTAGCATTGTACGTTTTTAACACAGCCTTTGGTAGAGGGGAGCAAGACCAAGGATTAGCGGCAGCGGCTGCAGTCATCCTTTCAATTCTGGGAATTATTGGCGGTTTTATAACGTTAAAGGTGCTTCAGTTTGAGAAGATGATCAAAAAGCCAAGAGGTGACCTTTGATGAAGGACGTCGAAACAAGACCAAAGAAGTACGAAGGAGCACTTATCTTAGCAATATTCTTGGCCACATTGCCCCTAATTATAGGATTCTCCCTCCTAATCCTCTCAAGCTTCAGTAGGGATATGATCACTAACTTTGACTTCAAGAGTTTCCACCCAACGATAGAGAACTGGATTAATGTGTTTAAGGGAAAACTAGCAATTACTGGTGGAGTTAAGGTAAACATGGGCAAAATAATCCTAAACACACTAATAGTTGCCCTGGGAGTTTCTGGGTTGGTAACCCTTATCAGTGTTATGTCAGGTTATGCCCTTTCGAGGATGGATTTCAAAGGAAGAAAATGGATGATAGTTTCGCTTATGCTACTCCATGCGTTTCCTGGGGTAGCACTAATTGTCGGAGTTTACTTGTTGTATAGATTATCATTCCCTGAGGGACAGAATTTTGTTAGGCTCTATTCCTTTATCTACGTGATATTTGCAAGAGCCGCCCTAGAGGTTCCTATGTCAGTTTGGCTTATGAAGGGCTTCTTCGATACTATTCCCTGGGAATTTGAGTGGAGCGGTATAATTGACGGAGCCTCAAGAATAACCGTGTGGAGGAAAATCATGCTACCTCTAATAAAGCCCGGGATACTTGCAGTAGCATTATTTTCGTTCCTAGCTGGATGGCAGGATATAATCTACGTGAGAACTTTCCTAATCGACCAAACGTTGGCCACTTTCATTGAGGCAAATATAGAAGCAGAATACACCCACATGCCCCTAATCGCAGCCGCTGGGACTCTCTACCTACTCCCAACGATAATCTTCTTCCTTACGGCCCAACAAATCCTGTTGAGAGGGTATTCAGGAGGAATTAAAGGCTGACCTCCTCCCCGCCCTAAAGGGCAAGACTCCCAGCCCGCAAAAGAGGTGATAACATGGTTAGTGTGAGGTTGGAGAACATAGTTAAGAAGTTTGGGAATTTCACGGCCCTAGATAACGTTAATCTTGAGATAAAAGATAGGGAGTTCATGGCACTCCTGGGACCTTCAGGAAGCGGAAAATCAACGCTCCTGTACACCATCGCAGGAATATACAAGCCAACCTCAGGAAAGGTGTATTTTGACGATAGAGATGTCACCGAGCTACCACCTAAAGACAGAAATGTAGGTCTCGTCTTCCAGAACTGGGCACTCTACCCACACATGACCGTATACAAGAACATAGCATTTCCATTAGAGCTCAGAAAAGCTCCTAGGGAGGAGATTGACAAAAAGGTTAGGGAAGTCGCTAAGATGCTTCATATTGACAGGCTCCTCGAGAGGTACCCGTGGCAACTCAGCGGAGGACAGCAACAGAGAGTTGCGATAGCGAGAGCTCTGGTGAAGGAGCCTGATGTCCTACTCCTAGATGAACCTCTTAGCAACTTAGACGCCCTTCTCAGACTTGAAGTTAGGGCGGAATTGAAGAGGTTGCAGAAGGAGCTAGGAATTACTGCCGTTTACGTTACCCACGACCAAGCCGAAGCACTGGCAATGGCAGACAGAATTGCGGTGATCAAGGAAGGCAAGATACTCCAAGTTGGAACACCAGATGAGGTTTACTACAAGCCCAAGTACAAGTTCGTAGGGGGGTTCCTAGGCAACCCACCGATGAACTTTCTAGAGGCGAAAGTCGAAGATGGAAAATTAGTCATAACTGAGGAAAGTGCAATTCCAATTCCAAGACAGTACAGAGAGATAGTTGAGAAAACTGGCGTAAAGGAGGTTTATCTAGGATTTAGGCCTCACGATGCTGAAGTTGAAAAAGGAATATCCCAAGGAATTGTTGGAGAAGTTTACTCATTTGAACCTCTCGGAAGGGAGCAGATAGTAACAATATCAGTTAATGACTCGATAGTCAAAGTATTCGCGCCGGAAGGAGAACACTTCAACTTCGGAGAGAAGGTAACCATTAAAGTCAAGGAAGACCTTCTCGTTCTTTTTGATAAGAAAACCGAAAAGGCCTTAGAGTTTTTGGCCGGATAAGGCCAAAATTTCTTTCATTTTTGAACAAACCTTTATAAAGGAGTAAGAAGTAGCTTCATTTAGAGTTATACCTAGGTGAGAGGTGGAAATTATGAGTGGAGATGAAGTTCAATTTCAGGGAAATTACGATGATTACATAACTTATCTTAAGAGGAGAATAAGACAGCTTGAACTCCAAGTGAGAATGCTTGAAGCCGACAAGGAGAGACTTGAGAGAGAGCTTTCTAGATTGAGGAGCGAGATGTCAAGGCTGAGGCAACCACCAGCATTTGCGGGCACCGTGATAGAAGTCCTAGATGATGATAGAGCAATAGTGCAGAACTACAATGGACCAAGGTTCGTCGTGAGGATAGCCCCATGGATTGACAGAAGCAAGCTGAGGCCAGGGACAAGGGTTGCCCTGGATCAGAGAACAATGGCAGTAGTTGAGATACTTCCAACCTCAAAGGATCCAACAGTTTTAGGATTTGAAGTTATAGAAAGGCCAAAGGTAACGTACAACGATATTGGAGGCCTAAAGAAACAGTTGCAAGAATTAAGAGAGGCCATAGAGCTACCGCTCAAGCATCCAGAGTTATTCGAAGAAGTAGGTATAGACCCACCGAAGGGCGTCCTCCTATACGGGCCCCCAGGGTGTGGTAAAACTCTAATGGCCAAAGCCCTAGCGCATGAGGTCAACGCAACGTTCATTAGAGTCGTTGGAAGTGAGCTCGTGAGGAAGTACATCGGTGAGGGAGCAAGACTCGTTCACGAACTATTCGAGCTGGCAAAGGAGAAAGCCCCAACGATAATATTCATTGATGAGATTGATGCTATTGGTGCAAAGAGAATGGATGAAACAACCGGCGGTGAGAGGGAAGTCAACAGGACGTTAATGCAACTTCTAGCAGAGATGGACGGATTTGATCCGAGAGGTAATGTAAAGGTTATAGCAGCGACCAACAGGCCAGATATACTCGATCCCGCACTGCTTAGACCGGGAAGATTCGATAGGTTAATTGAAGTACCATTACCGGACTTCGAGGGTAGACTTGAAATTTTGAAAGTTCATACGAGAAGAATGAAGATGAGAGGGGTGGATCTTAGGATAATAGCAGAAATGACCGAGGGAGCGAGTGGTGCAGATCTAAAGGCAATAGCAACGGAAGCAGGAATGTTTGCAATTAGGGACAGGAGAACGTACGTAACTCAGGAAGACTTTCTTAAGGCAATAGACAAGGTTCTAGGAAACGAAAGGAAGCTGATTCAGCAGATATTATCGCATGAGGTCATCTACGGCTGATCCCTCTTCTCATATATTTCCGCAAAGTGCCGTTGATATATCGTTTTCCGTGAAGTAACTGACGTACACAGTGAAATCCCATACCTGGGTTTTCATATTTAAAGATATCAGGATTATCGCGAGGAAGCGGGAATATAAGTGTTGTCCAATAGGGAGAAAGCAATACCCCCAACTCCTGACCTCCTTTTCGCCCTGAAGGGCAGGGCTTTCAAAAGAAAGTGAAGCTAATTGTGTAGCAGTGACTCTATATCCTTTAGATATCCACAAAAGACATTCCAAGGGCATGCCAATCCCAAGCTTAACAAGGCAAGAATAGGGAGGAATAAAGGAAGAAGGATATGAATTGTCCTTATTATCATGAAGAACGACACTGCTAGGAATATGGTCTTTCTATATCCGAACTTCGCTGTAAGAGGATCTGTAAAGGTCTAAGTTACGAATATTATCGAGACGGCTAAATCCCCATAGCTACATCCAAGAGGCTGGAAATAGAGAGCCAAACACACCATGCCGGAGAATATAGTTGAATTTATTAAGAATAGCGGATATGAAAGTTGTGATGGCAACGATAATATTTGTAGGAAGGTCAAACGTCGGTAAGAGCACCCTAATATATCAGCTTACGGGTAAGAGAGTTAGGCGAGGAAAGAGGCCCGGAGTGACAAGGAAGATCATCGAGATAGAGTGGAAGGGGCACAAGGTTATAGATATGCCAGGATTCGGATTCATGGCAGGATTACCCAAGGAAGTTCAGGAAAGGATAAAGGATGAGATTGTGCACTTCATAGAGGACAATGCCGATAAAATAGACTTAGCTATTCTTGTAGTTGATGGTAAGGCCGCTCCCGAGATAATTGAGAGGTGGGAAAAGAGAGGGGAGATACCAATTGATGTCGAATTTTATCACTTCCTTACGGAGCTCAAGATACCAACTATAGTTGCGGTGAACAAGCTGGACAAGATAAAGAACGTTCAAAGAACACTATACTTCCTCGCGGATAAGTTCGGAGTGCCATGGGATAAAATTGACGAAGTTTTTGTCCCCATCTCTGCAAAGTTTGGGGATAATATTGATTTACTAAAAAAGAAGATCCATGAAAAGCTGTCTAAAGAAGGCCGAGAACAACGTGAGTGATAGTTTCCTTAACACCTTCCAAAGCTGCAATCTCTTCTAATATCTCATCAAGCCTACTCTTATCAGCCTCTATTATCAGATCTATGTCCCCAGTTACACGGTAAACCTTCTTTACCCTAAGCTTCTTTATTGCATCGTAAACATGCTTTCTCTTCGTAGGCTCTATTTTAACGAAGATAAAAACATCTCCCCTCTTCTCACCCAGGAGCTCAAGGGCTTTCTCAGTTAGATCTATAAAACCCCTACCAGTCCTAATATACCCCAGCTCTTTTAGAACTTTCAAGTGATTGCTCAATGCCTGTCTTGTTATTCCAAGCTCTTCAGCAAGTTCGTCTTGGGTTTTTTCGACGGTATGAACCTCTATCGTTTTCCCCTCTCTGTACAGTTTCCTTAAAAGTTCAACCTGTCTATTGGTGAGCTCGACCTTTTCCCTTGTCATAGAGCTACACCATCCTTGAACTTTACAAACATAAGTCCTTTACTGGTTTCATAAATCTTTTGGCTAAAGGACATCTCTGTCAAGGAGTCCAAGCTCTTCACCATCCTCCCTAACCCTAATCCTCCCGAACCTAAGTTCAGCCACAGGTTCTTCAACAGGGGTAAGTAATTCAATTTTTCCTTCAGCGAAGTTTATTCCTTTCAGTATTCCTACTCCCAAGCAAAAGCCTTCCTTGTTGATTAATCCAATAAGAAGGTTGCTCAACTTTGTGAAGTCAAGAAACCTCAGGACATTTTTGTCAATATTCCTGGGGCCTTCAACTACGTCAGCCTTAACAACGAAATACTTATCCCCAATTCTCCTACCATGGATGATTATCCATTTAAAAAGCTTCTCTAGTAAGGATTTCTCCCCCTCACTTATTGGCTTACCTTGAAACAGAGAAGTTCCCGTAACAGCAACATTTGAAAGATCAAACACTCTTAACTTTGCGTTCTCAAAGTACTTTTTCCATTTCTCTCTCCTTATTGCCCGCCTTTCCGCTCTGGAGAAGTCCCTTGCATGCTCGCTGACCTGAAGCTTCATCGTTATCTCTTCATAACCCCTTAGAATTAGTTCAAGTTCATCCTCTCGCTCCAATGCCAAGATCAAATCCGGCTTAACGGCCTCAATTTTCATTCTTTTGAGATCAACTCCAGAACCGTAAATCATCCCCGTTGTATCTATAAGGACAACATCAGCAAGCCTCTTGGCAACTTCACTTAACTTGCTTACCCCCACAACCATCTCTCCAAAAAATTGAGTTGGAGTTATACTACCAACGAAGTAGTGAGCATAAGCTCTAAGGCCCTCCATGGATGAGAAGTGGGAATCAACTAGAGCCAAGCTTATAGTTCCAGGGGGAAGGATGCCCTTCTGCCCAACGTCAGCATCAATAATTGCCACCCTTAAACCATTAGAAATTAGCTCATTTGCCAAATAAACAGCTAACGTCGTCTTCCCCGTGTCAACATCCCCAATTATCATAACCTTAGCAGGTTTCCGCAGTGATAATATCTTCATTAGAGCATCCTTCCTGTCCTCGGGAACTTCCCTCGTAAAAGAAGCCTTATTGACTTCCATTCATACCACCCGTTAATATTTTATCGCAATGGTATTATCTATCAGCATGCTTGACCCATTCAGTGAGAGAGCAAAAGACCTACTAAAAGAATTCGGATCCATAAATGAATTTATGAATGCTATACCCACTATAGTTACCATTGAGGAGGTCGTTGAAAGGTTAAAGGTTGTCAAGTATAGGGAGGATGCTAGTAGCTTTATGGACGTTCAAGATATAAGGGATCTCGCCCAGTTCTACGCTTTACTTGGAGCTTTAGCGTTCTCCCCCTATGGTCTGGAGTTGGAGCTCGTAAAGAAGGCTAATTTAATAATATACTCAGAGAGAATTAGAAGAACCGAGAAAATTAGGCCCGAAGAGATAAGCCTTCCAATTCAGCTAGCAGTAGAGTTCCCAATTGATGACGTTAAGGCCCTTGAGAGGGTTTTTAGGGGATTGCCAGAATACACAATTAAAATTTCAGAGTTTCTGGAGCTCTTACCTGGGGAAAAGCTCTCCAACTACTACATCTATAGAGGGCTTGTGTACCTAAAAAAGGAAGACCTCATGAAGATTTGGGAGATGGCATTTGAGAGGAACACCGAAAAGGCAGTTAACCTACTCTACGAAATCAGAGATGACCTCCCAGAATTCTACACCGAACTGTTGGGAGAGATAAGGAGCTTTGCAGAGGAAGAGTTCAAGGCCAGATTCAAAGATGTCAAGTCAGGCATCTTAAAGCCCGAACTATTCCCACCCTGTGTGAAGAACGCCCTAAAAGGAGTGCCACAGGGGCTCAGGAACTACGCTATTACAGTTCTGCTCACGAGCTTCTTGAGCTATGCAAGGATATGCCCTAACCCCCCTAAGAGGAACGTAAGGGTTAGGGACTGCATAGACGATTTAAAGGTAATAAAGGATGAGATACTTCCTATGATAATCGAAGCGGCGAACCGTTGCACGCCACCATTATTTGAGGATCAACCTAATGAAATTAAGAATATATGGTACCACCTGGGCTTCGGATATACAGCGAACCCAACGCTTGAGGACAGTGGAAATTCAACATGGTACTTCCCACCTAACTGCGAGAAAATAAGGACGAATGCACCGCAACTCTGCACCCCGGATAAGCACTGCAAGTACATCAGGAACCCCTTGACTTACTACCTCAGGAGGCTTTACATGGAGGGTAAGAGAAATGCTCCTAAGGGAGGTAACAAAGGAGGAAAGGAGTAAGTTCTATAAGGAAGAGTGGAATGCCAAAGATATTCCCGATTTCATCGTGGATACCCTTGAATATAGGGAGTTTGGATTTGATCACACTGGAGAGGGGCCCAACGATAGAAAAAACCACTATAGTGATTTAAGGGACTTAGAAGACTACATCAGAGCAACATCACCCTACGCCGTCTACTCCAGCGTAGCCCTCTACGAAAAACCAGAGAAAATGGAAGGATGGCTTGGGGCAGAAATAGTGTTCGACATAGACGCTAAAGATCTCCCGTTGAAACGGTGTAACCATGAACCTGGAACTGTCTGTCCTATATGCCTCAACGATGCAAAAGAGCTCGCCAAAGATACCCTAGTCATACTGAAAGAAGAGCTAGGATTTGAAAACGTTCACGTTATATATTCTGGGAGAGGTTATCACATAAGAGTTTTAGATGAATGGGCATTAAACCTCGATTCAAAAGCAAGGGAAAGGATACTAGCCTTTGTTTCTGCCAGTGAGATTGAGGATGTATCCGAGTTTAGGAAGCTTCTAATTGAGAAGAGAGGATGGTTCGTCCTAAACCATTCCTACCCCAGGGTTTTTAGGCTTAGATTCGGATACTTTATCTTAAGAGTAAAGTTTCCGCACCTGAAAAATATGGGAATTAGAAGAGACATTGCTGAGAGGATAATCAATTCAAAAGAAGAAATTTATAGAGGATTCGTGCGAAATGCCATCCTAGCTTCCTTCCCCCAGGGAGTTGGGGTTGAAACTCTGGCAAAGCTCTTCGCGCTGTCAACAAGGTTCTCTAAAGCGTACTTTGACGGAAGGGTTACGGTAGATATAAAGAGGATACTAAGGCTACCCTCAACTCTACATTCCAAAGTGGGATTAGTTGCGAAGTACGTAGGAACCACGGAAAGAGAAGTCATGAAGTTCAATCCTTTTAGGCATGCCGTTCCAAAATTCAGAAAGAAAGAAGTAAGGGAAGCTTACAAGAAGTGGTGGGAGGAGTTAGATGAGGCGAGGGGGCTATAGCCCGCCTTCTGTACCTCCGGGGGCATTCGACTAAGCGGCCTACCACGGGCCTCACACCGGGAACTCATCGGCCCTTTCTCGGCCTTGCACCCCGCGGGACGGCCGTTTCACCGCTCCCCTCGGGATTGTCTGCGGGTTAACTCGGCTCCCGTCGCCGGGAGCCTTCGCCGCTTTCATCCACATCTCCCGAGGGACGTGTCGTTTCTGTGCCGTTGCCCTCCCTCTCGGGAGGTGCCTTACGGCACCGCGGCCCCGGTGCGGTGGGCGGAACTTCCTCGGGTCGAGCCCGACAGCCCCCAGCCCCCTCGCCTGCTCCTCATTACTCTCTAGAGGCTATAAACTTTTGGTACCATAGCCTTGAAACTTCCTCGACGAGCTCCGCCTTGTAAAAGGCTTCCCTCAGGGTTCTGCCCACGGTAACTATCCCGTGCCTTTCGAGAACTACAGCATCGTACTCCCTTATAGCCTCACTTACCTGCCTAGCGAGATCTTCACTACCTGCAGGCTTAAAAGGTAGGACGGGAACCTTTGAAAGGTAAAGCTGAGCCTCCGGGGTCAGCATAGGAACTTCCCTCTCAAACATAGAAAGGGTAATTGAATATGGAGGGTGAAGATGAACGACGGCCCTTACGTCTTCCCTGTTCCTGTAGACACCAAGATGGAGCCTGTACTCGGATGAAGGTCTTATAGCTGAAACAATGGATCCATCAATTTTCATTACCGCAACCTGGGAAGGACTCATCTCCTCCATCACGGAACCGGTTGCTTTGATAAAAATGTAATCCCTAACCCTAACGCTTATATTCCCTCCAAAAGAGCCAGTCAACCCCTTCTTGTGGGCAAGCCTTGAGTAGTAGACTAGCTTAGCCTTAACGTTTTTCATCAATCATCACCTCTATCCCGCAATCGGTGCATATGGCCTTCTTTTCCCTCCACCTGAGTTCTCCGCCGCATACAGGGCAGATGTTAAGCTTTCCACTCTCCCTCCAAAGCCGGTAAGTTTCATTGTCAACCTTTAGGATTATGGTCTTCTTCCCTTGCTTAAACTCTCCAAGCACAGGATAACTCTTAAGCTCGAAAGTTTTTGCATCGATTATAACAGGCTCAACTCCGAGGTTTTCTTCGTACTCAAGCTCATTTGCGGGAATCATCTCGACAACGTAACAGTCTATTTCTCGGTCATAATAGGCTATAAGTTCAAGGGCATCGCTTAAATCCCCCGTGGCGGATATGAAGTCCACAACTATCATGTTCTCCCTCGGGATTAGGAGGGCTATGACAAAGTTGTTTCTGAAAAGTCCCAACCCCTTTCCGAGAAATAACTTCTCTAATCCTATACTCTCTAGCATCTTGCCTACCGTATCAGGGGACGGCAAGCCTTTATTCTCAACTATTGCCCTCCAGAGCTTCTTAGCTATTGGGAAAGCCCCCATTATAGGCTCATAGACGTCCATTTTTCTCCCCTTTATCGAGCTATTCTAAAGGTCTAAATAATACTTTCCACGAGCACGGGGAGCATTAGAACCCCCATATAAGTTACCCTAAAGACCTGCCATCTTGGAGCGAGGAATCCCAGGAACATTGACGAGAGCATTAAAAATACCCCAGGAAGCCCATTGTAGAGGTAACCCAAGACAAACAAGAACAGTATTATCGCCATAATGACCTTCCTATAAAACCTGAATGCCACCTTTCCCATAAGAATTGCAATCCTGGGTGCAAAGGCCATGATTATTAGGGCTGCAGAGATTCCAAGAAGATACAGATAAAGAAGCTCCGAAGTAGAAACTTCACCAATCGCAACCATAACACCATTCCTGGTCTTACCTGTGAGAGCGAGGTTTGCGAGCGAGAAGGCATAAGCAGCGGTATTCGTGGAGTATATTATCGTCAAGTAGTCAAGGTCATCCTTTGTTAGCTTCGATCCCAGGAGTGAGGCCTGACCAGCCGTTAACGTTGGTAAGAGTGAAGCCAAAGCACCAAAAAATGTTCCAAGAGCACTAAACTTTAACACCCTTAGGATCCCAATACTCAATTCTGAATCTTCTACTTTTATTTCCTTTGGAGGATTTAGGTAGGACTCTATTAAGAGGGGAAGAGCGAAGAGCCCAGTAAAGAGCGGATAAAAAGGATCTCTGAGGGGCATATTGAATGCACAATAACCGAGAAATCCTGAAAGGAGGAATATAAAAAGGGCACCAACCTTATTCCTCTGAGAGAAAATTAGGAAGAGCGAAAGGAACATAATGAATGCCAATCCAACCTTAAACTTGTAGAGAGGAGCGACAAAGGAATAAAGGGGATATGTCAAAACCGCGAGTATTAGTGCGATTGTGCTTGCAGTAACGGACAGCCTAACCAACTCTCCAAACCTTCCCTGGAGTACTATCCTGTGAGAAGGGAGGAGAGAAGGAACCGTGTCATCACTATCGGGAACACCAAATAGTGCCGAGGGAATTGAATCCAAGAATGTATGGACTAAACCCATCACGAATAGCGTTGGAACTGGAAGGGATAACCTGCTTAGGGAATTCACATGCAACCCAGGTGTCAGTCCAGTAAGTGTTCCAAATGCGACCCCCTTTATCATCTGCAGGAAGAGTTCAAGCATATATCTTCCTCCTCTTCAACGATCAAGACTGGTTTCTTGTAGTACGTGGAGAACACGCCAAATGCTTCAACTTTATCTCCAACCCCAATTTTAACGTCTGGTTTTACTTTAAGAAGGATTCTACAGTTCCCATGCTTAACCTGAGCGATGATTCTACCTCTAACTTCTTTTACGTTCTCGACGACTCCTGAAACTTTTCCAGCTTTTCCAACCTTAGGACTGCATATCATGTTACCCAAGTTTTCCCTGGGAAAGAGGGTATAGTTCAAGCATAAGTAGTCAGAGAATCTCCTCAGGGCTCTGAATTTTACTTTATCCCCAACTCTCCCCATAACATTGGAGAGTGGTAAATTGAGGCACTCTAACTTAACCCCATCCTCCAGTTTCTGCACTATTCTACATTCATCTTCCACAATTTCCCCCACTCTGGGTTTTTCTGAGATATTAGCACTTCCAACATCCTTAACCACCGAAGCGTAAACAGTTATTCTACCCGCAACCCTTGTTATCCCAAGGACTTCGACGACCCTCCCAGGAATTAAAGTCTGATTATCCCTCAGGTACACTTTTACACTTCGATTTTTCCAGAATATTATCCCAGGATTGCCCCCGTATAGAACAATGCCCTTGAACTTGAAAGGGTAACCATCTTTTGGTGATGTCAAATTCCCAATCACGTGATATTCAACGGGAACGAGCTTGCTTCCAAAGAAAACTCCTTTAACCCTAACAAGCTCCCCCTCATGTACACCAGAAAGCTCAAACTTAAGCTTAATTTTCTTCGGGGTTAGGAGTGACGGATAATAATCAACCCAGTATGCTCCTTCATATTCCTCAAGTTCTATCTTACCATCTTCCACTTTTCTAGGCTTTATACCACTCCCCCGATATATCCCAATGACTCTATACACTTTCCCAACTTTGAGATCTGAAAAGACTGGAACAGAGAACCTTCCATCAGTTAATATGCTAAATCCATCGGAAGAATAGGCACAAACTCCAGTGAACTCAACTAGCCTACCTTCTCCCGCCTCTTCAATACTGGCAGGCTCCACGTCTGAAGCTATATAGGCAAGACCTAAGAACACTAAGCTTAATGATATTAATGCAATGTCAACTGATCTCATATTTTACTCTTTGCATTTTTAGTTTAAATATTTTTACCTTAGAAGCAATTTAATACCTTCAGGGGTTATATTATACTCGATCCAATCAAGTCTATGAGCCGTCCTTCTCATGCCATAAATTCTGAGGTACCTCCTTAGAGTCTTTCCTTCCTCCATTAATCTTAACTCTATTATCCCATCAACTATGGCCCTAACCATCATTTCGACATACGGCTCCTCAATTCCGGAGTTCATTTCAAGAATCCAGACCTGCCTATTCCTGTGGGCAAATTCCCTCAGCTCCTCTAGGAATTTATAAATTTCTTTTCTGGAAGTTTCAAAGAATATGGGAGTCATAGAAGATATGAAGCCTACTATTTTATCTACATGAGTTGTTGAAAGTATCTTTAGTGTTGTGTCCTTAATCGCATCAAGTAGTCTTGTAGTATCACTTAGATCAGTTATTACTGTTTCATCAAAAGAGAATTTTGGAGCTTTTCTCAGCCTCTGGCTATACGCATCAAGGAGTATTATCTTTTCATCAAGAAACGGCATAAATTCCCAACCAAAATCAAGAGCGTTGCTTATAAATTCATATTTTGATATATCGATTAAAACTCCAATTACAGGTACTCCTAACTTAAGCTGATTGAAAGCGAATTGTGTCAGGAAAGTGCTCTTACCAGCCTTAGGATCACCTATTAAAAGAACGACACTTCCCCTAGGTATACCCCCACTTATAAGGTCATCTATTATTCCAGTTGGGATTCTCTCAACTACCTTTTCTATTTTTTCATCACTGTTTTCAAACATTGGACTCCCCCGCTCAGTAGATTTCCCCACTTGGGTAAACAACGACTCCATTAGGACCAATTTCGAAAGGATACTTCTTCATTGAGTGCCTAGTTTCACGCATTTTTCTAATAAGAATATACCTCTTCAGCTCAATGTTTCTCTCCTGAAGGTCAAGAACTATAACACCCCTAGCAATGAACTCCTCTATTCCATACCTGCTTATTTTACCGTGCTGTGGATCTGGAGCTTCGGTTGTGAGTATAGTTGTAACTCCCATTTCCAGCAGAATAGTGTTTAATTTTAGTAGAACCTCTCTTATCTTCCTCTCTTCTTCTAATCTAAGAGCAATCGAAGGAATTGAGTCAATTACGAGCCTCTTGGCATTTATTGCCTTAACAACCCTATAAATATACCTTAAAAAGTTATCTATGTTGAACCTATCTTCAAGAACAAATTTCTCTTCACTGGGTAAACCTGCAGTAGCACTAACACCATCAACTATGGCAATCATTCCCTCCTTCTCATACTTCTCAAAATCCCAGCCAAAAACTGCCATCTCTCTTCTAAGATCCTTGGCTCTCTCTTCTAATGTTACGAAAACCCCTGGTTCACCGTATTCTTCAGCCCCTTTATATATAAATTGTGCCGCAAATGTAGTTTTACCAGTGCCAGTGCCACCAGTCAGAAGGACAGTAGTGCCTTCTGGAAACCCCCCCTCGATGAGTTCATCAAAGCCAGGTATGCCACTTTTAACTCTCCGAATAGGTTGATAACTCATTATCATCACCTCAGGATAATCCTGACTTATTCGATAGTTCTTGAGCGCAAAAATATAAAGGTTTTGCCATAACAAGTTGAAATGATTAAGGTAATCTTGGCAAGATTAAGAAAAGATTAATTAAATTACAAAGGACAAAATTCAATTCCTAGAATATCTCCACTTGCCTGATACTCCAAAGCCCTACAATCATGACAAATGTATCTCAACGAGCACGTCTTACATGGAGATATTGCATCCTTAGTTAACTTCCAAAACTTCTTCAGCCTTTGCTTCCTTAGGATGGTTCTTAAGTTTTCTCGAGTTATATCTCCCACAATGAACTTCCTAAGTAAGGGACATGGGACAACGAAACCCTCAGGGGTTATTGCTATGAGCCCCGCCATACAATTGTTATACACTACCGAGGTAGGATTAATGACCTTTCTAAGCTCTAAGGGGTTAAACTCCATAAGCTTAAGTGATCCTGGATACAATATATCAACCCACACTTCTCCCCGAAACTCTAACTTCTTCTTTAAGAGTTCCTTATATTGAGGGTACGTTGCCAATATTAGTAAAGTATCTACATTAGAATCCCCAACCTCATCCAATTCGCTAAACAACACCTCACCTATAACCTTAAATTTCCTCTCTTTGGGGATCCTATCCCAATCCTCCACAGCAACAGTTACGTAAGTCTCAGCTCCCCTAGAGGCTGCATACTCTGCAAGTTCTATGGCATCTTCAATGTCATCATAATTGGTTATATATACCTCTCCCCCTCTTGCTATACTTCTGAATTCATCGATGACCCTTTTGAATGTTTTTAATGGAACCGGATCCCTATAGAGAATCAGCTTATTATTACCAATGCATCCAAGACTTCTCGGGATAAATGATGATTCTGAGAACATTCCCTTTCCTTCACCTATCATAAGTATCATTCTCTCTAGCGATCCTCTATGAGGAGTAGTTACCCATGGAGGCTTTGAAACTGTTGTAATCCTTGCCTCTCCTATAGGAATTTCATAAGTAAGGGCCTTCGCTTTCTCCATATAATTCACCGAAAAATAAGAATACACAGCATTTATATTAACTTTTTCTATACTGATTTTACATACAACTAATAATAGTATGTGAAAAAGTGATATTACTTGGTATTTTTATCCACGGGAATAAGCTTATTGCCCTCAATCCAGAATTCGCCTTCTTCTGTAACCTCCCTTTTCCATATCGGCACTCTCTTCTTGACCTCATCAACAATCCACATACAGGCATCAAAAGCCTCTTTCCTGTGCTTACCGGCAGTTGCAACCAGCATCGTATTCTCCCCAACCTCAAGCTCCCCAACCCTATGCCATATTATGGCGTCACCTATTGGAAACTTTGAGAGGGCCTCCTCTCTAATTCGGGCCATCTCCTTTAAGGCCATTTCATCGTAGGCCTCGTAAATTAGCTTCACAACTTTCCTCCCATAGTTCTCATTCCTCACCTTGCCGAGGAATATCACTACCCCACCACTTTCCGGCGAAGATATTAGCTCAACGGCCTCCTCCAAGCTAAAATCTTTGGGCTTTTTGAATAGACCAACTTTCTCTCCCATACATATCCCAATGTATTTAAGCTTGGAATTTAAAAATTGTTTGGGGAGAATAATGGAATCTGAAAAAATAGTGAAAGCATTGAAAGAAGGAAGATTATATGAAGCGAAGGGTTTGATAACTAAGGAAATAGACATGCTAAGCGACGAAGAACTAAAAGAAGTGCTAGAAGTAGCGGAAGAGAAAGCCAGGGAGTACGAGGATCTCGAACTGTACAAGATCGTTACGTACTACTATGCAGAGTTCCTCGGGATTGATAAGCTTGTAGAGTTCGAAGAATTTGCAAGGAAAAAGGGATTCGAAGGACTAATGGAACTTGCTGATCTTTACGACCTTTTAGGCTTTCCAGAAAAAGCCCTAGAGACTTACAGGGAAATTCTCAAGAACGAAAGAGATCCAGAAAAACTTGGAGAAGCATACTTTGGAATTGCAACAGTTCATGAAGAACTGCAAGAATACGACAAAGCCTTAGAGATGATCAAAAAAACCATAGAAAACCTTGAGAAATCTACCAATAGGGAAAAGTTGCTTAGGGCTAAAATCTATGAAGGATATCTGATCTTTGAGGCTGGAGAGAAAGTTAAGGCCAAAGAAAAGCTGGCAAGATTATTGCCAGAAGTTCCAAGAGGAGAACTTAAGGCTCAAATTCACTTAGCCTTTGAGGAGATATTTGAGGATGAAGAAAATTACGAAGCGGCAATGCAAGAGTGCCTATATGCCCTCCTCGAAGCTAGGGGAACAAATTTCTTTGAGATCGCCTTTGACAGTCTTGTAGATTTAATCTGGCAACTTATGCTAGAGGATGACTTCGAGGAGATATATAATTCAATGCCAATGTTTAAGGCCGCAATCCCCGAGTTTGAAGGATTCTTTGAAGGTGTTAGGAGAATAGCCCTGTACAAGGATGGAAAGATTGGAAGAGAAGATGTGAGTGAGATAATAACCAAGGTAAAGGATGAGAGACTTGCCTCCATTCTAGAATTCCTGGGGGAGGCCGAGCTATGAGGATGTTAAATTACGATGCCGCGATAGACAGGATAGTCCAGTTCATCAAAGAGAAGGCCAGCCCAGGGGTAGTTATAGGAATAAGTGGAGGAGTCGACAGTGCAACAGCTACATACCTCGCCGTGAAGGCCTTAGGGAAGGATAAGGTTCTCGGCCTAATAATGCCGTACTATGAAAACCAAGACGTTGAGGACGCAAAGCTAATTGCCGAGTCCCTAGGGATAGAATACAGAATTATTAACATTAGGAGTATTGTTGATGCCTTCCAGAACTCTCTAAATCTTAATCTTGGCAAAAAAGCCCTTGGTAACATAATGTCCAGAACAAGGATGATAATACTTTACGCACATGCGAACTCCCTGGGAAGGATAGTCCTTGGAACGAGCAACAGGAGTGAATTTCTAACGGGCTATTTCACGAAGTGGGGAGATGGAGCTAGTGATTATGCACCTCTCATAAACCTATACAAAACTGAGGTTTGGGAGATAGCCAAGAGAATTGGCGTTCCCGAAAGGATAGTCAAGAAAAAGCCTTCAGCTGGACTTTGGGAGGGACAAACAGATGAAGAGGAACTTGGGATAAGTTACAAACTTCTCGATGAAATTCTCTGGAGATTAGTTGACCTAAAAATGTCAAAAGAAGAAATCGCGAATGAACTCGGCATTCCTGTGGAAAGGGTAGAGCACGTGGAAAAACTTGTAAAGGGTAGCGAGCACAAGAGAAGGTTGCCCCAGGGACCAAGCTTCGAAGACCTCATATCAGGGCCTTAAGGATTTCCAGCCTTCTCTTGCTCATTAACACTTTTGGATGCTTCATTAAGGCCTTAACAACCTCAAGGTAGTTCCCGCTAGCTAGCCTCTCTAAATCAGCCCCGCCCAGTAATTGAACGAACACATCTATGTCCTCATCCGTAAGCTTCTCCATTACCCTCCTCAGCTTTAGCAACTTCTCCATCCTTGGCCCCTCCCTTTCCCACCACTCCTTCGTGTAGTTCTTGAGCAACTCCATGTTTTCCTCCTCCAGAGCCTTAACAATCCATCTTGCAGCCATCGTTGCGGCCTTCATGGCCTCGTACATCCCACCACCATGAACTGGATTAACCTGCCTCGCCGCATCTCCAACCACAAGAACATTACCCTTAACTAACTCCTTAACGAAGCCTCCAACTGGAACTAAACCAACGTTGACCTCGAGAATCTTGTTTCTGGGTATGTTATTTTCCTTGAGCCACTTGTCAAGGTAGTACTTTGCCGTTTTCTCATTATCAGAGTTGATTCCAATACCCACGTTGGCCCTATCCTCATCTTTGGGAAAGACCCAAACGTAACCTCGGGGAGCTATCTCATTGCCAAACCACAGGTGAATTAAGTCAGGATCGTAGCCCTCTATCAACATTTCATATTCATAAGCAGAATCAAACTCATGTGGTGGGGCATATGTGTTTATTCCAGCCCTTCTCGCCACAGTACTTTCAACGCCGTCAGCTGCAACTATTACATCAGCTTTAATCTCCAAAGGTTCGCCCTCATGCTTGGCTTTCACGCCAACTATCTTATCACCATCCCTCAGAACGTCAATTACCTCGGTTCTCGCTAGAACTTCAGCCCCAGCCTTGGCAGCGTAATAAGCGAGCATCTTGTCGAACACTTTCCTTTCAAGTATGACACCGCTAACATCCTTATACCTAAGTTCCGCGGTGTAACCGCTTGGAGAGTAAATCCTTGCCCCATAAATCTCCCTATTAATGAACCTCTTGTCATAAGGAATTTCAAACTCTTTGAAAATGTTAATGTTTATTCCCTCGGCGCACTGTTTTGGAGTTCCAATTGCAGGCTTTTTATCGACTAGAAGAACGGAGAAACCAGCTCTAGCCACGTTCCTGGCAACGATAGGGCCAGCTATACCCGAACCAACGACGACAACGTCGTATCTCATTCTGACACCTCCTTATAGCTTAAGGCTCCTACGGGACATGCCTTAATGCATATCATGCACGAAATACACTTGTCTTCAAGAAAATGCCAAGAGGAGGAGACTTCAATTGCAAGGGTCGGGCAAACACCTGCACAACCACCGCAAAGGTAACATTTGTCTTCATTCACCTTCACCAGGATTTTCCTCCCCATTGTTACCACCCTCGATTATCTTTGCCTCATCGAGAAGAACCCTACCATCATTTATCATTTTTACTGGGATGAACCGCGACATCTCCTCGATTTTCTCCCTAACCTCTCTTTCCTTAAGGTTCAATCTATCGCTGAGCTCCTCTATCGTGGCTTCACCATTTAGGAGGAGGTAATGCAAGATCGCCAGCTGAGTCATATCCCCAATTGTCTTTAAGTATTCATCCTTTATCATCCTAATCAGTTTATTCCTGTAAGCTTCAACGACCCTGAAAGCCTCCAAAATTTTTCCTAGCTCCCTGTTCGCCTTTAAGAACTCGGAGAGCATTTCACTTAATCCTTGGGGATTTTCCTTTAAGGAAGATAAGTTCACATGGAAGTCCTTAAGCTCAGCCCCATCCAAGTTAAAGCCCTTGTACCAGAACATGTCAGGGGTTAGGGTTAGAACGTATGACTTTGCTATTGAAATCCGATAGTACTTCTTGGTCGGCCCTATGAACCTCTCCTCCTTCTCGTACGACTGAAGAATGCCTTCCCTCTCCATAATTTTAAGGTGCTTGGCCACTGCGGTGGAGGAAACGGTGACTCTACTGCTGAGAAGGCTGAAGTAACATTCGGTACACGTTAAGTGAGACAGCAAATCCCTCCTAACCTTGTTCCCCAGGATATAAAATACGTCAGGTTCCATATTCACCACCTACCCACATGTGTGGCGCAAAGCTTATATATTGTGCATTCAACCTTCGGTTGACAACCTTGATTAAAGCCAACTTTAGGTTTGCTAATTAGCGTTATAAACGTTTAGATGGAGGTGAGAGGAATGGGACTAATTAGTGACGCTGACAAGAAGATAATTAGGGAGGAATTCTTCTCAAAGATGACCAATCCAGTTAAGCTCATCGTCTTCATAGGAAAGGAACACTGCCAGTACTGTGATCAGTTAAAGCAGCTCGTTCAGGAGCTTTCAGAGCTATCTGATAAGTTAAGCTACGAGATAGTGGACTTCGACACGCCTGAAGGTCAAGAGCTGGCCAAGAAATATAGGATCGACAGGGCACCAGCAACGACCATAACCCAGGATGGAAAGGACTTTGGTGTAAGGTACTTCGGCCTTCCAGCTGGACACGAATTTGCAGCGTTCCTAGAGGATATAGTCGACGTAAGCAATGCACAAACAGACCTAATGCCCGAGAGCAAGGAAGAGCTTGCAAAGATTGGCAAAGACGTTAGGATACT
This sequence comes from Pyrococcus kukulkanii, assembly GCF_041647995.1. NCBI lineage: Archaea > Methanobacteriati > Methanobacteriota > Thermococci > Thermococcales > Thermococcaceae > Pyrococcus > Pyrococcus kukulkanii. The sequence goes on from NZ_JARRIB010000003.1 coordinate 146,157, forward strand.
CGTCTTCGTAACCCCAACATGTCCCTACTGTCCACTGGCAGTTAGAATGGCTCACAAGTTCGCAATAGAAAACACGAAGGCAGGAAAAGGCAAGATACTTGGTGACATGGTTGAGGCCATTGAATATCCAGAGTGGGCTGACCAGTACAACGTGATGGCCGTTCCAAAGATAATCATCCAGGTAAACGGAGAAGACAAGGTTCAGTTCGAGGGAGCTTATCCAGAGAAGATGTTCCTAGAGAAGCTCCTCGCCGCCCTCAGCTGAAACTTTTTATTATTAATGCCAAGGTTAACAGGCCCAAGGGGATGCTTCTGTTTAGCTTTAAAGTCCTCTCAATTTTTGGAGTCGGATAACCACTAACTATTCTTGCGCTTATTGAAATTTGGAAGTCCTTCATCCTTACGATGAGCTCAAGGCCATACCCCTTCCTCTTCCACGGATACAGGAAGGGCACCACACCGGAAAAGGCATCCAAAGCCAGATGGAAAGCAACTCCAACTGCAAACATCTTTAGCCATGGGAGAAGGAGAGATAAAAGCGCTAGAGGAATTAGAAAGAGGAGCGAGTGAAGGTAAGAGCGGTGCTCCTTAGCGAAAACATCAAAATCGGGAAACACCGAGCCAAGTATGAGCATTATCAAGTTAAGGGGACCAGGGTTTAAGAAAGAGAGGTAAGCTATAGTTGGAATCGAAGCGTGCTCAATTGGATCCATGTTCTCAAATTTCCCGGTTGACTTATAAGCATTAAGCCTTAGGAAGAGAGCTAGCCTATACACGGCTGATAACAGAAATAAGTGCGAGAGGAAACTGTTTTAAGCTGCAAAATTGTTCTTTACCTTAGGTGCGTGAAAGATGGCCGAAGAGGTCAGGGAAGTAAAAGTTCTTGAAAAGCCTTGGGTTGAAAAGTACAGGCCTCAAAAGCTTAATGACATTGTTGGACAAGAGCATATCGTTAAAAGGCTGAAACACTACGTTAAAACAGGCTCAATGCCTCATCTACTCTTCGCTGGGCCTCCTGGCGTTGGAAAGTGCCTAACGGGAGATGCAAAAGTCATAGCCAACGGAGAACTAACAACAATTGGAGAGCTTGTTGAAAGGCTCAGCGGCGGAAAGTTCGGTCCAACACCAGTAAGGGGTTTGACAGTACTAGGTATCGATGAAGATGGCAGGTTGAGAGAACTTCCAGTGGAATACGTATACAAGGACAAGAGCAAGGAGATCGTTAGGATAAGGACGAGGCTTGGAAGGGAGCTGAAAGTTACCCCCTACCATCCACTACTTGTAAACAGAAAGGATGGAAGGATAGAGTGGGTCAAAGCCGAAGAGTTAAGGCCTGGGGATAGGTTAGCAGTTCCAAGTTACTTACCAGCTAAGCTTGAGGAGAGCGAGGTTGCAGAATGGCTCGGCTACTTCATGGGATGTGGAAAGATTGAAGAGGGGTGGATAGTCTTTAATGGAGATACCAAGTTCTTTGAGCTAACCAAAAAGCTGTTTGAAGATGCCAAGATAGTTGGGAACAGGGTAAAGTCCAAAAAGGCTCTTGAGCTTGTGAAGAACACAAACAGAATTCCAAGAGAAGGCTGGCTGGGCCTAGCTTCATTCTTAAAGGCTTACCTAAGATGCAGAAGGAAAGGCAACGTTATTTACGTCGGTAACAGAGAGCTTGCTGAGGAGATAGCTTACGCATTAACTGCAATCGGTTATCTCGTTGAGGTTAGGAATGAAAATGTCATAATTCACAAGAACGTTGGAGCTACCCCAAGGATAAGTGAGAAGATAATCGAAAAGTTAAAGAAGAGGCTTAACATTTCAGCATCAGATCCCTGGGAGATGCTGAAGCAGATTTACTACCGCGTTGAGAGAAACCCAAAGTTACTCAAGGATGAAGAGATAAGAGAAGGGATAGCATACATAATATTCCTAGCCCAAAACGAGCTCCTGTGGGATGAGATAATTAGCGTGGAAAAGCTTACTGGAGAGTTCATAATATACGACCTCCATGTTCCAACTTACCACAACTTTATAGGAGGTAACCTTCCAACGGTTCTCCACAACACAACAGCCGCTTTGGCCCTTGCGAGGGAGTTATTTGGCGAAAACTGGAGACACAATTTCCTTGAATTAAATGCCTCAGTTTCAAAAGACACCCCCATACTGGTTAGAATCAACGGCAGGATTTTGAGAACAACATTTGCGGAACTTGATAAGATGTACTTTGACGATGACGATGGGGAAGTGTCGTACAAGGACGTTGATAACCTTGAAGTGTTGACAGTCGATGAAAACTATCGCGTCAGATGGGCCAAGGTCAGCAAGATAATCCGCCACCGCGTTCCCGTAATTCTAAGGGTGCACTTGGAGGGAGGAGGAAAGCTCGAGCTAACTGGAAATCACTCAGTTATCGTTCTCACTGAAAACGGCCTCGAAACGATAAAGGCAAGCGAGCTTAAAGAGGGCTCAATACTGCTGAGCTTCACGACCAATCTCGAGGGCTTCTTGGATATCCTCGACCTTACCGAGTACAGCGTGAGGGAAACATCAAGGACAAAGATATTCAATGAGCTATCGGTTGATGAAGAAATCTCCTACATGTTGGGTCTCTACGCGGCTGAAGGTGCCGTCGGATTCAGAGGAGAAACCTCAGGTCAGGTTATCTACACCCTCGGAGCCCACGAAAAAGAACTAATAGATAAGGTAAGGGACTTCGCAGAAAGGCTAGGAATCAGCGTCTACGAGAACTACATCTCCTCAGGGTTCAATAGATCAAGGAAAACTGCCTACCAGGTTAGGCTCCTAAACACGCAACTGGCGAAGTTCTTTGAACAGAGCTTCTACGACGGAGAAGGAAGGAGGGCAGAAAACAAGAGAGTTCCTGGGTTCGTATTTGAGTTCCCAATCCATGAGAGAATAGCATTCCTGAGAGGGCTCGCGGATGGCGATGGAAGTAGAGAGTGGGAGAGTGTAATCAGGATATCTTCAGTTTCAAGGGACATGCTAATAGACGTCGTGTGGCTCGCGAGGATTTCTGGAATAGAAGCAAGCATATTCGAGCGTGAGGCCAGGCTGATATGGAAAGGTGGCATGAAGTGGGCAAAAGCAGAGTTGCTCCCAGCGGAGCCGATAGTTAAGATGCTCAAGAAAATCGAACATGCGATAGAGGGTAACTGGCACTACGAGCTAAGGCACCAGCTCTACGAGGGGAAGAAGAGAGTCAGGAAGGAAACACTAAGAAAAATCATAGACATGATAAACGAGGACAAACTGAACGAGGGCGAGAGGAGAATTCTCGAAACTCTGAAGAAGCTTGCCTACACAGATCTACACGCCCTAATGGTGAAGAAGATTGAACTAGTTGAGTACAACGACTTCGTTTACGATGTTAGCGTCCCAGGAAACGAGATGTTCTTTGCAGGCGAAATACCAGTTCTCCTTCACAACTCAGACGAGAGGGGTATAAACGTCATTAGGGAGAAGGTGAAGGAGTTTGCAAGGACAAAGCCCATAGGAGGAGCGAGTTTCAAGATAATATTCCTTGATGAGGCAGATGCACTAACCCAGGACGCCCAGCAGGCCTTAAGGAGAACAATGGAGATGTTTTCGAGCAATGTAAGATTTATCCTAAGCTGTAATTTTTCCTCACGTATAATCGAGCCCATCCAGTCGAGATGTGCCATATTCAGGTTCAGACCGTTGCGTGATGAAGATATAGCGAAAAGATTGAGGTTTATAGCCGAAAACGAGGGGCTAGAGCTGACTGAGGAAGGCCTGCAGGCGATCCTCTACATCGCTGAAGGCGACATGAGAAGGGCGATAAATATCCTACAGGCTGCCGCAGCTTTGGACAAGAAGATAACAGATGAGAACGTATTCATGGTAGCCAGCAGGGCCAGACCGGAAGACATCAGGGAGATGATGCTCCTAGCGTTAGAGGGCAACTTCCTCAAGGCTAGGGAGAAGCTGAGAGAGATTCTCTTAAAGCAGGGGCTGAGCGGAGAAGACGTTCTGGTTCAGATGCACAAGGAGGTCTTCAACCTGCCGATAAGCGAGCCAAAGAAGGTCCAACTAGCAGACAAGATAGGCGAGTACAACTTCCGTCTGGTTGAGGGAGCAAATGAAATGATTCAGCTCGAGGCCCTGCTTGCCCAGTTCACCCTAATAGGCAAGAAGTGATGGAAGATGCCAGAGCTTCCCTGGGTTGAGAAGTACAGGCCAAGAAGGCTGAGCGAGATAGTTAATCAGGAGGATGCCATTGAGAAAGTAAAGTCGTGGATAGAGAAGTGGCTCCACGGTAATCCGCCAAAGAAAAAGGCCCTACTGCTGGCAGGACCCCCAGGAAGCGGCAAAACCACCACGGTATATGCACTGGCGAATGAATACAACTTCGAGGTAATCGAGCTGAACGCGAGCGATGAGAGGACTTACGAGAAGATAGCGAGGTACGTGCAGGCAGCGTACACCATGGACATCCTGGGGAAGAGGAGGAAGCTGATATTTCTCGATGAGGCGGACAACATAGAGCCCAGTGGGGCAAGGGAGATTGCAAAGCTGATAGACAGGGCGAGGAACCCAATAATAATGGCGGCGAACAAGTACTGGGAGGTTCCAAAGGAGATAAGGGACAAGGCAGAGCTAGTGGAGTACAAGAGGCTCGGCGTTAGGGATGTAATGAACGCCCTTATAAGAATCCTAAAAAGGGAAGGGATTACTGTCCCAAAGGACATCCTGTACGAGATAGCCAAGAGATCCAGCGGTGACCTAAGAGCTGCGATAAACGATCTGCAGACCGTTGTAGTTGGAGGCTACGAGGATGCAAAGCAGGTTCTAGCGTACAGGGATGTAGAGAAGACGGTGTTCCAGGCGTTGGGTCTGGTGTTCGGGAGCGACAACGTGAAGAGGGCGAAGATGGCTACGTGGAATCTTGATATGACGCCGGATGAGTTCCTGCTGTGGGTAGATGAAAATATTCCACATATGTACCTCAAGCCGGAAGAGATGGCAAAAGCCTACGAAGCAATAAGCAAAGCTGACATTTACCTAGGCAGAGCCCAAAGAACGGGGAACTATTCACTGTGGAAGTACGCGATAGACATGATGACCGCTGGAGTTGCAGTGGCAGGAACGAAGAAGAGAGGCTTCGCCAAGTTCTACCCACCAAACACCCTAAAGATGCTAGCGGAAAGTAAGGAGGAAAGGTCGCTCAGGGATTCTATCATAAAGAAGATAATGAGAGAGATGCACATGAGCAAGCTTGAGGCCATAGAGACAATGAAGATCATCAGGACGATATTCGAGAACAATCTAGATTTAGCGGCACACTTCACGGTATTCCTAGGATTGAGCGAGAAGGAGGTTGAGTTCCTAGCGGGTAAGGAGAACGCGGGGACAATATGGGGGAAGGCCTTAGCGTTGAGGAGGAAGCTCAAGCTAACTAAGAGGGAAGAGGAGAAGGTTGAAGAAAAGGTGGAAGAGGAAATTGAAGAGGAAACAGAGGAAGAAACTGAGGAAGAAGAGGTTGAAGAAGAAATAAAGGGGAAGGAAGAGAAGAAAAAAGAAGAAAAGCCCAAGGAAAAGAAAAAAGGGAAGCAGGTTACACTTTTCGACTTCCTGGGGAAGAAATGAGCTCTACTCTACATTTCCTCTTTTCTGCTCTTTTGCATACCTAAAATCCCAAGCTAAGAATGAATGAACAATACCACGATGGTTCTACATTACCTATTTCCAGTAGGGCTCCCTCAGCAGAATTGCCTTCCTGAATATTTCAACTAAATCTTCATCACTGGCACCTTCCCTCATGGGCCCCAGGATATCTATTAAGTCGTCTTTCCTAAGCAGACAAGTCTTAAGGTACCCATCGGCCGTCAACCTTAGTCTCGTGCAGTTCATACAGAAGGTAGTGTTGTGCATCGACCTTACAACTTCAACTTCAACGATTTTCCCATCAACTGGGAGGAAGTACTTCCTCCTCCTGTGCATCCTCCTCTCCCTTATCTCTACGGCCAATTTCTCGAACTCTTCCTCCAAGGGCTTTAAGGGATAGAAGAAGTCCTTGAAGAATTGGGAATCTTCCATCTCCCTGGGGACCTCTATCTCTATCAGTTGAAGGATCGCCCCGACTTCCCCGGCGAACCTTATCATATCCCAGATCTCGTCATCATTAATCCCCTTCATAACCACCATGTTGAGCTTTACGGGATGAAAAAGCCTTGTAGCCTTTCTTATTCCCTTCAAAACTTGATCAAGAACGTCAAAGCCGGTAATCATTTTATACTTCTCTCTGTCAAGCGTGTCGAGGCTTATATTTACTCTATCAAGGCCAGCCTCCTTGAGCTTTTCCGCTAGGGTGTAGAGGGTCGTCCCATTAGTCGTGAGCGAGAGGTCAATGACGTAGGGCCTAATTTTTCTAATTATCTCCATGATATCTGATCTTATAGTAGGCTCCCCACCCGTGAGCTTCACCTTCCTAATTCCCAAGCGGGAGGCTATCCTCACTATTCTCTCTATCTCCTCAGGAGTCATCCTTCGCTCTCCGTCAAGCTGTCCCTCCCTGTGGCAGTAGAAGCAGTTTAGGTTGCACTCCTTTGTTAGTGAAATCCTTAGATTTGTCACGGGCCTTCCGAACCTGTCTATCAGCATTGCAACCTCCAAGATGACATGCAAAATGATAAAAATAAGCGTTTGCGTTAACGGTTTTGTTTAATCTCAACGTCGGCACACACCTTGTAGACGTGCGGCTTATAATCTGTTATCTTCTTTACCTTAACCGAGCACTCTTTTCCCTGCCCTTTGCACTCCTCAATTATTCTATCCCTGAAGGCCTCAATCTCATCTTCGTGAATAAAGTCGTAGTAGTGGAGGTACTTCTTAGCTTTAGATAGGGTCAAGGATAGGGCATCTACACCTTTTGGCGTGGGGCTTATAACCCTATCAAACTCTGGGAGTTCCTGGAGAACCTTGAACACGTCTCCATGTATTACCTCAATTTTACCTTTAAGCCACCTCTTGTTGAGCTCGATGTTTTCATAAGCTAGCTCAACGGCCCGAGGATTGAGCTCTACGGCCGTGATTTTAACCTCCCTCATTCTGGCTATAACTAAAGCATATGGAAGAACCCCTGCAAAAGGCAACAATATCTTCTCCCCATCCCTCACAAGTTGGGCTATTCTGTACCTCTCACCTTTCATCCTGGGATTAAAGAACACGCTAGCGAGATCGATCTTAATCAGAACCCCATTTTCCTTATGAATCGTTTCAAGCCTGTCTTCACCCCAAATGACTTCAAGCTTTCTAACCCTGTACTTTCCTTCGTGAAAACCCCTCCTCGCAATAACTTTCACCTGGGGGTAAAGCTTTCTTAGTGCTCGGGCTATTAGCTCAACCTTGTCCATGAGCTCTTCAGGAATTGTTATCACGGCTATATCCCCAATCACGTCAAGTCTTCCTAGCCTCTCCACAATATCTTTAGGGAGCAGATCCGCAAGATTCTTGTATATCTGCCTCTCCGGCCTCATAGGTAGGCTTATATCAACAACCTCCAACCCCAGGGATTTCGCCAATTCGCCATTTGTCACTGGAAAGAAAACATAGTTACCATCTCTAATCGGTTTTCTCTTGCCATCGAGCAGATCCTTCTCCTTTAGAATCTCGAGAACTTCCTTGGCTCTTCTCTTCTCCACCCTCACCGCCACCAACGTTTTGCACCCCCACAATTCCGAAGAGGCCCTGGGGAAGTAGCCTTGAGAGCACCTTTTCCACCGAAGCTTCAGGGAACTCCTCCCTCAGCACGTTAAACTCCCTTTCCCCTATCACCTCAGGGCTGGTTCCAATTATGAGGAAGCTGCCGCTCATTAGAACATGATCCTTAAGCGTGAACAGGAATTTTGCCACGGCCTTGAACTCGTTGTACAGCAGTAAAAATTCAACACAATCAACGACTACAACCCCCTTACCCTTAACCCCAGAGAGGAACTTTATGATCTCATTGAGCAACCTGTGGAGATCTGTAGGGCTGACGCCATCCCCAACCCTGCTCACCCAGATAACCTGAACTCCCCTTCTTGTGGAGTCGGGCCTCTTCCTAGTTATCAGCAGTACGGGTATTCCAGAGTCTGAAAGTGTGTGGACGAGGAACTCAATGTCCTTATCCCTCCTAATTATATAAGCCCCTCCAGTTCCTCTTCTCTCCTTGCCCGAGAAGGCTATTATGTACTTCACAGCCTCACTTACTAGGAGAAGGTAAGATGTCATTATAAGCACGGCCGCGGGCATCCAGTAATTGCCGTGATACGTTGCCTCAAGGACTATGAAGACCCCTGAAAGGGCCAACAGAAGAAGGGAAACTATAACTATTCTGATGAATCTTTTGATTTCCCCAACTAGGCCCCTCTCGAGCGGAAACACATACATCACTATCGCTAGAGACAGTAGTGTAACTATTATCCCAGACACAACCCCTATCATTGCACTTATTATTTTGGCGGTGGAGGGTAATATCATTTTGGGAAGAAAATTGATATAGTTAACCGCCGAAATATAAACAGGGGGTCATTTTGATCGAAAAGTTAAAAAATCTCAGGACACTTCACAGGGGCTTTGAGGAAAAATTGCCGCTGTTGAGGGACTTTCAGGCGCTGAGCGAATGCTACCAAATTCTAAACAAGGAAATACAGATTTTGTCGGAGATCGGTGACGAGGCCTTTAAGCTGGGAAGGGAGTTTGAAAGGTACGTTCAAGAGTCCTTAAGGCTCATTGTGCAGATGAAAGGGCTAATTGAGGATGCGTTGGCGACCTTCAACGAGGGGGACAGATTGGAGTTTTCAATCAGAAAAATTATCCAGTTTAACAGAAACTACGATTACATACTGACTGAAAACCTCAACTCCATGATTACCTATGCAGAATTCATGGAGATAATGGATAAAGGCGGCATCCCCTCCCACTTTATGGAGAGAATCTCAAGGGCAGAGAAAATCGTTAAGGATTTCACCCTCCTGATAAAGTTCTTAAGGCTTCTCTATGATAGGCCCTCAGACATATTTAAGGTAGAATTCTTGCTGAGAACGCTGAACGCTCAGGGGCTTAAGTGGGTTGAAGTGAGGCATCTAGAGCGAGAGACTGGAATTCCGAGAGATGAAATTCGAGATATACTGGAGGCATTAACGCTCATTGGGATAACGGAGAGGATGGAAAGAGGTGGTGAAAGTGTCTACAGAGTCAGAGATAGCGGTGAGGATTAGGGGGATTTATAGCACGGCCCTAACGAAGCTCTTCCTCGACAGGGGCTTTAAGATAGTCCAGCCGAGCGATGTTATTGCCGAAAGGCTCGGCATCGAAAAGAGCTACGAGGACTTTGACGTGGACATATACGACAAGAACCACGGGATTACAATCGTTGGAACGAAGGTTGAGGAAGTTAAGAAGGTTTTAGAGGAGGAGTTCATTGACGTATTTTTCAGGAAGCTCCCCTACAAGCTCTACGGGATATACAAGGGAATAGTTGTAAAGAGGGACGAGAGGTACGTTTACGTCGACATAGGAAACGCCATTGGAACAGTTTTAATAGAAGAACTCCCAGATGCTACGGAAGGAGATGAAGTCGTGGTTCAGGTTAAGAAGCACAACGTTCTCCCCCACCTCAGCGTTCTTATAACGATCCCTGGGGACTACGCGGTGTTAATTCCAAAGCCCATAGGAGTTCAGAGGCACGTAAAGATCTCAAGGAAGATAAAGGATCCAGAAGAGAGGGAGAGGCTTAGGATACTCGGTCTGAGCGTTGATCTCGGTGAGTGGGGAGTTCTCTGGAGAACGGCGGCAGCCTACAAGGACTGGAACACTTTGAGAGATGAGCTCGTAAGGCTGTCAAAGATAGCAGACAGGCTTAAGGAAGCAGACAAGTACTCAGCGCCAGCCGAGATCATAGAGGGAAGGGAAATCTACGATGTGGAGTTCGGGGGAGGAACGAAGAAGAAGCTCGACGAGATAAGGCACAAGGTAGTTCCAACCATCGAAGGGCACCACCAATTCAAGTCTTACGATCCTGAGTTCACCTTAGCCGTTGAAGTTGCCGAGGGGATACTTGCGAAGATGCCTTCCCAAAGGCAGAAGGTTAGTGAAGGCTTCATAGAGGCCGTTGTCACGAATAAAGGGCCAAAAGTTGGCTGGCTCTTCACGCTGAATCACGTTAAGCCAGATGGCCAGGTGATAAAGATAGGCCCAGGAGAGATAATAGAGGTTTCAACGAACCCGCTTAAGGTGAAGATGAAGAGGTTCCTCAGGCCCGGGAAGTTCTACGATGGACTTGAGATACCGATAGAGCATGGGGACTATGCGATAACTGAGATAGAGGCTGGAAAGTGGTGGTTCGTGCACAGGTACTATGATAAGGAGGGCAATTTAAAGGGAGAATTCTATAACATAAACACTCCAGTTGAGATTTATCCGGACAAAGCAAGGTACATTGATCTTGAAGTTGACATCGTCAGGTGGCCCGATGGAAAGAAGGAGATAATCGACAAAGACAAGCTCAAGGAGCACTACGACGATGGGATAATAAGCGAAAGACTATACAAGGCCGTTCTAAAGATAACCCAGGAAGTCTTCGACAGGATCTGACTTTTCTTATATTTTTGATAAAACCTTAAATATTACTAATTTGGTAATATACTCGATGGGTAATATGTTTCACGATAGGGAGCGCGAGCTCGAAAAGCTCAACGAAATTTATTCTTTCCCGAGCTCAAGCTTTGTGGTAATCTACGGAAGGAGAAGGGTAGGGAAAACTACCCTCGTTAAAGAATTCTTAAAAGACAAGCTCGGTCTCTACTTCTTCGTTAGTGAGAAAGATGAAACCCTGCTTCTCGAGGAATACCTCCAAGAAATTGAGGACAAGCTTTCCCCCCACATCCCACGGTACATAAAACTGAAGTTCACGTCGGTAGAGGAGATGATCGATTTCCTACTTGAATTTTCACAAAAGAAAAAGCTAGTAGTTGTTTTTGATGAGTTTCAAAACTTCAGGACAGTAAAACCTTCTCTATTCTCATCACTTCAAAAACTCTGGGATGAAAAGAAGGAAAGCTCAAATTTGATGTTAATAGCGGTTGGTTCATACGTTGGCATGATTAAGCGCATCTTTATGGACAGAAAAGAGCCACTCTTTGGTAGAGTTGATGAATGGATAAAGCTTAAGCCCTTCGATTTTTGGAATTCTTGGATCTTCGTGCGGTCACGCATCAATATAAGTCCGGAAGACTTCGTTGAATTGTATTCAGCACTGGGTGGAATGCCAAAGTATCTCCTCTACCTTCCGCGCTATCATCGGGGAGATGTATTTAACACGTTGAAAGCCCTATTTTTCGATGAATTTGCCCCACTCAGAGAGGAAGGCCTAAACGTCCTCAAATTAGAGTTTGGGAGATTTTATAGGGCATACTTTTCAATTCTTGAGGCCGTGAGCCTGGGCTACGTCACGCCTAAGGAGATAAGTGACAAGACTGGAATGAAAATTCTGACCGTGGGGAAATATCTAAGCGAGCTAACTAATAACTATGAATACCTGATGAGAGAAGTTCCCGTCACCGAAAATCCGCTGAAGACGAGGAAAGTCGCATACAGGATAAAGGATGAGTTCTTCAACTTCTGGTTTAGGTTCATCTATCACAACTACACGATGTTGGAGGAAAATCCTGAGAAAGTCTTTGAGAAATTTAAAATTGAATTTAAGCCCTTTGTCGGCAAAACTTACGAGAAGATAGCCCAGGAATTCGTGAAAAAACTTGATCTTGGCTTTAAACCCGAACGTGTTGGCAGATGGTGGCACAAGAGAGAGGAAGTGGACATTGTAGCGTACAACAGACATAATGTTGCGTTATTTGAGGTAAAGTGGAGGGATCTAAACCTAAAAGATGCAGGGAGAATTTTAAGAGAGTTAGAGAGAAAAGCAGAGCTACTCCCACTTAAAGGTACCTATATGTTTGGAATAATAGCAAGAAGGATTGAGGATAAGGAAGAGCTAAGGGAGGAAGGAGTCCTAGCTTTTGACCTTAGAGATATCATTCGCTAACATCCTCTATCCCTTTATCGGTAATCTTGAAGTAGACCATCGTTCCCTCGGGCTTAAACCTGTGCCTCTCGAGAACGGCAACCCTTACCCCAACCCTCAGCCTCTCGAACCTCACTATATCCTTTGTTTTGTAGCCCAAGGTGTGCTCGGCTATCGGTCTCAGGGTGTTGGAGTTCGAGTCATAGTACACTTGATTTACGACTATTACAGCAACGTTCTTCCTTCTAGCAAGCCATTGGAGAACCTGAAGTTGCTTAGCTAGATCACCGTGATCTTTACTGCCCTCTGACCTGTAGTGAGCGGTAATTGAATCCACAACAACTAGGGAGAACTTATCATTAACGACAGTCTTGAGTTTGGATATTACCCGCCTTTGCTCCTTAAAATCCAGGGGCTCAAAAAGTATGAACTTCTCCAAAGCCCTCTGCGGATCCAGCCCCCTGCTCTCAGCCATCTGCTTCAATCTCTCGGGAGAGAAACCACCTTCGGTGTCGATGTAAACAACCTTCCCCTCATTCAAAAGGCCAACCTGCATTGCAAAAGTCGTTTTTCCAGTGGCAAAAGCACCGTAGACCTGCAGGATAACTCCCCTAGCTACGCCTCCCCCAAGCAACTCATCTAGAGCCTTAACCCCCGTAGTTAGCATCTCTGAAACCTCATACCTCAAAGCCCTCATAGGGCTTGAGATCCTTTACAAGAACCCAAACGCGCCTCTTAACCAATTCCTGCTTAAAGCCTTCAACGTTTCCCGAGCCGTAAGTTCCGTAGTGCATTGGAACGACGATCCTTGGCCTTATTATGTCGATTATATCCACCGCCTCCCTCTCGCTCGCAGTTGATCTCCCTCCTATTGGAACCAATAATATGTCAACCCTTCCCCTAAGCCCCTTGAATGTGGGACTGTAGTACGTATCCCCAAGGTGTGCAACGCTCTTTTCGCCTTTTATGAGGTAGCCCAAGGGGTACTGGCTCGTTGGGTGTTCGGTGTAGAAGGCTTCAACCTCAACATCCCCAACATCAAATGTCTGGCCCGCCTTAACTTCCCTGACCTTCGTGAGGCCATCGCTTATTGCCATGAGGTAAACAGTTTTCGGCCCTATTACTTCAGCGTCATTAAGCCTCGCTATTAGGGGAGTTTTGCCGTAATGATCTATGTGCTCGTGAGTTATAAGGATGTAATCAACTTTCTCCATCCTGTCCTCATCTACATCAGGATAAGGATCTATCAGAATGCTCACGCCTTTCGTCTTCACGAGAAAGCATGCGTGACCGTACCAGACTATCTTCATTGGCCAAGCCTCCAGGGAATTTATTCTCGAGAGATAACTTAAAAGTTGTGGTTATTTCTTGGAGAAGAAGTCTTCTAAGCTTATCACTTTCTTCTTCTTAGGCTTTTCTTTTGCTTTTTTCTCCTGCTTTTTGGTCTCTTTCCTTTCCTCATTTGATTTGAAGTTCTCCAAGAGCCCACCAGATTTAACGTGACCAGTCCTTGCCTTAACCATTTTCTGGCAAATATCGTTTGGATTCACCAAGAGTGTGAGCTGTGTCTCAGGGAATAGGTACTCAAAGAGAGAATCTATGTCTCTCTCAGTGAGGCATATCCTCTGTCTTGTATAGTCCTTAACGTTATATTCGGTAACGAGCATCTTAGCCGTTCCAAGGTACTTCTCTATTGCACCTTTGCTGACAGTTAGAACTATCTTCCCCCCACATACGGGACACTTGCCACCCATAGGGGGCCTTCTAAACTTCGTGTTGCACTTAACACACCTAAACTCCTGCCTCGTGAAGCTCCTCAAGTTACCTCTCAAATCTGGAATTAAGTGAGAGTTGAGGATCGTTTCAGCTACATAGTGTTCATCTACCGCTCTTATTCTCTTAGCAACCTCCAACTGCCTCCTAACTTTCTCCTCCATGTCTCCCAACTGTTTGTACAGGCTGAGCTTGGGGCCTAAAGCTATGTCATCCGTGTCGTGGGTAAACTTTATCCCGTAGTACATTTCGGGCTTTCCTAGTCTATCTTCAACTCTTTCTATAACACCAACTAGCTCTTTTGGCGATTTAAGCTCGTAAGTTGCCTCATAGAATTCGATGGGATAGTAGCGGACTATATCCATATTGTGTACTTCGCTGTCAACTTCCCTGGGGTCTAGACGAGTAGTAATTACAAGTGGAGCATCCATCTTTCCTCCTCTCTTCTCTGGGAGGTAGTAGCGGGAGAAGTTGAGGAGGGCATCTAGGAGTAGCATAACAGAATCCTCATCTCCGTCACAATTTGCAGTAGTAATATTATTACTAATTACTACAGTATGATATTTTGATGCACTTAGCGAGTACACGAAATCCTCGGGTGGCTCCACATATTGAACCTTAGACACCTTAAGGAGGCTAACATCTCCAACTTGAATGTCCGACAATTCAGCTTCAAAAATAGGTATCAAATCACCCTCCCTAACCTCAAACGCCCTCTTCTTCACGAACTTTCCATCCTCATACACCAAAACGAGGTGATCGGGAGTAGTTTCAAAGCTCCTCCCGAGTTCCAGCTCAAACCTTATCAGGTGATCCGTCGCTGGAGCCTTTATAACGTCCTCAATGTCCGTCAGAACAACTTTTCCAGTTTCGGGATCGAGGGAATAAACCTTGATGTCGGCCTTAGGTTTCCTCTTAACGTACACCATGTTCTCATAACTCTCCCCATCGAAGAGCTCATACAACTCCTTCAAGGTTATCCTCGCTGGCTTTCCGTTTATCTGCACAAGTATTGTTGTGTCCCCAGGGAAGCAGTTTCTCCTCTTTGCGGCGTGGAAGTAGGGATGAGCGTAGCCAACTAAAGCGTCGACGAAGCCTATTATCCTACCCACAATTCCCGCGGAGGTGTGTGGGGCCAGACCTATGACGAGGTGGCCAATTAAGTCCTCCATCTTCTCGGCGTTGTAGAACCTCGGCAGACCATAGAACTTCTCAAGTAGGTCATCAACAAACCTAGCAACCTTCAGCAGGTACTTGCCGGCCTCCTTGGAGAGAATTATATCCTGGGGCTTGAGCTCGACTATCTGCTCTTCGCTAACTAGCGGCTTCCCCTCAAAGTCGTGGGTGTAACCGAGCTCCCTAAGCTTCTCAACACTGACACCTATTTCCCTGGGCCTGAAGTGAGTTATTGGAGCATCTGTAGCATCGAACCTTATCGTTCCATCCTTGAACACGTAGACATCATTCTTAGCTCTCAACAAACCTTTCTCGAGTGGCTCGGCCATCTTCCAGCCTGATGTCATTCCCATGACGCCTTTCAGCTTGTCAATTCCGTAAACTTTCACGTTCTCCATAGCCCTGTTTAACAGCTCAGAAGGCTTGATCTTCCTCTTTGCGAAAGGTCTAAGCTTAATGTTGCACTTTGGACACGTGTAATCATAACCCTGGGCTTGACTCTCCGGATATTCGGCGTTACACTTAGGACAGACCCATATCAGTTCTTTCCTAGTTCCGCAGTTTGGACAGAGGTGCTCGGGGCCAGTATGGCCACACTTTGGACACTTGAAAAATGCTATCTCAACTTCAGCAGTTTTACCTTCCTCGGCGGCCTTCTTTATATCTCTTGAAGAACCCCCAGCGAGGCCAATCGGAAATAGAACTTGAACAGGGGGTTTCATCTTTCTCTCCTTAGCCTTTTCGGGCCTCCCCATTCTTGCCCCAATCCAACTTATTCCCCTGTCCCTAAGCTTAATCTGGTTGTTCTCATTTATTATGTCAATTACCGTGAAGAGAGGCTTAGCCTTGAACTCCCACTCCAAATTACCTAAAGGAGTTAGCAGGGCTGCAGCCCAGGGATAATCTACTATTACCTTGCCTTCCTTAACGATGTGTGGAAGGCCTAAGAGCTCAAGGTACCTCTTTGCATAGCCAAGAACTTCCAGGGATATTTCAACCCTTCTCGCAAACTTTATCCCCCTAAAGCTGTCCCATTCAATTTCAGCATTCCCTTTGAGGATCCTCCAGAGCTCCTCAACTTCATGTGGCTTTAAAGTGTTCCAGTAGAGGGTGTAGTAAGGGTGGAGAGGTATCTCAAGTATCTCAGAGAAGTGAATGGCAAGCTCGACAGGCGGCTTAACCCTTAGGGGGTCGTACAACATCTTTGCAAGGAAGTCTGGATCAACCTCCAAGTATTCTGATGCTTCCTCGACAGCATCCCTTGGATTCTCTTCAAATGGTTTTAGTTCAACCTCATAAACCTCATTAACTGCCTTAACGAACTCCTGAATCCACCACTCTTCAACGTAGTTTGCTGGTAGTAAGGTTTGATTGTTCTCGACGAAGTCTCCAAAGGCTATTATAGCGTCGCCCAAGTAAAGGATCTCCTCAACTTGATCCCTAATCTTAAGGGCCAGCTGATAATCATCAACCCTGAGGACGCTACCGTCCTTCAGCTTCACTATTGGCCCCTCAGCCGTAGTTGCAGGAGTCACAACCGCTCCCTTTCCCGGCCTTTCGGTTTTCATCTGCGTTCCTATCGCAAGGAACTCGTCAACGAGGATCATCGTTGCCGGATTTATGCTCCAAGTGGCAAAACCGCTAACCCTGCTCCTCCCATAACGTAACCTAAAGCCACCATTTGCCGAGGGTTGTGAGAATAAGGGTCTTCCACCGATTATCTCCTTGGCGTACTTATCGCTCGGAGCTATCTCAGCTCTAAACCTCTCGTAGAGCTCGTAGTAGAAGCCCTTCTCAACCTTAACTTTAACTTCCTCAACGGCAGTTTCCTGGGCCTTCTCCTCCTTTTCCTCCTCTTTTGATTCACCTTTCTCCTTAGCCTCAACAAACTCTTTGAGCCAGTCCCACCCTTCAATGCCCATCTTATCTATGTACTTGACGAGCTTCTTGGCCTTCTGGAGAACACCCTCAGCCAGAACGAGAATGGCTCCACCCCTCAGCTGGTTCGTCTCAACCCCAGGAACATCCCTGTGAGAAACCTCAACGTCATCCGTAGCTTCGCCTGTAATCTCTATAGGAATGTTCTTCATTGCCAGCCTAACTTCCTCTGGGGAGGGATGGTACTGCAACCTAGTTACAGCCCTGTGGTAAAGGTCAACTTCCTCAACCATCCTCTCTATGTGCTTTTCACTCGGCTTAAACCTGTCTAAGCCAAGCTTCCTCCTGACATAGTCACCAACGAGGACGCTCAAAGCCTGAGCGGTTCCACCGGAACTCCTTATGGGGCCAGCGTAGTACAAAGCCAGATACTCACTATTATCAGCCCAAGTGTTCCTCTTTATTTTAACATCAGCTATCCCTTCTATAGGAGCTGAAACTATTCCCTCGGTAAGTATCGCTAAAGCAGTCCTCACGGCCTGTTCAGCGTACTTCTCCTTACTCCCGAAGTCCCCAAATTTCCCCTCAATTATCTCGTCAACTATCTTCAATGCCGCAATCTCCTTACCATACTCCTTAACGAGCTCCCTAATTCTCTCAGCAACGCCAGGGGGACCAACTAAGCTCTCAACTCTCCCAGCCATGTCGGTGGCTTGTGGTATCTCCACGTCAGTTGAGGGATCCTTACCCTGGGCCCTCGCCTTCTTCGCTATCTCATAGGCCCTATCGATCTCACGCTGAAGCATCTCGAAGTACTCCTTCATTTCCTGTGGAAGATCCATCAGCACCACCTGCTAAAGTCAAGAACTTTCACAACCTTCGCACTCTCAACATCTACAACGGGAACCTTTCCTGGGGTGGGGACTATGTTCACCATCTTCTGGAACTCGGTCTGTGCCTGCCAAGTCGCGGAGTTAACGAGTTGAATCCCCCTGTAAACCACGGCATCATACACGTGAACGTGGCCCATCTGAACCAAATCCGGAACTTCCTCTATAACGAGCAGATCTTCAGGGTCTGGAGCTATGGGAACCTTTCCGCCGAAGGTTGGAGCAAGATGCCTCATCTTCAGCAATTCAACCATCGGCAGGCCCGGCTTGTGATGGGTTAGCCCAGGGACGAAAGAAACTACATCCTCAATTCCCCTCCCGTGGGCTATTAGGAAGTCCCTGCCGTGTAGCCTTATCACCGCAGGATTGCTTATGATTACAGCGTTCTTTAGTTTGTAGATAGGTTTAGCATACTCCTCGTAAAACTCTGGTTGAGGTATCGCGGGCCTTGCGGCATCGTGGTTTCCTGGGCCGATAAACATTGTTATGTGCTTGGGAACGTTTGCGAGGAGGTTTGCCAAGGCCTCGTACTGGTCGAATATATCAGGGATTATGAGGTCTGAGTACTGGCCAGGGTAAACACCTATGCCATCCACAACGTCACCGGCTATTATGAGGTACTTGACCCTACTAACTATTTCCTCCTCTTCCTTGGTTTCAACGTAACCATTCAGCCACTCCAAGAACTTCATGAAGGCCTTCTCACAGAACTCCTTGCTACCAACGTGGATATCGCTTATGAGTATGGCATAGACCTTCTCTTCCAGTGGAGGTTTCTGCTTCCTGTAGAGCGGGACATCCGGGAGGTAGAATTTATTAGCGAAGAATATGCCCTTCTTTGAATAGAATCCCTTGAATGCAACGACTGCATCTGGGAGAACTTTAAAGGCATCGCGGTAGTCTTCAGAGTCTTTGGGCAGGAACACCTTAACTCTTCCAGTTTGATCCTCAATCTCAAATATCAAACCTTTGTTCGTCTCTCTTTTGTCGTTGACGAGGCCTATTATAGTTACCTCCTCATCCCCCTTAACGTACCTCAACTTAGCTATATCCACCACGGTCTTTATTTCCGGATTTTCCCTGAGTATCCTCCTCAACTTTTTTAGCCTACTCCTGAAGAGGGAGGCGTAGGCCTCCACTATTATCTCGCCCTCTTTTCCGTTAGCATTCTTGGCCTTTGGAGGCTTCAGCTTCACGTGCCTCACGTCGAATTTAACCTCATAGTCGGGCTCTATTTGAGCATATGTAAAGTTGGGATTTGGCTCAATGGTGAAGCCTTCATAAATAGAATACTCCTTCTTCTCGGTTATTTCTTCTGGACCATAGACCATGGGGAGGCCGTATTTTGTGAGCACAACAGTTTCACCGTTATTATTCTCCTCCCCATTTCCATTAGAAAGGAGCTCTTGCTGCTCTTCAATTACACCAAAAACGTCTTCAGGAACTTCAAATTCTTGGGCCTCATTTCCAGTGGAAATAGAACTCTCCCTTTCAGAAATTTCCTCTATGATACCCTCTTCTGAGACAACAGAGGATGATGACGACAGTGTTTCACTAGAGGTTCCAGTGGAAATATAACTCTCCCCGGCTGAAACATTTTCTTCAGCCATTTTAACTTCTTCTACGATTTCAGCCGAGAATTGTTCTTTTTCTTGAGTTCCCTCAGTAATTATTTGTTCCTCATGAGATTCAGGTGTTGTCTGCTCGATTTTTCCAGTGGAAATGTAACCCACCTTTTCTTCCACTGGAGCCTCGAGACCCCTCACCTTCAAGAACTCACTCGCAATTGCATCATCAATTATGAAAGTCCCCCGAGACTTTGCAAACTTTATCAGTTCCGCTAACGAGAACTCTCCCCGCCTAAAATGCTCGACGAGGATGTAATAGGCTGCAGGGGTTAAGAGGTAATTGTTCTTAATTAGGCTCCTAACAAACTCATCCATCAAACCAGCCTCCGCTGCTCGCTTTTAAGAGAAATTGCCAAGAGGGGCTGTATTGTGTAGTCGTACCTAAACACATTCCTTATCTTATATGGAGTAACGTTGAGCCTTATCTCTTTTGTCCTACCGTACCTCCCCTTACTTACGACTTTCGCATTAATTATGCCGAGCATGTCAAGCTCGTTTATGAGATCGCTTATCCTCCTCTGGGTGAGGGGCTCGAGGTCTATGTACTCGCACAGATCCCTGTAAACGGAATAAACTTCACCCGTATTCGCCGGCAAATCCCCATTCTCATCCAGAAGGACTATTGCATACAAGAGAACCTTGGACTGGAGAGGCAGAGTTTTTATTACCTCCTCCATCATGTCCTGCTCTATCTTCTCCTGGGCCTTCCATACGTGGCTCTCGGTTACCTTATCAGCACCTTCCCTTTCAGCGATCTCCCCAGCCACCCTCAACAGGTCAAGGGCCTTTCTAGCGTCCCCATGCTCTCTCGCGGCTAAAGCAGCACATAATGGGATTACACCCTCGTCTAGAACCCCAGGATAAAAGGCCTCTTCAGCCCTCTGCATGAGGATATCCCTAAGCTGATTGGCATCGTACGGCGGGAAGACGACCTCCTCCTCGCTCAAGCTCGAGAGAACCCTTGGGTCAAGGTACTCCTTGAACTTCAGGTCGTTTGATATCCCTATAACGCTAACCTTAGCCCTCTTAAGCTCGGTGTTTATCCTCGTTAGGGAGTAGAGAACTTCATCTCCGCTCTTCTTCACGAGCTTATCTATCTCGTCAAGGACTATTATCACGAACCTCTCCTTCATGTCTATTACCTGCTTGAGCTTCGCGTAGACCTCATCTGTAGGCCATCCAACTAAGGGGACTTCTATCCCCGTTTCGTGCTTGAAGTGGTTAACGATGTTGGCGAGAACTCTGTAATGGGTGTCAGTAATTTCACAGTTGATGTAGATAACATCCACGGGAATGTTGTACTTCTTAGATATCTTCTTCAACTCCTCAGTGACGAACTTTACCGTTACAGTCTTTCCGGTTCCGGTCTTGCCATACACGAAGATATTTGAGGGAGTTTCACCCCTTAGGACAGGAACCAAGATTTGAGCAAGGGTCTCTATCTGCTCGTGCCTGTGGGGTAGATCCTTGGGAGTATAGCTATGCCTAAGCACCTCCTTGTTCTTGAATATTTTCCTTGCCTTGAGCAACTTCTCAAAGAGCTTATCAAGGTGCAACTGCTCACCTCTGTCCATCAATGACCCTCCATTGGAAATTATGCTTTTTTAATGACATGTCCTTTATTTCCAGTGGAAATGAAACTCATTTTGTTAACTGACTTTAAATAAGCGTGACATTAAGGTATGATTTTCAAGTGGAATCATCACACTAGGGACATCATTTCCACAGGAAGCACACGAACCAGTGGAAAGCAACGGTTATCTTTCACTCAGAGTTTTTATGCTTTGCTTATACATGATGATGTCAAAATTAATATTGAAATATTTCTCATATGAAAAGCTTTCACAAGAAATTCCTTAGAACCCCCAAGATGCTCCACGAGACATGGTTTACAAAGACCAATGCACACAAAAATTTCCTGTGGAAATCCAATGAACAAATTTGCACATAAAAATTTAGGCGTTATTAACCATTTTTGTCCAATTTTGTTAAGCATATTCGATTAAAAGTTCAGCTAAAGTTAAACGGAAGTGAAACCCCCCAGAGTTTCATTTCCACTGGAACTCGCGGGCAAACACCTAGAATAATTAAATTTTTATCCAGTACAAACACTCTCCCATATTAGCTCGATTTCCTATTTAAATAATTTTCTCTGAACATTTTATAAGTGAAATCATGCTTTTCATGAAAAAATAAATAGTTTAAATGTTCAAAAATGTGCATTAAATGAACAAACGTTTGTTGACAAACGTAAAGATAACACGGGTCATATATTGTAAGTTTGTAAATATCTGAGCCCTCAAGAAAATTTTTGTTGGGTACTTCCCCAGAGAAGTTCCAGTGGAAATGAAACTCTGGGGGTTTTAAGATAAAAATAGAAACGTTCAGACAAAGGCCGTCTTTAAGACGTCAGCACATCCGCACTTCCTCTCCTCAGGTATCTTTGGAATTGCCTTCCTGAGGAGCCTCTGCACCTTTTCTTCATTCTCTTTCATAACCCTAAGAACTTCCTGAGCATCTACCGGCTTCTCAGCCCAAACGTCGTAGTCGGTGACAGTTGAAATGTTAACGTAGCACATCCCTAACTCTCTCGCGAGGTTTACCTCTGGAACGAGGGTCATCCCTATGACGTCAGCAAACTGCCTGAACATCCTTGATTCTG
This sequence comes from Pyrococcus kukulkanii, assembly GCF_041647995.1. Lineage (NCBI taxonomy): Archaea > Methanobacteriati > Methanobacteriota > Thermococci > Thermococcales > Thermococcaceae > Pyrococcus > Pyrococcus kukulkanii. The sequence goes on from NZ_JARRIB010000003.1 coordinate 168,201, forward strand.
CCCTCGTTGAGAACCTTGGTCCTTCAATGCATATGTACGTTCCCTTTTCGTGCACTGGTAGGTTTAGCTCCTTTGCCGTCTCTATGAATATCCTCCTGAGTTCTGGGCAGAAGGGATCGGCCATGCTTATATGAGCAACCTTTGGGCCGTTGTAGAAGGTGTACTCCCTCTTCTTCGTGAAGTCTATGAACTGGTCAATTATCACGATGTCCCCAGGCTTGTACTCCTCCTTAAGGGAGCCGACTGCATTAATTCCTATTACCCTCTTAACCCCGAGTTCCTTGAGGGCCCATATGTTTGCGCGGTAGGGAACTTCATGTGGGGGGAACTCGTGGTACTTCCCGTGCCTTGGGATGAATGCAACTTCAACTCCCTCTATCTCCCCTATTTCCACTGGAGCTGAAGGCCTTCCATATGGGGTGTGCACCTTCACGGTTTCCTTGGGCTCGAAGACTCCATAAACACCAGAACCGCCTATTATTCCTACCTTGGGCATGGCAACCACCGTTTAGATTGATCTCATTGTGCATATAAGAGTTGCTTTTCCAGTGGAAATTGGGGAGCCCTTTTAGAATTTCACCTCTGTCAGACTTATAAAGGATTTCTCAGAGGTAAGAGTTTTGCCAATATAGTTAGCTAGGCAAGTAAAGTTAGATATTATAAACATCCCTATCTTGAAGTTCGAGAATTGCTTTTCTCAGTGGTTTTTCGGGGATTTGATAAATTCCTCTCTTTGGTTTTATTAGTAAGCCCCCATCGACGAGGTTCCTCAGCACGCTTTTTGCCCTCCTCTCTGAGATCCCAGTAAGCGAGGTAACCTCTGCAAGTATCTCCTCAGTGGTAACGCCAAAAGAAGGCCCTTTTGCAACCTTTTTTAGTGCAACAACATATGCAGGGGACTTATAAATCCTGATAAAGTTTCTAACATCCAGCTTCCACAACTTCACAGCATATTCTACTGTTGCAAGTAGTGCTTTATCATGGGGCTCTCCATTAACCCTGAGCCTGCCGTAATAGGCCAAAAAGCCGGGAACGTTTGAAAGCTCTGTTGCAGCCTCAACTAGTTCATCCTCGGTGTATCCTATTTTCGCAAGCCCTCTCTTGAGGTACTCTACACTCTCCTCAAGCTTCCACCGTGAAACGTGTATCTTCTCGACATACCTCGCAAAGAAGGGTTTATCTTCGCTTGGGTTCAGTATCCTTTCAAGTAGTCCGGGCATCGAGCCAGAAAGAACTACCGTTACATTCTCGAATCCATCAGAAATTGTTTGGAGCATGCCGAGCATGTTTAAAGGCGCAAATCGGGGAAGCACTTGGGCTTCATCGAATATAATGACGACCTTCTCTCCCCTTTTATTTAGGAACCTGAGTAAATTAAGGAATGCATTTTGAAATTCTACAACTTTCCTGGGCCTTATGTCCATCCTAACTATTCCGAGGCTTAGCGTTGCAGAGTAGTCAAGGTCTTCTTCAGAGATGTTACTCATGACTGGTACGAGCTCCGTGTAGCTTATCGCCTCCTGACCCATTCCAAATGCCAGATCATAATAGAGGTACTTGTATTTTGAACCGTACTTATTAAGGAAGACATTTATTACGCTTGTTTTCCCAACCCTTCTCGGACCAAGAATTGCGGCAAAGTCCCCCTCCTCTACAGCTTTGTTAAGCTTTCTTACCGCTTCCCTATGTCTCCTCCCAAACAGGTCTTTCTCATTTCTTATAGGTCTCGTGCTGAACAAAGTGAACACCCCATCACTAGTGATGGGGCGACATTTTAAAACTTTCTGTAAACAATGAATATATGCTTCATGGGTTTCTTTCCTAGTACCTTGGTCCATATCTTTGAATAGTTCATTAATTCTCTCGCTTACTGTCCTTTGGGTGGCTGTGGTTTACATTGTCATTTCAAGGAAAGCTCCTCTATGAACTCTTTTGCCCTGAGTATTTTGACCTTTCTTCCATTAAAGCTGTACGTTTTAGTTTTCCTGTCCCTTATCTGGATGATATGCTTTGTGTTTTCTGAGATAATGTACTCAGCGTTGGCGGAATACGCAACGTCGAAAAATTTTGCATCATCTGGATCCTTTAGCTTTTCAAGAAATTCGTGATTATTGGAAAACTTGGGCTTTGGACTGATAATAGTGCTTTTCCTCTTTACCAAGGTAAGTATCTGGAGGGCCAGAAGTTCCTTTTCTGTTCCTCCAGCTATCTCCATGAGAACTCGGCTCATCTCTTCGTATATATCCCTGCTGAGGTAATTCTCTACTTTCCCTGTAACGAGGGCCCTTAAAATTCTCCACGCTGGAGAACGTTGAGGATTTCTAGATTTAAGCGCACTAACCAAGATAGATGTATCAAGGACTACTCTTATTGCCATTTAAATCACTCCAACATGCTTTAGCTTGTTCTCGATCCTCTTGAATTTCCTGATATTTCTCCTTGCTTCAATCAAAAGTTCCTCTGTACTCTTGTGAATTTCAGGAGTGCTTTCGGCCTCCTTAACTGCAAGCTCAAAAAGATCCTCTGGTGATAGATCCTCTGTAGATTTTTCAAGCTCTTCAAGTTTCTTATCCCATTCCTTCCTTTTTCTCAACTCTTCAAAGAACCATATTATGTCTTCTGGCCTCTCATGGATCTTCTTTGCTAGTTGGACTATCCACTCACTCACTGCCTCTTGTGTCTCCCGCCTTTGAAAAAGCCTAATAACCTTTTCAACGTCAGATGCCACGAGCTTACCCCTCAATTGCACTATTTAAAAAGAGATATAAAATTGTTTCTTGTTCCAAAGTTCCTGAAATATGCTGGTTTGATATTTTTCTGTCAGTCTAAGCTAATCATTTATATCTTGCTAGCAAGTCAACATAGCATTTCAAAAGCTTGTGAAGATCGAGAGGGCTGGTCCTATGTTGGGATCGATACAGGTTGGGGCAATGCTAAATCCATTAGCTTTTTCATTAAGATTGCGTAAGCTATTTATTCCAAAAAAATACCTTAAAGAGAATTAGGTGAAAAATGCCAACCGAAATTACTATGGAGGATCTTCCAGCGAGATGATAGCTAGAATGAATAAGCGAGAATTAAATAAGCTAATTAGAGAACTTATTCTTGAGTCTGAAGCTTCAGTTTGAAGTTAGCCGTGGTTTTGATGTTTCCTTAGCTCCAAAAGAAAACAAATCCAAGAAATCTGTGAGATAATAGAAGAAAAGTAGAACTTTAGGTCTTGAGTACATTAATTATTATGGGAATATCCGAAGTCATGGTTTCATACCACGTGGGAGGCCATAGTTATTTAAGGTTGGCCCAGCTTTTTATGAGGTTAAGTTTGTCTTTAGAAAAGGCCTTGTTCATTTTTTTGGCGGCTTTTCGGTAGATAGGGAGGGGCATTTCATAGTATGTTATGTTCTTTGTCTTATGTTCTTTAAGAATACCTTGGTCGAGTAGCGTTTGAATGAGATTATCTGTAAGTTTCTCATTAAGTTTTATTGGGCTATTTTTTTATTTTTGAAGCAGTGAACAATAGTGGCTTGCCATTTTTTCTTCACTCATCACTTTGTAAGCTCTTGCTATTTTTCGTGAGAGTGTATCAGAAATTTTTATCTTGATGCCGTCTGCGAGGGTCTTAGCAACGGCAAACATGGCAATATGTTGGAGCTCCTCTTTGGCAATTTCAATCATGTTTATTTCAAGTTTGCTTTTCTCTGAGAATATTTCTCCAACTTTATTAATCTTTTGGCAGTATTTTAATAACGCCCTTGGTATTCCACTAATTTCCATTATGGCACCTTTAACAAGTTCCTTAAATTCATCATCTTTGAGTTTCTGCTTAGAGATAACCCCTTTTTGTGCGAGACACATTAAAAGCAACTCTGTTGACTTTTCGGGAGAAAGTGGAGAGACATTAATAACTTTCACTTCTCCAAGGAAAGCTTGTTTTAGAGCTTTCATTTCAAATAAGTTTGTTGCACTTGCAACTGATCCGCTAATAATAAACCAAGGCATTTCTTTTGGATCTTCAAGGGTTTGGATAACTGTTCTTAAAATCTTTGCAAATTTCGTTATTAGAGGTCCTAAGCATTGTACCTCATCAAAAAAGATCCTTGTCTTAGGTTTTAAAGACAGGAGAACATCCTCCAGTGTTAAACTTTCACACATTTTTCTGACGGTGGTTTTTTGATATCCTTTTATAAGTTTTGAAAAAAGTCCTGGAATTACCTTGAATGCTCCTCCAATTTCCCCCTCAGTTCTTGTGGATTCAATAATTTGAATAACCTTTCCATAAAGAGGAGAGGAATGTTTAATTAAATTATGAGTTAGTGCTTGTGTGCAGATTTTTGTGGCAATTTCTTGAAACACTTTATTCTCGGTTTCGTAATTAATGTTTGTTTTTTCTTCAAGTCCAAATTTTTCAAGGTCTATCTAAATTTGTGTGTTGGGATCAATGCTATTAAGGGCCTTGTATAGATCATTAAATTCTTTATCTCGGCCAATAAGACACTCCTTTTTGTAGCTGAATTTATTGAGAGAATAATCACATGCACTTGCCATAATGTCACCTGGGGTAATGACCCACCTTAGTATTATTTAAAGATTTTAGCCTCTAATGTTAACTAAATATCAAATTTCCAAAAAATTTTTGGGATAACATTCAAAAATTATTAAAAAATTTGATAATTTTACATTGATTTTTACTACTTTGAAACCGGAATTTTTGGGGAATTATCTTAACGTATTTAACGGAATAACTCAAGAGTTTATTAGTTCGGGCCATATTATGTTGTTATAATGGCTTCTCCATAGAAATGGTCGGTAGGACAGCTTATATAAAAGCATACCTCAGCGAGTGGTCTAAGTTTTCAGATGCTATTTTTGATATTTGGTGAAATGTCAAAAATTTATTAACAATTAATACATAACGACGACAAAGTAGGGGAGCTACTTGAGTTCCTGTAGAATGAGGAATAATTTAACGATGTGGAATGATGTATTTCGAGTTTGAGGGCTTGATTGAATATTTCTCCTTCCTAAGGACTTGAGCTTCCTCTCACCAACCTTCAATCCAGAAATTGGCTGGGTGTCTTGTAAACCTCTGAAAATGCTTTCCTTGATTCAGAGACTATCATCCTCAACCTTTCAGACATGTCTTGGAGATCTTTTATTTCCTTTCCTTCTTTTGACAACATCTCATCGAGATTATCTTTCACTGAAAGCTTCCTTACCAAAATTGAAAAATTTGGGATATTTACTTTATATTCCCCTATGTAAGCCTGTAGAATAGCCCTATCAAAATTTGACAACGAATCAATATTGTATTCCTCTGTATCTTGAAATGGTTCTATTCCAAGCAATCTTCTGGGCCAGCTTCTCATATGACGGCCCCAAGTCCTCGAATATCTGCTATATTTAGGAGAAAATCTATACTGGTAATCTTCCATAAAATTTATGCTGTTTTCTTTAAATATGATAATTCAGCTTTTTCTTAGAATTCCTGAGGAAGATGTGGACTTGTCTATTGCCAATAATTATCACGAGAAGATCAAAAAAGTTGATGAAGACCTCTTCCTGATAAAAGTTCGGGATACTCCTAAGAAGATAATTGAACTTCTTGAAAGACCGTTGGATTTCAAGATTACCTTGCCGGAACTCGAGGGAGTGAAACATTTAATCGAAACTTACGAGGATCTATTTATCTTTTTGAAAGATTACATTGACGCTAAGGTTAAAAACGAGCATTCTCGGGGGAGACTCTCCATTCTGGGAATATTACAATCCGAGATGGGACAACCAATGTGGAATTCGAAACAAGATGTTCGCGAAATATCTCAAGGATCTCGGACTTGAAGTCCGGATGATTGGAGGCATATTTTTGACTAATCTCGATAAAACCCCGAGAAGTGTGGAGGCGACTCACGCATGGGTTGAGGTTAAAATAAATGACAAATGGGTTGAACTGGATGCTTCGGGAAAACCTGTATCCCACTTGCTGCGTCGTTCGACTGAACTCTCTTGAGAGGTGGGATAGATTCGAGAGATTACTGGCTGAAAGGGAAAGTTTTCGCGGAGATACTGTAAAATAATTTCATTCTTGTACAACGTCGAAAAGAAAGATAATTATTAGCTATTGAAAGCAATTTCAAGTTATATGGCGGAGGAGTCCGTTTACAGGGCACTTAACATCGGGCTCGGATACTCTTCTCGAGAGTTCTATCCCGAGCTAAACATTGATATCATAGGGTATCTTTCCATAGCTCCAAGTCTGAAGAGTCCCTCGAGCATCGACAACAATTTATCCAACTTAGAGAGAATTTTGAGGGAAATTAGTGATACAGATTTTCTGAAAGCGAAGTTTAGGAGTGCAGGATATGAGTGGTGGTTCTATGATGGCTGTGATGATGAGTAAATTTTTGTCCCTCAGAAAATATACTCGCCCGAATCCTGAATTTATTTCTTATCTTCGAGAGAACTATGATAAAGTAGATCTGAAATCTATTTGGAGGATTATCAGCTCCGAATTCTCTTATGATTCGGATATTGCGCATTGTGACAAAATTTACTCTGCTTCTGAGTTAATGAAAGCCCGGAAAAGAGGAGGATGCTCTTCATATTCAATTCTCTCTTCATCTATTTTGAGATCTTTTGGCTATCCTACAGCGATTCTCGTTTGTTTATAGCTTGATACGATATTTTACAACGAGGAATTTGTCAACAAAATGGCTCATAAGCTTGGGGAGGAACACTTAGAAAAGATTAAGAGGAAATGTTTTATTGGCGGGCTATGTGCTATTAAGACGGTTCGATATTTAGTTTTTCCATAAAAATATATTTTATTTAATGGTATTGCCTCAAAATAATCTTTATACTTAGAAATATAGTATACAAAAGTCATAGCTTAGCTTATATGTAGTACTCTCTTACTATTCCAAAGCGCCTTTCGACTTCTCTATCAAACCAATAGCCACTCCCATAACGTATATACCTATTTGGATCCAGCCCATAATTTTCTTTTAATCTCCTACAAGTGGCATTCCATAATTGTTTTCTTGCATCCCAAACGTCCATATCATCTGATAAGAACTTCCATTTGTCTAAGACCTTATATAGGTTATACAGCTCAGTACCTCTATATGAATCAATATCTATCAAGATTTTTTAGGATCTCCATATTCTCTCGCAAGATCTCTTAGCCTTCTCATCCCATATCCAAGAGGGATTAGCGTATTCGCTATCCCGAAATATTTAGAAGATAAATCTACTAAGTTTAGCACCTCTAAATATAACTCTAACGAATTTTCGTCCTTAGCTTGTTTGTATATTTCGTAAGCCTTAGAAATTGCTCTCTGAGAATCTTTCATGATCTGGTAGAGCTTTTTATCTAATTTCTTAGGGTCTCTCACAAGATTCTTGGTCTCGTCGACAAGTTCTTTCAGACCTTTATGAACGAGAAAACCATATGTCCACTCTACGTAAAGATAGTGTTTATCTGGATGACCTTCAATTGCATTGAACTTAGAAAGAATATTATTCTTTATAGCTTTTGGAGTGTCTGGATGGAAATACAATATGTTTGCTCCTGAAATCTTCTCAAGCGCGAAGATTTTCTCGGGATAAGCTACAACGTATATCTTATCCGCCTTGGAGAGATTTTCCATTTTCCATCCTTCGAGATCTATTACCATGTCGTGAGCTTCTTCTAGTAGATAAGACTTAACAGGTCTCCCTGGATAATAAACTACTCCCTCATCTGCATCTACATAGATTTTCATTCCATCATATACAACACTTAAAATTCCGGTAGCTCCAACTACCGCTGGAATACCAAATTCTCTTGCAACTATAGCTGAATGAGATGTTATTGTTCCGACCTCATTTACTATTGCTCCGGCCTTTAACATATCTGGCATGTAATCGTTGTAAGTGGTTTTGGATACCAGCACTTCTCCGGGTTTTAATTTATCTAAATCATTTTTATCTCTGATTATTCTTGCAATTCCGATATATTTTCCTGTTCCGGTGGGAATTCCTACTATTTTAGACCAATCCTTCGGAACGTTAAATTTGATCTCTTTTCTTCTTTTTGGAGTTAGAGGTCTCGCCTGGAATATATAGATTATACCTTTCTTGATTCCAAACTCTACATCCACCGGATATCCAAAGAGCTTTTCTATCTCAAGCGTTTTTCGGGCGATCTCTGTTATGATTATATCGTCTAACGACTCCTCTCTAATGACTCTGTTAGATATTTTTAGGGAGTTTCTATCGACTCTATATATGTTTGTTTTTGCTTTCCCTGAGACAACATTCTCTCCCAATCCTTTTGCAATTTCAATAATCACTTCATTTTTATCAGAAAAGACATCTTTCGAAAAAGATACTCCCGCAAAATCTGTGTTTATAAATTCTTGAACTACTACTGCCATTTCTACTTCTCTCTTTATGTCCAAGAATCTCATATATGCCTTTACCCTTTCAGATTCAACAGATTCATATATTTTTTCTATAGCTATCCTTAGCTCTTCCAAGCTATTTATGGGAAATATTGAAACAAATTGTCCGGCGAAGCTATGGGATATGGAATCTTCTATCGTCGCAGAGCTTCTTGCAATAAGAGGAAATGTTATATTCAAGTACTTTATTGCATCTCCTACTTCCTCAATAACTTCATCTAGAGAATCTTTTCTTTTGAACTGTCTGTATGCGAGAGTGTTTATTATGAATCCTTTTGGAACATTAAATCCTTGAGAATATAACCTTTGAAGGGATGACCCTTTTCCACCCACTAATTCCAAGCGAGAATTTTCATGAAAGAAGTTTATATACCTAAACTTTTTAGAAGGGCTGGACATCCCAAATAATTGGATTTTATGTATATAAGCTTATTTAAGCCCTCTTTGATATCACCTTCTAAGTCTCGTAGCTTATCTTCAAACTCCTTCTTTAGAGAAGAGATTTCCTTCCTTATTTTCTTGACATCTCTTTCTTCCTCCTTTATCTCCTTATCAAGATACTTTGCATCCTTCTTAAGAGCTTTTACTTCATGATATGCTCTCCCAATGACTCTCTCTGCTTTTATAGATACTCTCCCTACTCCTATAGCTCCATAATACAACAGTGCAATCATATTTCCCACAAAGAATCCCCAGAATAGACTCTGAACGCTAAGGGACATGTTTGCCAGAATAGTAAAGTTTAAGATATTACTACTCCATAATAATAACATGGGGTTGGATTCCATAATCAGAAGAAGACTGAGTCTTCTTTATCCAAAATATGAGAAAAGTGATAAGTTTTGGAAAATTGAAAGAAGAGCTCAGGATTTTAATAGAGAGACAAGATATGATGTTCCAAAATTTGATGAGTATATGAGAAAGTATATTGATGAGATCGTTGATAGTACTGGAGTTTTAGACAGGTATACCCTTCCTTATGTTACAATCGCAGCCGCTGTTTATGAGTTGTATAAAAGAGATCCTCATTACTTCGATTTCGTTAAGCCCGGAAACGTTACTGAGGAGGCTTACAAGACCTTTGATTACCTATTGAACCAAGGAAAGGCTAAGGAAGTTTACCAGAGGTTGTCCGAGTTCTTGGAGAAGCCATTGAGCCAAGTCCCAGAGTTCCAGAGAATAGTCGAGTTCATCGACAAATATGGATTCAGACCTTATCGAGAGGATGTAAATGGGAATGATTCTAAGGTTAAATTTACGCTTTCAATTATCAAGGATAATGACATTATTTCAGCTGGGATTGGAGTATATTCCAGTGGAGATAAGTATAAGTTTGAAGAACTTAATACTAAAGTTGAAAAAGAGCTTCTTCCAGCCTTTGCGAGAGTAATAGCAAAAAAGACAGAAGAATATTTGAATAGGCTTGGCTACCAAGAAGATTAATTTTTATCTTCGAGCCACGTTTCTCTCCACGGCTTGACTCATTGAATAAAGTTCTCTAAGTCTCTGGTTGATGACTAACATCGCCTTCCTAAAGCGATAACCTTCTCTAATGGATAGATCTCTTAGAGTCTTCAGAATCTTGTGAGCAACGTCTCTTAGATGGTTAATCTCGCTAAGTTCTCCTTTTATGTTGACATTTTTAATCTTCTTTAGCAAGTCTCTAATCCCTTCCTCGATGCTCTTGAAGCTCTCGGAGATTCCCTCTAAGCTCTTGATGGAATTCTTGAGAGGATCGATCTTCGAGATTATCTTATTGCTAATTCCCTCGTTCTTCAAATCTTTCTCGAGCCTTGAAATGTCCCTTCTTACGTCTTCAAGATCCTCTTCTTGCCTTCTCAATATATCTCCAATTCTCACCAAGTGTCCTTCCCACTGCTCGAGCTTCTTCAATTCAACTTCAACGGAATTCAGGGCAGATAACAATCCCTGAAATTCTCCATCCATATCTCTCCAGAACTCTTCGACTTCTCTCTCCAAGTCACTTAAAGATTCCTCTATGATCTCCATTGCGTTGTTCACTCCCTTTCCAAAGGCTTCAACTACTTTGTGCGGATAAACTTCATTCGCCATCTCTACAGCTTTAACATCCTTGAAAGCTATCAACTGCTTCCTTATCTTCTCAAGATGCTTCTTAACGGCATTGGATAATCTAACAGAGTACTTGTTCTTCTTCCTCATCTCTTCGAGATATTTTTCTAACCTCTCTATCTTACTCTCGTCGAACTTCAACCCATTCACCATTCGGGACATCGTGTGTATCTGATGGAAAGCTTCTCCCGACTCTCTAACTATTTTTCTCAGCTCCTGAGAGATCTCTTTTAACTCGCCTCCACCTCTCCCAATTTTTCTCAAGGTTTCCACGAGGTGTTTATCATGGGTAATCCTCTCCTCAAACCCCAATAGATTCTCTTCAACGGCATCGTACTCTTTTACTATCCTCTCGAACTCTCCAGAGAAGGTCTCGAAGTCCTTTAGGTAGGCCTTTAAATTACCTAAGGCTTCTTCAGTCTTTATCAGGGCTTTCTCGAGGTCAGAATCAACGTTTTTCATCTCATCAACCATTCTCTCAATGTCCCTGAGAACTTTCTCTGTCTGTTCTTTCAGACTCTCAAGAGGTTTATCTGCCTTCTCCTTTAACTCCTTTGAGAGAGCCTTTAATAACTCTCTTTTCTTGTTTGGCCTTAGCATGTAGAGAATCGATCCATACTTCTTCATGAACTCTTGAATGAGCCTCTTAGATTCCTCTATATAGCTTAAGACTTCTTTAACATCCATCTCTTCTACCTTTAAGTCTTTGTTTAGCTTCTCCTCGAGTTTTTTGATCCTCTTCTCAAACTCCTTCCTTGCCTCCTCCATCTCCCTGTGAATCTCCTTCAGATCCTTCAGCTCCTCCTTTTCTTCTTTTTCTAATCTCTTCTCTTCTTTTCTAAGAGCTTTTACTTCATGATAAGCCCTCCCAACTAATCTTCCAGCCTTCAAACCAATCTTTCCAACTCCAATGAATCCGTAGTATAATAAAGCGATCATATTTCCCGCGAAGAAACCCCAAAACAAACTTTGGACGCTAAAGGGCATGTTCTTCGATGCTTGCATCCAGAGATCTTGCAACTCGAAGAGCATTCCGAGGGTTATCATCGACAGGGCTATCGCCGTTAAAGACCCTCCGACCTTCGATTTATAATGCTCGTAGACCAATCTCGGGAGAGAGAATCCGAGTATGAACGATCCAAGGGTGAACAATAAGTTAGCCGTCGGAGATGCCATTCCTATTATTTCTCCCCCGGTGGTTATTTACTTTTCCTTCGAAGAATCGAGACGAAGAATCCCTTAACCATAACTCTCAAGAACGATAGGAAACCGTGGAAAAAGAGCTCGGAGAATCCCATAATACTACTCAACGCCGAAGAGAAGAAAGAGAAAGAGCTCTGATTTTAGCTTTATCCACGAGTTATGCCATCTAACGTGAAAAAGTTTGATGAAATGGTAAGAGATTAGCGGAAGGGCTCTCTAAGCTCACCTTATCTCCCTGTACCTGAAAGTTGGCAGAGGTTTCTTGAAGATCACGAAGAACAGGCCGTGGAATAAGTAGGTAAAGATCATCTGGAACGGAGCCAGAGCCCTCAACCACCTCGGGAGATCTGACTGGGCGAACCTTCTATCAAAAGTGTAAGACTTTATCGCGAAGGTTATCACATTCCTCTTCCCGACCTTCTTCTTCATCCTGTATCCGAAGTCGAAGTCCTCCCCAGGATACAACGCCTTAAACTCCACGAAATCCTCCCTCCTGATGGCAAAAACATTTGTTAGAGTCAGGGGAGCGTTCAAAATATTATTAAAGAGTATGAAGAAGGGCCATCCTATTAGGTCTCCGAGCAAGAAGTTTCCAAACCTCACGAACGATTTGGGATAGAACTTGGGAAGGTGAATCAGCTTGGGATATACGTAGGACAAGTCTCTCCTTCTCTCGATTATCTTAGCTAACTTGATCATATCTTCAGCCTTTAACCAGCTATCTGCATCGAAGAAAAACCATGACCTCTCCAGAGGATAGTTCATAACCTAGTTAAACAAAAGCTTAGAGCCACTCGATCTTGACTTTGTCTTTAATGTTCTTGAATTCTTCATCCCCGGTTAAAAGGGTTGCATCGAGGTCTATTGCTGTTGCAGTTGTGAAGGCGTTTGCATGGCTTAGTTTGTGGAAGGCTTTTATTCTGCCGGCAATTGGGGAGAGGTGCTCATCCGCGGGGGTGAATAGGATTGGGCTTTTCAGCAGGTTGGCTATGATGAAGTCAGCAACGTCAACATCCTTTCTGCGTGCTATGATGTAGTAGATCTCGCCAAGATTCACAATGTTCATGTAAACCTTTACTTCTCCATTTCTAGCTTTATTTAGCAGTTCTTCAACGCGCTTTGCATCCTTTTCGTTGAGGAGGTAAGTTAGTATAGCGTAACTGTCAAGCACTACTCTCTCCATTTTTTGGCCTCTAGTTCTTCTTCCTCCTTCCTTACCTCCTCCATAATTTCTTTCAAAGGTTTTTCAAGCTTTAATATTCCCTTGAGGTCAATGTCCCTTTTTATTGGAACTATCACTATCTCGTTTCCAAAGTCAAGAATCTCAAGCTCATCCCCTTCCCTAATCCCAAACTTCTCGCGAATAACTTTTGATATGACTATCTGACCCTTCGAAGAAACTTTAACAGTCACCATCTTACATTCACTAAGTTAGTCTTACCAACAGAGCATAAAAATATTTTCAACTCAGCATATTCAAAACCCCCTAATTACTTTCTCAACAACGGGATCTACTATCTTGTAAGTTTTCTTCCCGTTCTGGAGTTCTGCTTTTATCCAGCTCATCTTCTCAAGGTTCTTAAGTAAGGCCGAAAGCCTGGCGTTTGTTATGGGGCCATATTTAACTTCAACGTACTCCTTTATCTTTGACCACCGGTTCATGCCCAAAGATATTGCCTTTAGTATCTCTAAGTACCTCTCACTCCTTTTCTCCAGCTCTGCTAGCTCCGATCTTATTAGGGATTGAGCACTCCGAAAGGTTCTCTCCAACGCTTTTCTATGGTCTTTAGTGTGCACGTAATGGTAGCCGTATTCGACCAGCCATCCTGGGATCCCGTCTAAGTTCTCGACGGCTTCTTCAAGATGCTCCTCTGGAACATCGATTTTTACTTCCCTAAAGCCCTCCTTCAAGAATTCAACTGAAAGATCCCTGGGGAAGGGCTCCAGTGTTATCTCGTTGTATATCCTTCCAAAGAGAGGAGCCTTAGAGTCTTCAAATCCTAGGAAGTCATGCAACAAACCCACCTCGGATCCTGAAAAGAGGAACCTAAGCCACTCATGATTGTCATAGGAATACGCAACGGCTAGTAGAAAGTCCTCGCCACCCCTCGCCCCATAAAATCTGAAGTATTGGGCCTCATCGAAGGCTAAAACAACTACTCTCTTCCTTTTCTTCCCGTATGAGTTTAATACATCAAAGATATCGGGTAAATCAATTGATATTGGCTCAAGCTTAATTCCAGGAAGGCTTATCTCCTTTATTTTTACCCTCCTAATAGTGCCCAGGAGTTGAGTTTTGAGTTTCTCATCTGAAATTCTACCTCTCCTCATGGCCCTTCTTACGTCGATGTAGATCCCTACTACATCACTCTCGTTCAGCGAAACCCTGATTATTGAAGACTTCCCTGTCCTCCTTATTCCGAGTAATACCGTTATGGGATAGTTAACTAGTGAATGCATGAGCTCGGAGAGCTCTTTTTCTCTGTCAAACAGTTCTTCCCTTTTCTCTTTGGGCCTCGGATCGAACAACAAAGTATCGCCCCCGATACTTAGTATCGGTATCGATACTTAATAACGTTTCCAGGATCAAAGCTTAATACTCCCCAAGGCTAAATAGTTCTGAGGGGTAGCGATGGTGGAGAATAAACCCATTGAACTAATTCTTCCCAAGGTTGAGGGGGCGGTGCTAATAGAGGGATACCCAGGAATTGGGCTCGTCGGTCACATAGCTGCCAATTTCTTAGCTAAAGAGCTTGAAATGGAAATGATAGGGTACGTTGAGAGCTCCTTTATTCCACCGATGACTTTAATTCTTGAGGGCAAGCCAAATCCTCCCCTGAGGTTCTACGGCAAGGATAACATAATCATAGCGGTTGCGGACATTTACCTCCCCCCGACTCTGATAAACGAGATAGCAAGGGAGATGGCCAACTACCTTAAGTCCGTAAACGCAAGCAAGGTAGTATCCCTGGGAGGAATGGGCATAGGAATGTTCAAGGAGAAGTTTGAGGTCTGGGGTGTGGGTGGCACCGAAGAGGAGAATAAGGAGCTTGAAAACCTTGGAGTAAAAATTCTGAAGTTCGGCTCGATAAGCGGGATGAGCGGTAAGCTGCTTTGGGAGGCTTCGAGGGCCGGATTGAAGAGCTATGTTCTACTGGGAGAAACCTTTGGAGACAGGCCCGATCCAAGGGCTGCAGCTAACGTCGTTGAAGTCCTGAAGAAGATGCTCAACATAGAGGTTTCAATTGAACCGCTAATCAAGGAGGCAGAGATGATCGAAGAGCAACTGAGAAGGATGCATGAGCAGATGGAAGAGGCGAGGAGAAAGGTTGAGAAGCAGTACGAGACGATGTACCTGTGAGGTGGGATTATGGAGCTTCCCCTTCTCTCCGGAATAACGAGGAGGGCTTTGGATGCCCTCTTAAGGAATCCCTTTCGGACGTTGGAAATAAGGAGTGCCAGAAACTATATCGTGCTGGAGAGGGTAAGAGAGGGTGACTTAGTATTCCTTACTTATGAATCGCTTGAGGACGTAACTAAGGGAACGGAAGGTATAGTTGCAAGGGTAGTTAAGATTGAGAGGATGTTCCAGAGGGTTCCCTGGGAGGAGAGTGACGAGAGGGAGATGAACATTTGCAGGGTCCAGCTGAGGCTTGTTGGTCTTGGGAGGATAATTGAGGTCGAGGAGAAAGATGGGATGGTGTTCGTTAAGGTCAGGGAGATGATGCACCACGAGATGAGCATGGGCTAAAAGAAATCCAGCGTTCTCTGCCTTGACTTCTTTCTACTTTCCCTCTTTGGGGGCTCGAGCTTCCTAAACTCTAGTCCCTCCTTTTCAAGGAGTTTCCTTGCCCCTTCCGTTAGGGAGGGCGCAACAAGTATTCCCCTAACTTTGTCCCCGTACTCCTCTTTAAGGGAGTCAACGTACCTCTTCAACTGACTTACCGCGTGTAGATCTGCCCTTCTCCTCTTAAGCTCTAAGACCACCACGTTCTCCTCCCTGTCTACCCCCAGGATGTCAACTATTCCATGCTTTATCGGCTTCTCCTTGAACATCGGCTTGAATCCTTCCTCTATTACTTCGGGCTTTTCGAATATTAGCTTGGCCATCTCTGCCTCGCTTCCCGTTAACGAGAGCTCCTCATAATCTTCGGCTAGAAAAACGGTGATTGCATAGTTCTCTATCAGCTCAACCTCTAACTTCTCCCTGGGCTTTCTCCTTATGCTGACGACTTTATTTCCTTCAATCTTCACCACGCTTCCTGGAGGTTGCCAGTTGACTGGTTCCCTCTTCTTGTTCTGGTGTATCAGGAAGCTTCCGTCCGGCTTTATGATTATAATCCTGTCCCCCTCTCCAAGCTCACTTTTTGCCCTCCCCTCATAATAAACCCTGCATCTGGCGAATATTGTAACCATCCCGTTGTGCTTCTCGGCGAATTCTAGTAATTCCTTCACATCTTCTACCGTGGGGTTTTCTCTAACTACTATCTTTTTCACGTACAACACTCTCCAACAATCATTAAAAGGAAATTGTTAATGTTAGGTGGGGGTGCTTAAATGTTCAACCTTCGCGATTTCCTGTGGAACTACTTTATAAGGCCAATGTACACGAGGGAGGGATACAATCCGATAAATACAGTTGTCTATGCTTTAATCTTCGGCTTTGCCGTGATATACACTTACAAGTATATAATCAAACCCCTGAAGATAAAGGTTGATGAGAGATTATTTCTTGCCGTAACCCCAATGGTAATTTTTGGTTCCACCGTAAGGGCTTTGGTTGATGGGGGAGTATTAAAGCCAAACCCTTGGATTTTGACTCCGGGCATATTCTTCACGGCATTCTTCTTGATAGTCCCCGTTCTCTTCGCGGATGTCAAGCTGAAGATGTACCCAAAGCTTACAATAGCATGGGGTGCCGGACTGGCCCTCTACGCGAACTACCTCCTCTTCAAGAATGTGAAGTGCTGGGAGCCTTATGAGCTAACCTTACTCCACACGGTGGTAAGCTTTATTGTTGTTTTGGCATTTTACAGATTTAAGCCCTTTGACAGGCTCTACTTGTATCCAGTTTTAGCTCACTACTTTGATATAGCATCAACGGTCGTTGCAATTCACTTCTACCACTACATGGAGGTTCACTGGATTGAGAGGCACCTCGTCAGCTGGTTTGGAGCCTACGCTTACTATCCGTGGATAACCATAATACTCGTGGCCGTCTACTACATCCTTAAAACGATGGTTCCGGATGAGGAGGAGAGGAACTACTGGTACCTTGCCATATACATCCTGGGGCTTGGGCCTGCTATAAGGGATCCCGCTCAGATGATCTTGCAGATAGCCTGTCAATGATGAAACCGGCACTGCCTGATTGATGATGACCACTCGGTTGACCGAGACGGAAACGTTAAATAGAACTTGGGAGAAGGATTTGTGATGTTCCGCAGGCTCTCCTCCATTCCTTCGCTTGAGGTTCTTGGTGAGGTATCAAGGTTAGTTGGTCCCCTAAGGGAGGGGGATCTGCTTGGGGTTATAGCTACTGATCAGCTCGCCTATTCTTACGCTCTCTCTACGGCAGTTGAATCCGTAGGCAGGGCTTACTATATGGACGTCTCTTCGAGGATTCCTCCCGTAAGTGGAGAAGTTTTATTTGGAAGGGTTTATTCCATGGAGGAAGTGCTTTCCGGCCTTGATTACGTTGAGGATGGTTCCCTTGTAATCGTTGGCTCCCTCAACGTTCTTGAGCCTTCTAAGGAGGATATCCTTGAAGTGAAGAAAATAGCAGATAGAAAGGGCCTTTATATGATGTTCGTCGTTGAGGAGCCTTCTTTAAATGAATTAGACCTTCTGTCGGAGGCCAAAAGGCTCTTCATAGTTCCCGAGGTTTTTGAGCAGCTCCTCGTCCTCAGGATTTCATATTATAGAGGTAAGTACAGGCTCTCGCTCAGCGTTTTAAGAACTTA
Source organism: Pyrococcus kukulkanii (assembly GCF_041647995.1). NCBI lineage: Archaea > Methanobacteriati > Methanobacteriota > Thermococci > Thermococcales > Thermococcaceae > Pyrococcus > Pyrococcus kukulkanii. The sequence continues at coordinate 185,899 of NZ_JARRIB010000003.1, forward strand.
CCCGGACAACTTAAGGGCGCTCGGCGAGCACGAGATACAGATTAAAGAAGAAGCCTTGTTCCCAAGTAGAGGAGGGCAACCCCAAGAATGATTGCCAGGGCCACATAATCTATTGGCTTCATCTTAAGGTCAACTAAGTATGTCCTTTTCCTTGAAGCTCCAAATGCCCTGCTCTCCATGGCTATAGCGAGCTCATGTGCAGTCCTTATCGTGAGAACCAAGAGGGGGATTATAACGGCCGTCATCTTTTTGGCCCTCTCGAGGAAGTTCCCTTTCTCAAGCTCAAGCCCCCTGCTCTTTTGAGCGTCCATAACGTTCTGGGCGAGGGCGTATATCGTCGGTACGTACCTTAGGGCAATTAAAACGGCTAGCCCTATCTCGTACGGAAGCCCAAGCTTCGTGAATCCCCTGATTAGGTCTCTCTGCTTTGTCGTCATCATTAGGCCGAAGGCCATTATCGTTATTCCCATTAGCCTGAACGTGTACGCTATGCCAACCAAAACTCCCCTTTCCCAGGGATCTATGATGATCGGCCAGCTGATAAATGTTAGCACAAAAACCGGAATTAGTGGCTTCAAAACCTTTAATTGTTCCTTAACTTCAATTTTTCCCAAGATTTTAAGGCCAATAATGGTAAATACAAAGATAAGGGGTGAGTATATGGGATCCTTTATCATGAGCCCCATGGTCATGAATATGGCAGTTCCGATAATCTTTACCCTTGGATCAAGGGAGTGGAGTATTGAATCCCTCTCAAGGTATAGGGAGAACATCATCCTAGAACCACCTTTATCAGTTCTTCCTCTGACCTCACGAATCCGACTCCAATCTCTTCGGCTATCTTTAGGACTTCGGGCACTTCTAAGCTGTACTGCCTTAGATCAAGGTTGAAAAATTCTCTAACGCTTCCGTAAAATTTCACTTCTCCTTTATCGAGCAGTAACACGGTATCGGCGAGCCTGAGGAGGAACTCCATATCATGTGTAACCAAAACTATTGAGTGCCCCTCCCTCTTTAAATTGAGCAGGACTTTCTCTAGGCTCTTGATTCCTCTGTAGTCTAATCCGGTTGTCGGTTCATCGAGAACGATTATCTTGGGCTTCATAGCTAGAATGCATGCTATGGCGAGCCTCTGCTTCTCCCCTCCGCTGAGCTCGAAGGGGTTCCTCTCCTCAAACTCCTCCAGTCCAACCACTCTCAGGGCCCACTTGACTCTCTCCTCCAGCTCCTTTCCAGAAACTCCAAGGTTCCTGGGGCCGAAGGCAACCTCCTTAAAAACGGTCTCCTCAAAGAACATTCCTTCAGGATTCTGGAATACGTAACCAACAATTCTGCTCATCTCGGCAACTGTTTTTTCCTTAACGTCTATTCCCTCCACGATGACCTTGCCTTTCTTGGGCTTCAACAATCCGTTCATCATCTTCGTTAGAGTCGTCTTTCCGCTACCGTTAGGCCCCACAACTCCAAGAACTCCACCGGAAAACTCAAAGCTAACCGATTTAAGCACGGGTTTCCCTTCCTCGTACCAGAACCATACATCGAGGAATTTTATCATCGAATGACCCTACGTGTTTTGAGTTAAAAGTTTTGAGAATAGAGAAAAGTTTTTATTTGGAAAAAGTTCTCCCCACATTAGCGGGGCCTGAACTCATGAGAGGTTCTATTCTAAAAGTGAGAAAGGGGAAGAAATATGCAAGTGAAAGTTGACCCAGAAGAGATTAGGAGAATCAAGCGCGAACTTGAGGCTCTACAAGAAGAGAGGAGGAACATAGAGCTTAAGCTACAGGAGCTACAGCAAGAGCTGAACACTTGGATCCAGAAGAGGGATGAAAAGAACGCGGAGGTCAGGAGGCTTAGGGAGAAGGCGAAGGAGTTCAAAGCAAAGAGGGACGAGATAAACGCCAAGATTAAGGAGCTTAAGAAGAACAGAGAGGAAATAAATGCCAAGCTCGACCTTCTCTATCAGGAGGCCCTGGAGTATAGGACTAAGAGGGATGAATACAGGCAGTTAAGAAGGCTTAAGATGCCTAAAGATAAAATCGAGGAGAGAATCGAGAAGCTTGAGTGGGAGCTCCAGACCAATCCAAACATAACCCCTGAGAGGGAGAGGCAGATAGTCGATCAAATCCAAGTTCTTGCAACTGAGCTCGAGATAATTCAGCAGATTGAAAGGTTCAATAATAAGCTCCAAGAAGTTAGGAAGAAGATAGATCAGCTTAAGAAGGCAAGGAGGGCTATAAGCTTAGAGATTCAGCAATTGGCAAATCAAAGCCAGCAGTTCCATGAACAGATGATAAAGAGTTATCAGAAGGCTGATGAAGTTAAGAAGGAGGCTGATGAGTACCACCAGAAGGTAGTTGAGCTGAGGGAGAAAGTGAGGGAAATTAGGAGGCAACTCAGGGAGCTCGACAGGAAGATACTTGAGTACGATCAGAAGCACAAGGAGCTAATAGCGTACAAGCTGGTTGCAAGGATGCTCTCGAAGAGGGATGCAAACTTCGAGAAGGCCGTCCAAGCCTTGGAGAAGTTTAAACGTGGAGAGAAGCTTACCTGGGACGAGATACTGCTACTCCAGAGGTACAATCTCGTGTGATCGGAGATGGAAGTCGTTAAGCACGATGGGCCTGGCAGGTTAGGAGTTATAAGGCTAGATCCTCCGGTTCAAACTCCCGCACTGGCTGGAGTTGATTTCACGCTCTCCCCATTCAACTCGTTCTTCCATCCAAAGGATTTTTCTGAGTACGATTTCAACTTGGCTCCTTCAATTCCAATAAGCTATTACACTCCCGATGAAGTGATAAAGAAGGCCTTAAAGAGGCTCTGGGACGTTGATTATTCTAAGTTCAACGCCTTCTACTTTCCCGCTCTAAAGAGGGATAAGTACCATGAGGAGCTCTTCAGGATAATCGAGGAGAATGAGTTTGAGGCAATTTACATAGGGAACTCAAAGATCATGGTTAGGGACTACAGGGGGTTCGTGAAGACCATTAGGGAGCTCAGGGAGAGATTTCCAAATGCCGTGCTAATCACGGATCTAGAACCCTTCTTCTATCCCCTAGCCGTTTACCTTGGGGTTGATGCCTTTGACGTTAGGTCTTTGAAAATTTATGAATTTGAGGGGTTAGGGTTTACCCAGTTCTCGCCCATAGTGTGGGACTCTCCCAATGATCCAGTTGAGTTCGCGAAGAACGTGATAAAGCTAGTCAAAGTTGCAATTCAGGAGGGAAAGCTTAGGTATCTCGTTGAGAACTTCCTACCAACGGCCATGAACGCTGGAATTTTGAGGATCGCCGACAGGGAAAACATGGATTACCTTGAAAAGTACACGCCGGTTCACGATAAGACCGTCGTCTTCATAAGCGACCACTCAATGACGAGGCCTGAGGTTTTTAGGTGGCGCTCAAGGGTCGTTGAGAGGTTTAAGCCTCCCCAAGGAATTGATCTCCTTTTGATCCTACCATGCTCGGCGAAGAAGCCCTACTCAAGGTCAAGATCCCATGCTCTCTATAGGAAGGCAATGAAAGATGCTCTCGGGAATAGGCTCTACAGGGTTCACGAGCTCATAATTACCTCTCCCTACGGTGTAGTCCCCAGGGAGTGGGAGTGGCTGGCAAAGTACGATATAGTCGTTACGGGCCACTGGAGCGAGTGGGAGGTTAAGTTTGCCGGTGAGCTTTTAGCGGAAACCCTGGAGAAGTACCCCGACATCCCTATAATTGCACACGTAGAAGGAGGCTATAGGGAGGCCGTTAAGCTTGCCATGGAACTAACCAGTAGGGACGTAATATTTACCGCCGGAGAATCTACAACCTCGAGGGAGTCGCTTGAGAAGCTTAGGAAAACGTTGGCCGAGTTCGACCTTAGGGAAGTTGACAAGGCCCACAGGAGGTACAGGTTCTATGAGAACGTTAGAAAGGTTTTCGACTTCTACTTTGGCCTTGGGGCTGGAGAAGCAGTTCTTCCAGATAACGCTCAGATAGTCGGCTCAAAGATGCTCAGACTTATAGTTAACAACTCCCAGACCGGAACCTTCCAAGAGGGGGTCATAAGCGTAACACCCTTCGGGATGCAGAGGATATACGATGAGCTGAGAGCTTATTGGGTTGAGGTTGACTTCGAGATAAGGGGAGACGTGTTCTCAGCGGGAGTTGAGAGTGCCGATGATAAAATAAGGCCCAACGATTGGGTTGGCGTTGTTAGAGATGACAGGGTTGTTGCCGTGGGGAGGGCCGTTTTGAGCGGTGAGGAAATGGTGAGGGCCAAGAAGGGAATAGCCGTGAAGGTGAAGAAGAGGGCGAAGGGGTGAGATCATGAAGTTCATCGTGAAGACCCAGATGGATATGGAGGCCGTTGCTGGGAACTACATCAAGGAGATCCTTCCCAACGCTAAGGTCACGATAGCTCCCGAGGGCTATCCTGGGATAGTTATAGTTGAGGCTGAAGATGAGAATGCCTTCCAAAAGATTCTGGAAGTTCCAGAGGTTGAGAAGGTCTATCCGGTCTTGGTAGAAGTTCCCGCAACCCTTGAGGATATAAAGTCGGCTGCCGAGGAGATAGTGAAGCACATAAACGATGGTGAGAGCTTTGCGGTTAGAACGAAGAAGAGAGGGAAGAAGGACTTCTCGAGTGTCGATGTAAATGTAGTGCTTGGTGCTAGAATCAAGGATCTCAAGAATGTTGAGGTGAACTTAAGCTACCCCGATAAGGTCGTTCAAGTCGAGATAATAGGGGACAAAGCGTACATCTCCGTGATCCCTGGGGAAGAGTACATGAAGTGGAAGAAGTATCCCAAGGAGAAGCCCGACTGCAGGAAGCTTTTTAAGAAACTGACGATAGTCCAGATGCCCTACTGGGGAGATTACAAGACCGCGAGGGCCTTCGGTGAGAAGATTGGAAGGGCTGCCCAGGCCTTTGAGGTTAAGGAACTCATAATTGCCCCTAAGGAGAAGATGAATGCTTACGAGCTAATGGCCTTCATAAGGGGGGTCAAGGAGGGGCAGGAGAGTAGGTATCAGATACAGAGGGAGGCTTATCCGTGGCAGGTTGAAAAGGTTCCGGTAACAGTTTGGGATCTGTATCAGGTCATAAGGGACAAGAGAAGGAACAGGAGGCTAATAATAATCACCGATCCAAAAGGCCCAACCCTAAATGAGGTAAAGAATAAGCTGGCAAAGGACATGTACTATGCAAAGGAAGTAGTGGTTTTCATAGGGTCAAGGGAAGGAATTCCGGTTGGCCTGTTCAGGTTCGCAGATTACGTCGTTGATTTGGCCCCTTACATGACGTTCGCGACTGAACACGGAATTCCAGCGACTTTAGTTGCCTTGTGGACGATCTATGAGGAAGAGCTCAGGAGGAGGGGAGAAGTTGCTGGAGAGGATTAAAGAGCTTATAAGGCTGCGGAGGTCAAGATGTCCCTTCTTTAGGAGATTTGAGGAGTGGAGGATGAGGAGAAAAGTTGACTTCAAGGTTCGCTGACCTTTAGGTTTATATACTCCAAGGAGGTATTCCTAAAGGGAAGTGCTCCATGCTATTTGATGTGAAACCAAAGACATCGATTAAAGATTTGTTTGGAAGGAAGGCTGAATATCTAATGTTTAAAGATGCTATAAAGAAGAACAGGAACTTTATTCTGATTACTGGGCCCAGGAGAATAGGAAAAACTAGTTTTCTGTATGCGTCGTTGAATGAGATCGCCAAGGAAGGCGTGCCTTACGTGGTGATAGATGCTAGAGCCGCTACGTCCCTTAACTCCAAGTATCCCCAGAAAGTGATTGCCGGGCACATCTATAAGGTCTTGAGTGGAAGGAGCGTTCTTAGTGAGGTTATTTCAAGAGTCAAGGGAATTAAGCTTGGACCAGTTGAGTTAGAGCTTAAGGATAAGTTTGATTTGATAGACGTCTTTGCAGAATTAAACAAGATTGGGAAGGTTATCGTGGCCTTTGATGAGGCCCAATACCTGAGGTTTGCAAATGAAGACTTAACGAAATTCTTTGCCTGGGTTCTTGATGCCCTCCAAAACATAATCCTCGTGTTCACTGGTTCCCAAGTTGGAGTGCTTGAAAAGTTTCTAAGGTTATATGATGGCTCGTCCCCTCTCTTTGGGAGGTACAACGTGAGAATAGTCTTGCCGAGATTTAATCCCTCAGAGAGCTTGGAATTCTTGGAGAGGGGATTTAAGGAAGTCGGCAGGGATGTCAGGGAAGAAGAATTGCTGTCAGCAATAAAAACTTTAAATGGAATTCCTGGGTGGCTAGTTCATTACGGTGTCTTTAGGGTCGATGGGCTAACCCATGAGGAGGCTATAGAGAGGGTTCTGGAGGAGGCAATGACGTACGTTATCTCGGAATTTAAAGAGCTTTCAAAGCTTTCCCCGAGGTACGAGGAGATAATGAAGGTTGTTGCGGAGCTGAGCGAGGGTAGGGGTGGAGTAAAATTTGAAGAGATAAGGAAGAAAACTAAAATAAACCCGAGGAGCCTGAGGAACTACATAAACAGGCTCATTGATTACGGATTCCTTGAGCCCACCGGACACGGGAGGTATAGGATCCCAGATCCTGTCATGTTCAGAGTTTTCAAGAGGCTCTAATCTTCAATGCCTTTCTCCGTTATCCTGAACACGGCCTCTCCCTCTGGAAGGTGTGGAGCATCTATTAACCTTGCAACCCTCTTTCCGCCCTTGCCCTTCCTTAAGTATACTCTAAGGGTTGCGGAGTGGGCTAAGATGTGCCCACCAATTGGCCTCGTTGGATCTCCGAAGAATGCATCGGGCCTTGCTTGGACTTGGTTGGTTACGAACACAGCTATCTCGTAGAGGTTGGCGAGTCTATGGAGGTCTGCAAGGTGCTTTGCAAGCTTCTGTTGCCTCTCAGCTAGGGCTCCTCTTCCTATGTACTCGCTCCTGAAGTGGCTCGTTAGTGAATCAACTACGAGTAGCTTAACGGGCCTGTCCGTGTTCAAAAGCTCCTTTATCTTATCTTCAGCCTGTTGGACGAGCAACATTTGGTGGTTGCTGTTGAAGGCCCTTGCAACGTATATATGCTTTAAAACCTCATCTGGATCAAGTCCCCTGTTCCTTGCGATCTCCCTAATTCTCTCCGGTCTGAAGGTGTTCTCGGTGTCAATCCAGATTACTGAACCGTGCAATCCTCCTTCTTCGGGAGGAAGTTGCACCATTACGGCTAAAGTATGAGCTAATTGGGTATTGTGGAGAATTAGACCGTTGGGTGCAATGAAGTTGTGTGTTCCTGGGACTACTAGGTCATAGACCCAGTCATTGTAATCAATTTCCCTGATTTCTTCAACTTTGTGGAATTCTAGCTCCCCTGATCCTAGATTTTGCGTTTTTGCATTTTTAGGAACATTCTTAACTCCAACAATTATGTCTCCTGGCCTAACGTTTTCTGCCTTTACCCATTTTAGTCCGTCCCTGAATACTAGGACTGGATGGGTCTTGGTTATCTTCAGTACCTGTCCCTTAGATAGTTTTATCTCTAGGATCCTCTTTACCTTCTCTCTGTAGATGTAAGTTGCCTGTGTCCTCCTGATTTCTCCTTTGGTGATGTCGAAGGTGTATACATGAACGGTGTTGAGCGGAACTGCAAATCCGTTGTCAAATGGGACTTCGCCATTAATTTTTGCGTATTTGGAGTACATCTCTTCTATTGTCTCCATGTGGAGCACTGTGTCGTTCTCATAGTATACTGGAGTGTCCTTGGCGAAGCATTTCCCCGATCCAAACTCTCCAAATACTTCTGTTATCGCCTGTGTCTCTATTCCTCCGCCTAACAGCTTATCTAAGCTCTTACTTCCCGTAGATATCCTTCCAATGCTCTCCCTCTTCTTCAAGTACTCGTCAGCCCTCATGAAAGTTCCTAGGTTTGCGGCCTTTCTTGCGGCTTGAATTATCTTTATTGCTGCTCCCTCACTTATTCCAGCGACTTCCTTGAGCTCTATTGGTGATGCAACGGCTATTGCCTCTAGCGTGTCGAATCCTGCCTCTCTAAGCTTCTCTGCAGTCGCCGGCCCTACCCCAGGGAGATCCTCTATTGTCCTAATCTCCTTCTCCTTCTTCTTTTTCTTTGTCGTTTCTACCTCCTCCACGGGCTCAAAGCCAAGCTCTTCAAGCTCGTCAATCTCCTTAACATCAGCGTTACCATTTTTCTTTGCCATATACCTCACCCTATGAGCGTGAGTTTTCAAGGTTGGTATAAGGTAAGGGATTATATACTTTTCTCAATGTTTAAAAATAGGATTATGGTTGCCCAAATTTGAAAAACAAAGCCTTACGCCCCTTGTTTTCTCACATCGCTTTGGCCAGTTATGCATATCAACTTGGCTCCCTGGGGAACTACTTCATCGAGTGGTGGGGCTAACCTCATCTCCCCCTTAACGTAACCAATTGGGAAATAACTCGGGCTCAAAATTTCAATGGCATCCTTAAAGTTCTTGTTCCATGTCCTTTCATCTAAGATAATAACGATATCGTGCCCTTCGCTGGACTTCATTAGATCCTCGAGGACATCTACTACCTCTGGCTCAAAAATGGAGCTCGCAAGTAGCCTTCCAGCCAACCCCCTGCTAAGAACGACCCTTTCGGCTCCGGCATTTTTTAAAAGGGGGATGCTTTCTTCCCTCAATGCCTCAACATGTATCTTGGCCTTGGAGAAGCTTTTCACCTTAAGCGTTATGAAAACCGCTTTGCTGTCATCTTCAGGGGTTAATATTACGTGTTTGGCCCTCTCTATTGAGGCCCTCTTTAGCGTGTCATCTTCTGTGGGATCTCCAACTAAAACCTCGACTTCCTCTGGGAGATTCAGCTTCCTCTTTTCATCCTCGCTCTCCACTATTGCTACTATCTTTCCTCTTTCGGCTTCTCCCCTCTCCATTGCCGCAATTATTTCCTCAACGAAGGCCCTAACCCCAGGACCCTTTCCTATAACGACATAATGATCTTTGAACCTCACACCATGCATCCCCATCATCCTCCTTAGAGAAGAAGTTAGGAAGTACTCGGCTATTAGCGAGATCAGGGCCGTGAAGCTTGAGATTCCGGCCACAGCTGCTACCATTGCAACTATCTTCCCTGCCTGAGTCGTTGGAGTTACATCGCCGTACCCTATCGTGGACATCGTGATGATGGCCCAGTAAAGGGCGGTAAAGAAGTCCAGATTCTCAAAAATCATGAATAAGAGTGCCAAGATAACCGCAAGAACTGAAACTCCAAGGGTTAGCCATGCGATCCTGCTCTTCTTGAGCTTAAAGTGTATCTTCAGGAGTTTTCTTAGCACCGGCACTGGTAGCATGTTCTAAAGTAGCTGCTAGAGGTTATATTATTATCTCACGACCCATATCGTCAGTGTCATTAGGATGTAGGTTATAACGGCAAGGGCCACGTGGACATAGGTCCAGAACTTCTTCCTCCTTCCCAGGAAGATCAAGGCTCCCGAGAGCATCGTGAAGTTCATAAAAACAAAGGTTAGGTAGCCGAGGGTGCAGTGATCGATCATATCTTCCCCACCGGGAATATGTATAGTGGAACTCCATCTACGCCAAGTGTCTCGGTGACTTGATCCTCATAGAAGGCTCCCACGGCTACGGTTCCTAAGTTGAGGGCTGTAGCTTGAAGGTATATGTTCTGGCCTATATGCCCGGCCTCCATGTGGACGTACATTTTACCCCTCTCCCCATAGTACTTTGTCGTTCTCTCGTAGTAAGCCACGAGGACTATATCTATCGCCGCGCTTCCCACCCATGCCTGATTCAACGCTGCTCTCTGGAGCGCTTTCCTAAAGTCTCCCCTTTTTACTAGCTTTATCGAGTGCGAGAAGGGATCATAGTGGTATATCCCGGGTTCGAGACCCTCAACCCTCCCAACGACCACGTAAACTTCAAATGGATAGGTAGCTCCGGCACTCGGTGCGGCTCTGAATTTTCTGTTGGGTTCGGTTATCCCCTGGGCTGCCCATAATAGCTGTGAGAGCTCTTGAAGGGTTAAGGACTCGTTTCTGTACCTTCTTATGCTCCTCCTCTTTGCTATTGCCTCCTCAACGCTCATTTCTCCCTTAAGTCTTGGCTCTGGGAGCTTGATAACTTCCCCTATCATCGTGGTTTCACCCCTTTCCCTGGGTAGGTAGGGCTTCAGCAAAACCGCTAGGCTACCTACTATAACTAGGAAAACAGTAAACCATGCAACCCTCTTCATCTACGTGAATTTGGGCTCATATTATTTTAGTTTTTTGAGTAAGGTGTAGTGCCAGATCAGGAATGCAATGACACCTATAGTTTCCGCAACCGCCACTCCTTCGAACCTGTGAAGGGCCCAGAGCGAGAGGGGGACTCCTATTGCGAAAATTATAATGCCCAAAACTCCTGTTTTATCTCCCTCCAAAAGGAGGGAAATAGAAGTTGCAAGCACCGCTAGAAACGTGAATATGAAGAATCCCCAGCTTACCTCGTAGTGTGGACTTGTCCCCTCGGGGAATATCCCAACGAGGGCTAAAAAGATCATCCCCAGGAGGTACAGGCTGAAGCTTACCTTCCACTGGAGCTTCTCCCTTTTTACTATCATCGAGGCTGAAAAGATAATCAAAAGGAGTGCTCCAATGATTAAGGAGGCATTCATTACCCAATTGTATGGGAGACCTACCTTGCCAAGATCGCTTATAGCATTTTCAGTTATTCTCCACCAGTTCCTATGGATTAAATAAGAGGTAAGCACACCACCAACCGAAATTACAGGCCCGATGTACGCTAGTTTCTTCATGTTCTTTACTTCGCTCTTTAGCGTTATTAACCTTCCTCCTGTAGTGATTCGTAACCCTCATAGACTTTAAGCTTCCTCCTTGCTCTTCCCCTTATCGCATGTCCCATTAGCCTGACTATCTTGTCTGCCTTGGCCTTTCCACTCCTCATCAGCTTTCTCTCGGTCTTTATCATCTCAACTTTGAATGTGTAGCCTCCAACCTCGATAACCTCCCCAACGACGAATTCTTCATCCCTGTCGACTACGACCTTGAAAGACTGTGTTATTCCCCCTGGAAGGTATATCGACACGCCGAAGACCTTTGGGTACGTTAAGCTCTCGCCCCATATCGTCTGGATCTCCTGCACTTTTGCCCTCCTAACTCTTTTTCCTCCTGGGAGCTCTATGCTCAATACCCTCACTTCGTCGTTCTCAAGCTCAATCACATCTCCCACCTTTACCGTTTCGTCTTCTGGTAGCTCTGCGAACTCTCTAAAGCTCCTCTCGTGCTTGCTGACTATGACCGGAACCTTTTTGAGCTTGGGGAGAGTGATTATCCAAACGTGACCGCACTCGTTGCACTTTAGGGTGATCTCTCTCCCTCTCTCCTTGATTACCTCTACATCCTCACTCCCGCACTCTGGGCAGATGAAGTATTCCTCCATACTCTCACCCTGAAGCTTAAGCGGAAGGTTGGGTTAAGAACTTTTGGGGTGGGAGAATGAAGGTCATAATCCTAGGATCTGGATCGTACAGTGGAACCCCAAAGCCCCTGTGCACCTGTGAGAACTGCGTGAGGGCAAGACTTAATCCCATGTACAGGAGGACGAGGTTCTCCATTTACATTGAAGGGATATTAATTGATCCAAGCCCTGATCTGCACTACCACTTGGAGAGGACTAACAAAAGGGTTAAGCACGTCCTCATAACCCATGCGCACTTTGACCACGTGTTTGGAGTTCCAGACCTTCAGGTGTTCAAGGAGGTGAGCTTTCATTCTAACGAGCTCGGCATTAGAACTGCCCAGGACCTTTCTAGGCTGGCCTTTGGCGACATCATGCCTCGCGGGTACAGATGGGAGTATGAAGTCCTAGAGTTCTGGAAGGAGTATAGGATTGGAAGGGCAAAGGTAGTTCACTTTCCAGTGAGGCACTCCATAGAAGTTGCCGGGGGATTTCTAATAGAGATAAATGGGGTTAGGATAGGCGTAACGGGAGATACTGGCCCTGAGATCCTTAACGATGAGAGGGTTTTAGAGCTCTTGATGGGAGTTGATCTTTTGATTTCTGAAATGACGAAAAAGGAATCAGTTCCTGGGGTTCACCTTGGTGTTAAGGACTCAATAGAGTTGGCGAAGAAGGTCAATGCCGAGTATACGGTGTTTGCCCATATAAGTCACAGCAACTACCCCCATGAGGTTCTCGAGAAGAAGGTTAGAGAGGCTGGAGTTAGGGGAGAGGTGGCGAAAGACTTTACGATTGTAGAGCTGTAATCAGTTCCTAAGGTCCTCATCACCCTTCAGCAATCCGCCATCTCATCACGTAAACAGGAGGAACAGTGATAATCCGATAAATCCTCCGATTAACGTTGATAAAAAGTTTGTGCTGTCGTTATTCGTTATTCCTTTCTTCTCTAGAGTGGCTCCTATTAGACTATCGACGTTTGCCCCTATAAAACCTCCAATAAGAATTGAGAGGAACATTTCAAGCTTTAAATTCGTGATAAAGGTGCTAACAAAAGCTATCATTGCTGCTCCAAATAGTGCAGCCATTTCTCCTTGAACGCTTACAGCTCCTTCCTCTCCTGGCTTAGCTTTTTTGAATCCAAGTATAATCCTGGGATGCTTTCCAAGGACTTTTCCTATCTCACTAGCTAAAGTATCGGCATTGGCAGTAGCAATTGAAGCAAAAACCGCTGCCCAACCATAATCGTCTCCAATGAACTTCTCATAAGCCAAGAACAGTAGGGGAGCAAGACCATTTCCCAGGACGTTTCTTATACTTCTGCATTTTTCATCCACAAGGCCGAGCTTTTTCTTCTCTTTGATTTTGAATTTTGTTGCAAGTGTTCCAGATATCAGAAAGAGGAGAAGAGCCAGAAAAGGTAACCAACCTCCAAGGGAAAGGATGAAATATCCAAGGATGAAAGCAGTGAAAGTTCCCCATAGGTCGAGGGCTTTAGCCTTATAGCTTATTATAGCAAGTGCTATTAGGATCAGGAATCCTTGAACGCTCATGTTGTAACCCTTGGCCTTTGCAGGATTTTTAAGCTTTTATCATTTTCTTAGATTTAGATGTATAAAAGGAATTACTTAATGGCGAGATAGAATAAGAGGGCTAAATTGAAAGTGAAGGTGCCTTTAAACTTTTTACTCTGAGTCATGAGGGACTAATAAAGATATCTCTTCTCTCTAAAGTTAATTGATACTCCGAGCACTTCTTTAAGCTTGGTATATATGACTTTGGATGCTAATTTTTGAGCTTTTGAACTGTCCCCTCGAAATCTTTAGGTAAAGCAAATTTGATGAGGACAAGCTGGAGAGGAATAGGAGGTTCTTATGGAGGTTATTCTTGAGAAAGTTTTAACCGACATTTCTGACCGTTCAAGAAGACATATACTCAATTCTCCCTCGCCTAATTTAAGATTTCAACTATTTTTAGTCCCAAATTTAATTTTGGAACGTTTTGGAACGTTCTTTTCACAGAGTCCCTAAAATATGTGGAATGCCAAGTTAAGAATGGTGATGGCCATGAAAGGGTTGAAGATCTGGTTGTTAATAGCCCTCTTAGTGGGGAGCATAATCCCAGCAGATTTGGCCCTAGCAGACGAAAATGCCACTATAGAAAATGAAACAGAACCCCTAGAGATCCAAAACATAACGCAGGAAGAAAAGATAGCTGGACATATTGTTGCAGCCCTTGAAAGATTGAGCAATATAACAACAAGGCTAATTAATAATGTAAATCTTCCTGAGAACTCAAGCATTATAATGCACTATCAGTTAGCGGAGCAGTATAAAGAAGTTGCCCTTGATGCTTATGAAAGCGGCGACTATTACAACACCATAATCAATGGATTAACGGCAATGTACCATTATAGAGAAGTGCTAAAGAGCTTCGAGAGAGGGAAGGAGGAGCTTAAGGAAAGGTTACTAGAAGAGATAAAGAGAATGAAAGGCTACTTTAGAATGGTTGAAAAGACAATAGAAATTGCCCAGAGACAAGGGATTGATGTGGGAAATGCAACAATGCTCTTACAAGAGACCAAGGATGCCTACAAGACTGTGCTGGAAGACATAAAAGCCAAAGATTTTGAGAAGGCCAAAGAAGACCTCAAAGTCGCCAGAGAGAAAAAAGCAGCTTTAGACGAGGAGCTGAAAAGAATAAGAGAAGACATTATAGAGGCAAACGCCGATAAGATAGTGAATAAATTCCTTGAAAAAGGCGAAAAAGCAATACAAATGGCGGAGAAAGTCATCGAGATGGCGGAAGAAAAAGGCTATGAGACAGATGAGCTTCAGGAGAGACTTGAGGCCTTCAAGGAGGTTTACAATGAGGTAAAGGCTCTTGCAGATGAAGAAAAATACAATGAAGCCCTTCAAGTTATGAGGGACAACACAGACGCCATAAAGGAGTTCCACAGAGCAATGGCCTTCCTTCAGAGAAAGTTCCACGAGAGAGAAGTTCAAGAAAGAATGAAAGACCTAAGAGCATTCCTCAAGGAGATTAATGGCAGGATTCAGAAAGACACTAAGGCACTGAGGGAGCTTAAAAGAAGAGGCATTGATACAAGAAAAGCAGAACTCCAGCTCAAAATAGCAGTCCAAGAGGTAAGAGTTGGAATGATACTCGTAAAGCACAAAAAGCCAGTTGAGGCTAAGACTCACTTTGCAATTGCCTTAGAGATGCTCCACAGGGTGGACAAGTTTATCTTAAAGCACCTCTGATTTCAATTTTTATGGAGGTGAAGATAATGAAAAAAGCTTTGCTTGTTCTTTTGCTTTTCGTTCCCTTTGTAAGTGCACAGAGCATAAACATAACTCCATACTTTGACGGATACGCAACTGTGGAAATCGAAGTGCCCGTTGATGATTATGCAACGCAAGTTACAGCCTCCCTGCTCGGGGATCACTATGAGGACATCTTTGTTATAGATGAAAACGGTAATCCTTTAGAATACTCCATAAACGGAAATGAGATCATAATAAACACTCAAGACGCCCAGATAGTGAAGATAGTCTACACAACCTCCGATTTAATCAGGCAGGAGGGCCTTGTCTGGACTCTCTCGTTAAATTCAGAGTATCCAGTGAGCGTTATCTTGCCTGAAGGAGCAAGCTTGGTGGATGTAAGCGATGTTCCCCTTGAAGTTGAAGGTAACAAAATAACGCTCCCAGCGGGAGAAATTGAGATAAGCTTTACAACTCAGGAGGTAGGAACAGGGGTTAAAGATGTTACAACGAGGGAGGAAGGCACTTCGACAAGAACGATCTTCGCGTTGGGGACAATCCTGCTGGCCTTGATTGTAGGATTTATTCTTTGGAAGCGATGACGTTTTGGACTTTATATTTTTATTCCTTACTTGATTACAAAAAGGGCTTTACGTATTCGATTTTAGAAATTGCTCTCTAATGGGGGTTCTTATTCCGAAATCAACGTAATTTCCATCTAAACCTTCCATGTTGGAGATGGAAAGGAGTTTGGAGGATTCTAGGAGGGGAGTTGCAGTTACTTGAATTCAACCTTACTCGAACGAATTGATGATAGACAAAAAACAGAAGGTATTAGAGGAAACTCCAACTTTATCTCTGTTCTTCAATAACATTATTTCCACATGCCTTATATGTTATAAGTTTCTATTCCATTTTCTCAATATGGCTCGCTTACATTCAGTGGGCTTATTTACAAAACTGGAGGAGTTTTATCAAAAATAATCAAAAACTACCGGAAAATTTCAAGCTAATTTAAAAACGTTCATCAACTTTCAGTATTTTCCAAAAACAACAAGCAAAGGCTCGGTTATATCAAAAACGGCCAGATCCTTTCGGTATAAATAAATGAAATCCCGTTAATTTCTTTCCGTTAGACCAAAAAACTTTAAAAGTATCTCCGTTCCACCCTCACAGTGTAACAGAACTTGAGGGAGGTGAGAGATATGGATACAATTGGGCACCACTACGTTGTTGAGGCTGCAGGTTGCGATCCTAAGATCATTGCTGATCCTGACAAGATTAGAGAGATTTTCCTTGAGGCAGCAAAGAGAGGTAACATGGAGGTTAAGGCGAGTTATTTTTTCAAGTTCTCACCGACAGGGGTTAGTGGTGTCGTTATCGTTGCCGAAAGTCACATCTCAGTTCACACGTGGCCGGAGAAGGGTTACGCAGCCCTAGACGTTTACACTTGTGGTGAGAAGGCTGACCCAGAGAAGGCCGTTGACTATATTCTGGAGCAGTTCAAGGCCCAGTACGCTCACGTCTCGGAGATAAAGAGAGGGATCGAGGAGGATGATCAAACTTTCACCCACACAATACTAACATGGGAGGAAAAGCTCGATAGAAGGAACGGGCAGAAGCTTTAACCTTTATTTTTTGTTTCCTTCTCCAAATACCTCTTCTTGGCGTAACTTTTAAATACCTCTTAGCTTATAGTATCCTGAAGTGAATAAAATTCTTGGGGGTGAGAGTCATGACGAGGAGAGTTAAGACTGGGATTCCTGGGATGGATGAGATACTCCACGGCGGCATCCCTGAGAGAAACGTTGTCCTGCTCAGCGGAGGTCCTGGGACTGGTAAGACAATCTTCAGCCAGCAGTTCCTATGGAACGGGCTTCAGATGGGTGAGCCTGGCATTTATGTTGCCCTCGAAGAACACCCTGTTCAGGTTAGACAGAACATGGCTCAGTTTGGCTGGGACGTGAGGAAGTACGAGGAGGAAGGATTGTTTGCGATGGTTGACGCTTTTACCGCAGGAATTGGGAAGAGCAAGGAGTATGAAAAGTACATAGTCCATGATCTCACAGATATAAGGGAGTTTATCGAAGTGCTTAGGCAAGCAATAAGGGACATCAACGCCAAGAGGGTTGTCGTTGACTCGGTAACTACCCTGTACATAAACAAGCCTGCCATGGCTAGGAGCATAATACTACAGCTTAAGAGAGTTCTTGCAGGAACTGGATGTACTTCAATATTCGTCAGCCAGATAAGCGTTGGAGAAAGGGGATTCGGTGGGCCTGGAGTTGAGCACGGTGTCGATGGAATAATTAGACTCGACCTAGATGAGATTGATGGAGAGTTGAAGAGGTCATTGATAGTCTGGAAGATGCGTGGAACGAGCCACTCAATGAGGAGACATCCCTTTGATATAACGGACAAGGGGATAATTGTGTATCCGGATAAGGTGCTCAAGAGGGGGAGGGTCCTAGAGATTTGAGAAGGTGGTGAGGATGAGGGTGGAAGTTCCACTTAATCCGATAACGAGAAGCGAGATTCACCAGCTCGAGAGCTTACTACTATTTGCAACACTCTTCAGGCCGGAGGTTATAGAATTAATTAAGGATCCCGCAGAGAGGTTAACCTGGGTTGACAGCTTAGCAGTAGCAGCTGGAGCAATCGCCAGGGAGAAGGCTGGAATGACCGTAAGTGAAATTGCAAGGGAGCTTGGAAGGACTGAGGCAACGATAAGGAAGCACCTCAAGGGTGAAAGCAAGGCTGGACAGCTTGTTAGAGAAACTTACGAGCTAATTAAGCAGGGTAAGCTTGACGAGCTAATAAAGACGATAGAGATGATAGAGAAGGGTGGACTTAAGGAGGTAGTGGCTAAGGAAGAGTACGAGAAGTTACTGCAGGAGTACGAGGAGCTCAAGCAGGAGTTTGAGGAGATAAAGGCAAAGCTTGAGGCTGCGGAGCTTGAAAGCTTAGAAAAAGCTAAGAAGGAGATAGAGGAGCTCAAGTCAAAGCTTGAGAAGCTTGAAGGGGAGAAGAAGGAGCTGGAGAAGGAGCTTAAGGAGTACAAGGTTAAGCTGATGGAGTACGAGGCAAAGGCCAAGAGGGCTGAAGAACTTGAAGCGAAACTCAAGGAACTTGAGGAGAAGGCAAAGGCAGTTGAAGAAGTTGAGACTAAGATTAGGGAGTACGAGGAGAAGGTAAAGGAGTGCGAAGAGAAGCTTAAGGAGAAGAACGCCAGAATTGAGGAGCTTGAAGCAAAGCTTAGGGAGTACGAGAACAAAGTTAAGTCCCTTGAGGAGGAAGTTAGCAAGCTCAAGGATGGTATAAGGAAAGCCAAGGAATTACTTGACTCCCTTCTTGCTTGAATTTATTTCTTAAAAATTTATTAACTATAAAGTTCTTAAAAAGTAAGATTTGCTACAATCTCTTGATAATTGTAAGGGAGTTTATTGAAAGCTTGGGAAAAGACATGCACTGACCCATTGGGTAAAGGTAAGGGCTTTCTTGAATATGCTCTGGGGTTAAGCTGACAGAGCTTGGCGGGAAGGTAAAAACAGCTATAGAGGGTGCAAAACTTCAGAAGGCATAAAGGCTAAGTTTCTCTACTCTTTAACGTGCTAAAGGTTATCCACCAACAGAATATGGAAGGAGAAGAGTGAGGTCATTAGCGTTAGAGTCCATAGCTTGGAATGAAACCTCCCCAAGTAGGGACTATAAAGTTAAGGGGATTGATTTGGGGGAGAAGAAATTAAGAGAGCCTCAACGGTGCTGAGAGTCCTTGGCTTCCTGAGAAGCTTGGGGCTTATTAGAACACCGCTTCTCCGTTTTCTTTCTTGAAGATATGAGCTCTCTTCATATCGAAAACTACGTCAATTTCTTGGCCTTCTTTCACTTTTGATTCACCTGTAAACTTTGCCTGGAATGTTATTTCTCCTATTCTTAGGTGGACTACCTTCTCCCCTCCGAGGTTTTCCACTATGTCCACCTTGGCTCTTGCCATGTTTTCACCAGGGATTTTTATTTGAGCAAACATTGCATCATAGATGTCCTCTGCTCTTATTCCAAATATCACGTCTTTTCCTATCATGTTGGCTTCTTGGAGTACCTCAAGTTGATCCGGAAGTAGCTTGAGCTTGAATTTTCCGAAGTCTATGAAACCGTCTTCTCTCACAGTTCC
This sequence comes from Pyrococcus kukulkanii, assembly GCF_041647995.1. NCBI lineage: Archaea > Methanobacteriati > Methanobacteriota > Thermococci > Thermococcales > Thermococcaceae > Pyrococcus > Pyrococcus kukulkanii. The sequence goes on from NZ_JARRIB010000003.1 coordinate 204,763, forward strand.
TTCTGTGAAGTTCATTGGTGGTGTTCCTATGAATCCGGCTACGAATGTGTTTTTTGGTTTTTCGTAGACTTCTTCTGGGGTCCCAACTTGTTGGAGAACGCCCTTGTTCATTACTGCAATTCTATCTCCCATGGTCATTGCCTCAACCTGGTCGTGGGTCACGTAGATTGTCGTGACTCCTAGTTGTCTTTGTAGTTTCTTTAATTCAGCCCTCATTTTTACTCTTAATTTTGCGTCAAGGTTGCTTAAGGGTTCGTCCATTAGGAAGACTTTTGGTTTCCTGACTATTGCCCTCCCCAAGGCTACCCTCTGCCTCTGCCCGCCTGATAATTCCCTTGGTTTTCTCTTCAGTAGTTCAGTAAGCCCCAGCATTTCAGCAACTTCTTTAACCCTCCTGTCAATTTCTTGCTTGGGCAGTTTCCTGAGCTTGAGGGGGAATGCTATGTTGTCATAAACGGTCATGTGGGGGTATAATGCATAGGATTGAAAGACCATGGCTACGTCCCTTTCTTTAGGGGGGATGAATACGCCCTTTTCAGCGTCAGCCACGACTTTATCTCCAATTATAATCCTGCCTTTTGAGGGCTCTTCAAGCCCAGCAATCATCCTCAAAGTCGTAGTCTTACCACAACCCGACGGGCCTAAAAGTACTAGGAACTCACCATCCCTAACCTCTAGGGTTAAATCCTTAACCGCAGCAAACCCCCCGAAGATCTTCCAAACATTAACTAACTTGACTTCAGCCAACTAAGCCCCCTCCGTTAATGTCAATCTTATATCAGTGCTCTCATAATCCTCAATAACTGCAAACATGCCTCCAATTTTCACAACTCCTTCTTCTGTTTCAATGTGAATATTGTTTACAGCTGAATCAAAGGATAGCGTATAACCGACGACTCTTCCCAAAATCTCTTTGTTTTCTCTTGTTTTTATTGATCTACCTATGACTCTAGCAAATATGTTGTACGTTTTTAGATGCCTCCTTACAAAATCTGCAGCATGGAACATCGCGAAGAATTTTACCTCATGAGGATTCGCTATGTTTTCCATCGTTAATTCGGACTCTTTGAATATCTCTATTATCAGAGAATACTGGGAAAATATTATTTCCGGATAAGTAGCCTTAAAACTAGGTGGCTTTTTTGGTCTGAACGAGACATTTTGAATAGCAACAACTTCTTTACCATCTGCCATCCCTATTAGGTGATTAAGCTTTGAAAATCTTCTTATAAATAAGTTTCCCACTTTCTCAACTTTGAGATCTTGTGGGAGTTTATCGATATACAAAGAAACTGTAGTGCCTCTCTTTAGCACATCTATTATATCATCAATTATATGTTTTAAAAACTCACTTGGGGTTACTATTATTACTTCATTTTTAGCTGATCTTAAGGTTTCTCTAACCATTTCAAGACCTTCCTCTAAGTCTTTACTCCTCCATATTGCTGGTCTTTGGTTCTCTTTTCTAATGTCTTTAATAGCTCCTTCTAACTCTTCCATTACCTTTTCTAACTCCTTTTTGAATCTGAAGAACGCTATTCTAGGAGAATAAGCGGCATAAACTTTGGGATTTCCATCTATCTCACTTACGAATCCCCTTAATTTTAAGGAAGATATAGTGTCGTACACTCTATTGTAAGGTATACCACTAAGAGTTGAGATCTCCTTAGCGGTACTTGGCCCATTGACGAGTAAAGTCCAATACGTAAGGATTTCATACTTAGTGAAACCCATTTCACTTAGGGCATATAATATCTTGGGGGGGATGTCTAGTCCCATCTCTTCACCTCCTTAAATAGTTTAAGATACTTCTCTAAGTGCTTTGTTATTATAAAGTGTTCTTTTACTCGTTCTTTAGCCTTAATCCCCATCCTTTTTGCAATTTCTGGGTGTTTTAAGAGGTAAATTACTTTTTCAGCAGCTTCTTTTACATTATTTACAAGAAAACCTGTCTCTCCATCGATTATTTGTAATTTTATTCCTCCCACTCCTCTCCCAATAACTGGTTTTCTTTTCCACATGGCCTCGGTGACACTTAGCCCGAATCCTTCTCTAGTCGAAAGCTGGAGTATGACATCACTAGCCCTTTGAAAAGCATTAACTTCCCTTGCATGAACTCCTATTAGATTAGTAAGTACCTTTACATTATAATCTTCCCCGATTTTTCTGAGTACCCTCTCATAGTAAATCCATCCTTCTGGATCATCATGAGCCATGACACTAACTAAAAGTAACTGAACATCTGGGAACTTTTTCTTTACTTCCCTATATACATCAATCACATCAAATATTCCTTTCCATGGATCAAATCTTGAAACTTGGGTAAGTATTGGTCTATCAGGATCAACATCAAACTTGTTTAGGATTTTAAGTATTTCTGTATCGCTTAGTTCAATGTTTTTCTCACTAAGAGGATCAATCGAAGGAGGCATTATTACCACTCTGTCTCTTTCTAAGTCATTCTGGACATACTCTCTCATATGGAATATGTAATAATCATACTTCTTAACGAACCTACTCAAGAAACTCCAGTACTCTGTATTGGGATCACTCAAGTCTATATGACATCTCCAAATCCACGTCTTTCTTCTTCTATAGAAATCTATTAGAGCCGCAGGTTGAGGGTCATGAACTATTACATAGTCATATTCGCTAATATCAAGACTTTCAGCATTGTACTTATTAGTTCTGAGGTAAAGGTCTATCATCTCTTTTGTTAATTTAATATTCTTATTTCCTTGGAGAGCATTATGCATGCTTTTTGTTACACTAAAAAAGGTATCATTCCCCTCTATCACGAACCATCTAGTGTCTAGGCCAAGGCTTCTCATTAAGGGAACTAAATTGTGGAGTATTTCTGCAACCCCTCCACCAAAGGATGTCGAGTTTACATGTGCTATACTTTTCTCTAAGAGTTCTTCCCCTAACGCCCTGATTTTCAGGATGTTTTCTTCACCAACAATTTCTTTGTAGTCTTCAATTTTCTTGCCCTCTCCATAAAATCTTTTCACTTCATACATTTTTAACATCCCCTCTCTATTTCTCTGTGGACCATCCAACCATACCAGCAATGTAATACTTCTGGAAGATTGCATAAACTACTAATGGAACGGCCATTACTATAATTGAAGCAGCAGTAAGAATCCCCCAGTCAACAAAGTACTGACCTCTTAGGAGAGGCAATCTCTGGGTTGCTACGTATTTATTTGGATCTTGGAGGAATACCAGAGCTAAGAAGAAGTCGCTCCAGACCCAGGTAAACTGAAGTATTGCAGCTGAGACTATTCCTGGGACTGCAATTGGGAGAACTATTTTATAGAACACTTGAAAGTCAGTTGCTCCATCTATCTTTGCAGCTTCTTCAACGTCCTTAGGTAACATCGAAAAGTAATTTCTCATAAAGAATATTATCCAGGCCAAACCCCAGGCAGAGTGAACTAAGATTAGGCCCGTAAAGGTATTTAGTAATTTAAGGTCTCTTAAAAGGAAATATAAGGGAACTACAGTCATCTGTTGCGGAAGGGCCATTAAGAAAACTATAAATGCAAATAGATAATTCTTTATTGGAAAACTATATCTGCTAAAGGCGTAGGCTGCTAAAGATGCTGTAAAGATGGGGATTACTGTAGAAGGAATTGCTACAATCAGGGAATTCTTTAAGCCAGTGCTTATTGGAAACATTGGATGGTAGAAAGCTTTCATGTAATTTTCTAGTGTTATTGTCAAAGGATGAATGTGCCACCAGCCAGATACGATTTCTTTATAGGGCCTAATTGATGCCATAAAAACTCCTATAAACGGGAGTAACCAGATCACAGCTACTGTCCAAGCTATTAAATTTGATAGTAAGTAAGATTTAATTTTATATTTTGGAGGAACTTTCATAAGCTCCCCCTCCTCTTAATGAGCCATGTTGCTGGAATTATAGTCAACAGGGTTAGCAAAACCGCTACTACTGCAGCATAATTGTAATTTAGGGCCCTAGCAAAATAATCCCACATCTGAAGTGCTAATACCATCGAAGCTCCTCCTGGTCCTCCTCCTGTGGCTACATACACAATGTCAAATATTTTCAAGTCCCACAACAGAGTCATCGCAACTACGACGACTGTTATTGGTTTTAGTAGTGGCCAAGTAACATATCTGAATATTTGGAATTTTGTTGCTCCATCTATTAAGGCCGCCTCATAGTAGTCTCTGGGAATCGAAGCTAGCCCAGCAGAATACATGAGCATGCTAAAACCTGTCCAAATCCAGATAGAGCCCAAAATAACTGCAAAGAGTGCAGTTTGGGGATAAGCTGTCCAAGTTATCTCTAAACTTTTAATTCCCAATTTCCCAAATATTGTAGGTATAATCCCCGCTCCCCTTTCGAAGAGGAATCTAATAATAAGTCCTCCAACTACCATGGGGATCACCATGCCAAGGAAAATTATTGACTTTATAATTGAACTCCCGAAAACTTCCTTTTTTCTTAATAATGTTGCTAAACCAAGACCTAAGAAAACCGTGGTTGGCAAATGAATAGCTATCCAAATTGCATTGTGAATTAATGCTCCCCATGGAGGGGAATCTTTTGGAAACCTATCAAGGTTTACTATATCTTTGCTTAATAGCACTTCTTTGTAGTTTTCTAATCCTACAAACTTTCCATCTAAGAAGAAACTTAAGTAAATCGTTTTAAATACAGGATATATAACAAAGGGAATCAGAAACAATATAGCGGGCAAAAGAAAAAATAAAGGAGTTAAATTATGCCTAGGCATTACTTATCCCCCATTACTTTTTAGGGAATTTCTCATCCAATGTCTTCAACACTTCATCCAATCTATCTGGCTGAACCCATAGGAGCTTTAACTGATCCCAGAATACTTTCTGCCACTCTCCTCCAACACTGTCATCAAGGTCTGGTGCGGACTCTACCTCTGACACTATTTTTGCTACTTCTTTCATAGGTTCCCAATAATCCTCTATTGAGACATTCCTCCATGTTGCTAACTTACCAGACTTAGTTCCGACGTGAATTCTTTGGCCCTTTGTTGCCAAGAATTTAGCTAATTCTAAGGCCTCTTTGGGATGCTTAGTGTACTTAGGAACCATGAAATAATCGGGAGCTATGACCATTGCCTTAACCCCAGGAAGAGATATGAGACCAAGATCATTTGGATCTTCAACCATTCCCGTAATCCATGTTCCCATAAAGTACAACGCATAATCTCCCTTCCACCAAAGATCAATCGCAGACGTCCATTCTATTGGTTCACTAAAGTACCCAGCTTTCAATAGTGGAACTAACCTTTTCTCAAAGATATTTCTGACCTGGGGATCCTCCCATCTAACTTCTCCTTTGATAAGCTTGAGCTGGAGATCCCTGCCCCCAAATGTTAAAATGAAGTGTTCTACAACGTCAGAAAGGGGCCATCCAACACTATCTCCACTTACAATTGGAGCTTTAATCCCTGGTATTTTCTGTATCTTCGCCAATAATTCAACAAATTCATCCCAAGTTTTTGGGGGCTCTAGACCGTGCTCCTTGAAGAAGGATTTCCTATACCAAAAGCCAGGCTTAGCTGCAGCCGTGAAAGGAGCTCCATAGATCTTACCATCTACTGTTACTGGATCGAGAATTCCAGGGATGTACTCATCTGGATTTATTACTGAACTAAGATCCAAAAGGTGACCTTTCTTGCCCATCTCTGCAATGAACCATCCCCACATTGCTATTACATCTGCGGGAGTGTCTCCTGACTCAAACTGTAGTGGTAGAATTGTTGCTAAATCTTCAGCCCTATATGTCTTATACTCGACCTTTATATTTGGATGCTCCCTTTCAAAGGCTTTTATTACCTCCATGAATGCATCAAGCTCAGCTCCTGACCATGGTCCTATGACTTTTAGAACTATTTGTTGCTGTGTTTCAGTTTTAGTTACAGTTTCTTTTTCAGTAACTGTCTTAGTTACTGGAGTTTGAGTTTGGGTAGTACCTCCAATGCACCCACTACCAAGAACACCCATCAAGATAACCCCCAGCAGGGCCAAGGTTAGGAACCTCTTCATATCGCATCACCCTATTCTCGTTCTCATTTTTGATGTACTTTTGGTATATATAATTTTCTGAACATAAGATAACACTTAGGGGAAATTTCAGATCTAAGACTCCAAGATATGTTAAAAATTTTGAATTGTCCTAAGATTCCTAAAAATATTTTTAAATTAATGAAACTGAAATTTCGTTGATATACTAAAAGTAAACAAAAAATTCAACCTAACACCCTCTCGTGCTCCCTCTTTATGCACCTGTGAGCAACGGCAGAAGCCTTTATTAGTCTCATTGTGTGTCATTGCATTGGTGAGCTCGGGTTTCCGTCAACGGTAGTGCTGTGACCGGTAACGGGGGTTGAGTTTCTGCCGTGAATGCTTAGAATCGCCGTGATGACCCCACACTACAACGATGCAGTATGAGGGAACGGCACTTCATAGGCGTGCTCAAGTAGGTATCTCATAACTTCATTGGCATCTCTTTCAGGTTTTGGCAAGGTTCCAATAAGTGCTATTTCCCTGTACATAGTATCTCCCGAATGTCATCGTCCCTTAACTGTCAATCGGCATTATCCTAACCATTTGATCACCAGGTAACACTCTGCTAGAAAGTTTAAGAGGCTTTGACGTATCCAAGTAGGAGGTATTGAATTAACTTAGAAAGATCCATCATAACAAGGAATATCAAGAGGAGAACGGCAGTAGCGGTCCAGAATGATGAGTTCTTTATGAAACCCAAAAGAAAATATAGGAGAAAGGCCACTGTTAAGGTTAAAATTAAATGAAAAGCTTCTTCGCTCTTTTTGCCCCGAATTAGCTTCCATAATCCCTTTGCATCCTTAACCCAATATACTTCTCCAACGTACTTGCAGTCCTCTGAAAGTATTATCCTACCCTCACACTTAACGAGGCAAAATTCCCTTCTAAACTCCATGAAAGGCTCAATCTTAAGTTCAACTTCGTACTCTGAGTTCCCCAAAATAACATAAGATCCTCTAATTAACTCCTTGCACGGCTCATCTATCTCTAACACCTTTACTAGGTACTTCCCCCTAAATAGCATAAGGGCCACCTTTAACAGGAAATCCTGCCTGCAAGGTTCCTGGGATTGGAGTTAGGATTGACTTCTCGAGCTTGACTTCCACATTTTCGTGATTTAATTTTGGCAAAACTTCCTTATAGAACGTTTTCATCCACTCGCCATCCCTTTTCACTATGACATGAAATCCTCCCCTGGTTTCACTTATCCACTTAACAGGAATTGAATAATTGTTCAATTGTTTAATTACGTAGTTAATTAACTGTGCATCTTTTGAATCAACATCGATTATAAAGTAGGGCTTCCTCCCAGGGGACTTTTGAAGGTTCGAGAGGAATATTCTATTAAACTTCTTCAACCTCCCAACGTTCTCTTGAAATGCGAGTAAATTAATGAAATCTTGCAGCGTCTTAACTACACCCTTCTTGATGTCCCTGGGAATCACATCAACGTACAGGGCCATCGCACTTACCGGAATGCATTCCTCAGTTCTGACATCAACGTACGCGCATTCCTGTGGGATCAACCTTAAAACAGCCCTATAAAACCTCTTAAAATTAAACTCAGCCAGGATTTTATAGTTGAGCAATTCATAGTTTGAGCTCAGCTTTGAAAACCACTTCCTTCTGGTCATCAGGAACAACGTGTATACTTCCCCCTCTCTTGGCTCCACCAAGACTTCCTTAAAGAATTTCTCCATCAGGTCAAGATCGTATATCATGAAAAACGTTTGGAAAACTACTTTAAACGATTTCTCTAAGGTCACTCTGGTGAGAGTATGGAGGTTAGGTACAGACCCGAGGATCTAACGAAGCTCCCTAGGAGCGTCGAGTACAAGAACGGTAAAGTTTACATGATAAACCAGAGGTTACTTCCCAGGGAATTCAAAGTTGAAGAGTTTAGGACAGTTGAAAGCGTTGCTGAGGCCATAAAGAACATGACCGTCAGGGGAGCCCCAGCGATAGGTGCGGCGGCAGCTTTCGGATTAGCCCTGTACGCGGAAACCTCTAAGGCAAAAACAAAAGAGGAGTTCCTTGAAGGATTCTACAGGGCTTATGAAACGCTTAAGAATACGAGGCCCACAGCTGTGAACCTCTTCTGGGCCTTAAACAGGATTAAAAATATCGTTGAGGAGCACAGGGAGGATTCCCTCGACGAAATAAAAAGGCTGATAGTCCAGGAAGCCCAGAAAATAGCGGATGAGGACGTTGAGGCCAACTTAAGGATGGGCCACTATGGGGCTGAAGTCCTCCCTGAAGGTAACATATTAACCCACTGCAATGCCGGAAGCTTGGCAACTGTCCACTTAGGAACGGTAGGGGCTGTGGTCAGGGTTATGCACAAGGACGGAACGCTAAAGCTGCTGTGGCTCGATGAAACTAGGCCAGTCCTCCAAGGTGCAAGGCTAAGTGCATGGGAGTACAGCTATGATGGCTTAAGTGTGAAGTTAATAGCCGACAATGCAGCCGCATTTGTAATGCAACAGGGCCTTGTCGATGCAATAATCGTTGGAGCTGATAGAATAGTTGCAAATGGAGACTTCGCAAATAAAATAGGAACCTACATGCTCGCCGTCCTTGCCAGAGAGCATGGCATTCCCTTTTTCACAGTTGCCCCGATCTCTACCATTGATATGAGCCTGAAGAGCGGGAGGGAGATACCAATTGAAGAGAGGTCACCGGAAGAAGTGCTGACATGTGGAGGTTGCAGGATAGCCCCAGATGTTCCGGTTTACAATCCGGCATTTGATGTCACCCCCCATAAGTACCTCACGGGGATAATCACTGATAGGGGGGTTGTATGGCCACCTTTTAAGAGGAACTTGAAAAAGTTGTTCTCTTCCCTTTAGCTTTGAAATTTTTCCAACAAACAGGGGGTCACTATCCGGAAAATTTTTTAAAATTTGTGTAAGGGAATAGTTACTAGATGATGACCATGGAGACATTCAAAGTTGTTCCAAGTGATGGTGCAGTTGTGTCAATAATTTACGACACATACTCATCAGGGTGGCAGTTGTTTTTCGGTACAATAGCCGAACTCCTTGAACGGGGTAAGTTTGTAATCCTCTCAAACTATAACCAGCCCCTCAAAACCCTTTTCAAGCTAGCTTCGGCGGTAGGGATAGAGATAGAGAAGGAGCTCAAAAACGATAACATGGCAATAATAGATGTGTTTGGCTCTAAATACGAGGCTCACTTTAACATACCCAATGTTTATTACCTTCAGGGTGTTGTTGATGTAGACACCATAAACCCCAAGATTTTATCTATATTTGAAAGGCTTCAATCGAAATTCAAGAAGAGGGGCCTAGTTAGAGCTATCTATGCCCTTGAAGGAGCAACCTTTATGTTTGGTGAGGAGGAAACCTTGAAGTTAATAAATGCGGATCTAGCTCATAAGTCGAAGTACCATCCTGATGCCATTTTCATGTTCCTCATGAATAGTGACATCTTATCCAGGAAGTTCATAGCTTGGGTTTCTGGGATAAGTGACTACGTAATAGTGACCAAGTCAAAGCTTGAGCCAGATGGGATCCTTGAGAGGCTTTATGTGGTGAGGAGTCCAGATGAGGGATTTAGGCCATTGGCCTTTAAGTTGCACGTGGCTGATGAGCTTACTAAGGAGAGAATCAAGATAGAGAAGCTCTTCTGACTTATAAATTGCTCCAAAATATAAACCCCTTTCGAATTCTTTATAAACTCATGAGGGCCCTCGCTTATCCTCGATGAAGGGTATGAAAAGTAGGAAGGGTAGAAATATCATAGTGTTAAAATCAAGGGAAAAAGCCGCAAGAAAGGTTAAGCATGGTAAGTGGTTCTACTCATTCATTCCGTTCAAAGTGTTCACAGGAGGCATGTCACAGCTCATCCCAATCTTGGCCATCCAGGAAGGGGGAACTCCAGTTGATCTCGGATATTTGGGAAGTGCCGGTAGCCTTGCTTCAATGATAGGAGGAGTATTTTGGGGCAGAATAAGCGATAAAGTGGGGAGGAGGAAGATATTCCTTATACTGGGATTTATAGGTAGTTCCATATTGGGAATAGTACTTGCCTTCATGACATCGATAAAGGCCCTGATAGTGCTGACATTTCTCTATACCTTCTTCGTTGCCGCAACCATACCTATTCCCGTCTCCCTAATCTCAAGGGAGTTCAATAGGCCTAAGATTGGAGAGGCAACAGGAAAGTTTAATGAAATAGGAGGGTGGGCCTGGGTTGCAGGATTATTGCTGGGTCTCGCCCTTATAGTGACCATACCACTAAGGTTAATTCCAGTAATCCTGGGCCTGATAGGGATGCTGTCAGTAATAATTGCAACCAGAAACATTAAGGAATGTCCAATTTATGTAAGAAGGGTATCTCCCTCAACCTTCTTCTATCTCCCACGCAGAATTTCCATTCCCAGGATCTCAACTTTGAGAGGTAACCTCATGCCTCTATTCCTATCTTCAACTCTACTCTGGGCTGGTTCAATGCTTCTCCTAACCCAGTTTCCAATGTTAGCTAAGGAAAAAGGGTTTGATGGAAAATTCCTCTATGTTCTAGGCCTAGCAAGTTCGACAATTTCCGCAATGACATATTTAAAGGTTGGCAGATCCTTAAGAGAGGATGGAACATACAATTTCGTCTTAGGACAAGGTGTGAGGTTGATAGGGCTTCTCCTTTTAATGCTCTCTCTGATACTTACTGGGTACGCTTTCCTCGGAATGGCAGTCCTTGGGTACATGCTTCTTGGTTACAGCTGGTCTCTGATCAGCGTTTCATCAACAACAATAGTCTCAAACAGGAGCCCAGAAAAGAACAGAGGAAGGATAGTAGGGGCATACAACTTTGTCTCTTCAGGGGGTGCTATAGCTGGAAACCTTGCGAGTGGGTACTTAACGAATGCAATCGGTATCCCTGGGGACTTCGCGGCAGGAGTTGCTCTAGCTGGGCTCTCACTTGTTCCAACGATGAAAATGATAAAATCGGAGGGTCACCCTCTGAACTTTGGTCTCCTGCTTAGGAGCAGGGGTAAGGGCCTTGGCTTGTAGGGGAATCCTTCCACCTTTGACTTTATCTCCCTGATCAGCTCTTCGATTCTAGTCTCATACTGCTTTCCATCTTCCCTTCTTCTGACCGTTATTGTTCCAGTCTCCTTCTCTTTTGCTCCAACTACGACTATATAGGGAATCCACTCCTTCTCTGCTCTTCTGATTTTCTTGCTGAGTCTCTCCTCTTCATCGTCAACGTCAACCCTAATCTTTGCCCCTTCGAGTTTGCCTGCAATGTACAGGGCATAGTCAAGGTACTCCTGACTTACTGGAATTACCCTAACCTGTATTGGGCTGAGCCACAGTGGGAACATTGGCTTCTTCCCTTCCTGCATGAGCTTTGCCTGCTTCTCAAGTATTGCGTACATGACCCTTTCAATGGCACCACTTGGGGAGCAGTGGAGAATTAGTGGATACCTCTCCTCACCGTTCTCGTCGTAGTAGGTGATTCCGAATCTTTCTGCGTTCTCAACGTCAATCTGCACGGTGCTCAAGGCTGCGGCCTTATCTAGGTTGTCAACGAAGTTGAACTCGAACTTGAGTATGAAGTAGAAGAACCTCTGCTTCCACATCTCTATCAGGACTGGCTTTCCAATGAGCCTGACTAGCTCAATTATGAAGTCCCTGTTTTCCTTCCAGAAGTCCTCGGTGAACCTTATCGCGACCTCATAATCCTCGGGGTTAAGACCAACTCCTTTGAGAACCTCCATGCTGAGCTTGAACTGCTTCTTGAACTCATCCTTCGCCTGCTCTATGTCCTTGGCCAAGGTGTGCATATCTGGCATTGTAAATGCCCTAAGCCTTCTGAGGCCCGAGAGCTCACCTCTCTTCTCCCTTCTGAATGAATAGCGAGTAAGCTCGTACATCCTAAGTGGGAGGTTGCGGTAGCTTATTATTGCATCCTTCTTTATCATGAACTGGCCGAAGCAAGCTGCAAATCTAAGGAAATACCTCTTATCTCCGCTGAGAACTATGTACTGCCTTGCCGGGAAGCGGTTGAGGTACTTCTCAAGCGCAGGATGCTCGAAGTCATACATAATCGGTGTCTCAACTTCCATGGCCCCGTACTCTATCACCTTCTCGGTAACGTACTGCTCAAGTAATGACTTAATTAGCCTACCTTTTGGATAGTAACGCAAATTCCCAGGATCACTTCCCGGCTCATAGTCCACGAGCTCGTGCTCGAGCATTAACTTAACATGTGGAGGTTCCTTGTCCGCAATTCTATTTTTTGCTATCTCGTAGTTTACGAACTTTCTCAGGTTTTCATAGCCCGTGAAGTCGAACTTATCGACCTCAATGAGCTCGCCCTCCGGGGTTAGGATGTACCAGTAACTTACTAACTCGGTTTCTTCCTTTTTCAAGGCCTCCGGAACTTCCTCCTCTTTTGCGGCCTCCGGAACTATTGTTCTGCTGAGCTCAGCTAGCGGGTGACCTTTACAGCTTATCTTGAATGCCTTGTAGTAGCCAAATGGAGCCCTCCCAACGTTATAACCCTTTTCTTTAAGCTTCTCCTCAATCTTCTTAAGAACTTCAAGGGCCACAGAGGGCTTGGCAAGTTCGCTACTCAGGTGGGCGAAGGGATAAACAAATAGGTTCTCAGCCTTTACCTGCTTTGCGACGTTTATAATTTCTTCAACTGCTTTCTCCACAACTTCATTCGGATTTTTCTCATCCACTTTCTCGACGCTTATGAATGCAACGAGAACTTCATCCATTCGACCCTTTTTCATTTCATCGGAAATGGGCTCAGGGTTCTTCAGGGCTTTATCCTTAACTTCGTACTCTATATAGTCACTGTGTATAAGGAGAACCCTCACATTATCACCCCCTAGGACTTGTAAACTTCTTCTTTATAAGGTCTTTTATAGGGATAAGGTTTTTAAATAATCTCCTGTAAGAGCTCTTAGCTTTCATCCCGAATTCTGGAGGTGAGAAAATGAAGGCGCCGATCTGTGAGGTTTGTCTTAAAACAGAGGGTATTCTTTGTCCCGCTGATGAAAAGAAGCTGGAACAGGGCATTATAACTGAGCTTGACGTTAAAATATCACGCATGCTTTATAAGTTGCTTGGAGATGCTGATGTGGAGTTCAAGAAGGCAGTTGAGGCAGGGGACCTAATAGTTCTCATCGTCGGGGAAGGAGATGTGCCAATAGTTATTGGAAAAGGTGGTAAGAACATAAAGTTCCTCATGAGGGAACTGGGCAAGAGAGTAAGGGTAATTGAAGGAAGAGACATAAAGGGAACCGATGACGTCAAGAAGCTTGCAATGGATCTTCTGTACCCTGCAGGAGTGTTTGGCGTGAATGTAGTTTACAAACCCGGAGGAGAGCAGTATTACAAGGTTTTAGTTTTCAGCAGAGATAGGAACAAGCTTCCAGAGAAGGCTGAAATTCTAGAGAGTATTCTAAGCCAAATTACGGGTGTTGAAACTAAGATTGCCTTTATTTAAATATATTTTTAGGATGTCTAGCAATGAAGATAATTATTAAGCCTGATAAAGGATTTGGAAAGATAGTTCTTGAAATCGACGAGAGGTTGTCTTCCAGGATAATTGAAATTAGTAGAAAATTTAATGTTTCCGTTGAGGAGGTTATAGTTCGAGCATTAGTGGGTGATTTTAGAAAGCCAAAAGGAAATCTAAGGGTTCTAGAAAAGGAAGTTCAAGAACTTGAGAAAAAAGTATGGAAGCTTGAAAAAGAGTACGCTCCGCTGAGGTTCAAGGCTTATGGTGTCTCTGAGGACAATAAGCTCCTTGCAATTGAGCTTACGGGGCTAATGGCTGAAAATGCCCAGTTAAGAAGATTCTTAAGGATGAAAATAGAGAGAAATGATGAATTAAGAAAAATCGTTAGGTACTATCTAAGCGGATGATGATATATTATTGCCGAGTGATGACGAACCCTATGAGCGCTGACGCTTTAAGGTTTTTCATCCAATATCTTTTTGTGATGTGCAATGCTAAGCCTCGCCGAAATTGAAAGGAAGGCTTTTGACTTGATGGCAACATCCATAAGGAAGCACGCATTTCTTCCAACCTGGGAGCTTGAGAGAAAGAAAGTTAGACTACCCATTGTAACCGAAGCAAAACCTGGGGATCTTATTAAGATAAAAACAACAGTGGAAGTGCCTAAGGATGGCCTAAAATGGTTTCTTAAAGTCTGTATGGAGGGTAATGCCCTTGTTAGACTGGACGGGATGGCTTATGGAACCATAGATGACGTGCACACTTATATCCCGATAAGACCCGGAAGGCACGAGCTCGAACTTATAATATCCCCATTAACGATGTTTGGTTATCATAAGTGGAGGGTGAGGATAGAGTACGCAATGCTCGTCGGGATAATGTGGGAGCCCTACGTACTGGCTCAAAGGTTGCTCGATCTAGTGAGCTTTATCGAGGTAATTCAGGAGGAGGATCTGAGGGAAACCCTGCTAAAGGAGCTGTCTGATATCTTGATCACGGTAAAAACGGTTCCAAATTTAAGGCAAATAACCCTGCTTAGGATGCTTCTCTATGACGGAGGACTTGGCATTAAGGAGCTCAAGCTTGGAAGGTTTGATATTAGAGAGGTAAGAACAGACTATATGTTTCTATCGGCCGTTTATGGTATTGGAGAGCTGAAAGGGTACATAGAGGATATACCGAGGCCAAGCAGGGAAGAATACCTAAGTGAAATTAGCGACGTTGAAGAAAAGCTCGAGAAAGCCCTAGCTAGGCTCAGAAAAGCTTTCCCAAAGGTCGGGAAAGCTTACGCTTTTGCACACTCCCATATAGATGCAGCTTGGCTATGGACGTATGCGGAGACAAAGCAGAAGATCCTCAGGACGTTTTCAACGATAGAGAGGCTCATGAGGAGGTACGGAATAACATACGTACAAAGCTCAGCCCAGTACTATGAGTGGCTTGAGGAGTTAGATAAAGACCTCTTTGAGAAGGTAAGGAGATTCATTGAGGAAGGAAAGTGGATATTAGTTGGTGGAATGTGGGTGGAGAGTGATGTTCAGCTCATAGATGGAGAGTCAATAGCAAGACAGTTCCTCTATGGACAGAGGTACTTCAAGGAGAAGTTTAACAGAATAGCAAAAATAGGATGGCTTCCAGATACCTTTGGATTTCCAGCTTCTCTCCCTCAGTTCTTGAAAAAGAGCGGTCTTGAGATGTTCGCTACGTACAAACTACTGTGGAACGAGAGAAACGAATTTCCTTATCACGCTTTTATATGGAAGGGAATAGACGGAACAGAAATTCCAGTACATTTAATGATGAGCTACAAGTCCTCAATGACCGCTAAAAGCCTCTACAAGCAGTGGAAGAAATACAAGAACAAGTACGAAGTTCCCTTCTTGCTATACGCCTACGGTTATGGGGACGGAGGAGGAGGGATAACCTGGGAAATGGTAGAGATGATGAAGCACATGAACAAAGTCCCGTACATTCCAAAGCTGATTAAGGGAACTGAAGAGGAGTATTTGAGGGAACTCAAGGAGCACGTTAGCGAGATGCCAACCTGGGAAGGGGAGCTTTACGTTGAGGTTCATAGGGGAACGTACACAACAAACCTGAACGTGAAAAAGCTAATGGCTGAGGCGGAATCAAAGCTCAGAAGCGCGGAGATATGGACCTCCCTCGCTCATTCTATGGGGATAATGGATTATCCAAAAGAGAAACTGGAGAGATTGTGGAAGAAGACTTTACTCCATCAATTCCATGACGTTCTCCCAGGATCGTCAATAAAGGAAGTCTATGACGAAGTGATAAAGGATCTCGAGGGTGTAATAAGAGAGGCTGAAGGGATAATCAGAGAAGCAACGGAGAAAATAGCCCAAGGTGAATCGCTGGTGTTTAACGACTTGCCGTGGGAGAGGGAGGAGGTAGTTGAGGTAGATGGAAAGCCCGTTCTTGTGAAGGCTTCTCCACTAGGATGGTCTCCCCTTAAATTGATTGATAAAGGATTCGTGAAAGCTTACAGAGAGGATGGCACCTTCGTTCTTGAGAACGATCATCTTAGAGTTAAGATAAACGATGAGGGAGAGATAGTATCACTGTACGACAAGGAGCTCAAATGGGAGGGGATAAGGAGTCCAAGCAACGTGATAATGGCCCATGTAGATACACCAGGAATGTGGGATGCTTGGGATGTAAATGAAGACTTCCTAATCCAGGGGCAGAAGCTCAAAACCGTTAGGGTAGAGATAACTCGGAACGATGGTTACATTGCCGAGGTAATCGTGGAAAAAGCCTACGGAAACTCTAAAGTCGTCCAGAGGGTAAGGTTGAAGAGGAAGTCAAAACTGTTAGAGTTCCACACAGAGGTGGACTGGTGGGACAAAGAAGTTCTCCTGAAGGCATGGTTCAACTTCAACACCCATAATTGGAGCGCCTACTACGATATCCCCTACGGAGTAATAAGGAGGCCCGCAGTTAGGAACACTCCCTGGGAGCAGGCAAAGTTTGAGGTTCCAGCATTGAGGTGGGCAGACGTCAGCGATGGAGAGCACGGGGTTGCCGTAATATGTACATCAAGGCATGGCTATACAAACTGGGACTCCAAGATAGGCCTTAGCCTCTTGAAGTCCCCAATATATCCCAATCCATGGAGCGATACCGGGAAGGGGGAGTTTACGTACTACCTATACCCTCACAAGGGTTACTGGTTCGAGGGTGAGGTGTACAAGAGAGCTCTGGAAGTCTGGTCACCCCTTAGAGTAACCAAGGGAAGCTCAGGAAAGAAGAGGTTTTCCTTGATGAGAACGAACGCTGTAGTGGGTGCAATAAAGCTCAGCGAGGATAGTAATGGGTACATAATCAGGCTATACAACCCCTCCAAAGGTGATCTAGAAGTTGAAATGCCGAGCGAAGGTGTTGAAGTTGATATTCCAGAGCTCAAGATTATGGGAAAAGTGGGAAAGAAGATAAAGCTGGGAGCCTTTGAGATAAAGACGATTAAAGTTTCCTCCTTGGCAAAAGCTTAACAGGACTACCACAGTCAGGACAAACGCCCCCAGGGGGAAGCTCCCTGAATTTCCTCCCGCAACCTATGCAGACGTACCTCCACTTGATCTTTTTCCTTATCCCCCTTTTCATAGTCTTAAACTTCAGCCCCAGGAACTTTGCAACGTTCTGAACGTTGTAGTCGTCGGTAAATATAACGGCCTTAAGCTCATAAGCTAGAGCCAACACCTCTACATCAGCTCTGCTAAGCTCATTAAGCTCTCCAGTCTCCTTCGCTACCTTTTTAACTGTGTTTATAGCCTCAGCGGAAGGTTCAACTACCTTAACCTTGCCCGCAGATATTAATCCCTCAAGGAATATCCTAGATTCTCGATCCCTAACTTCCTCAACTACCCCCGGGGTAGTGTAACCTTCAACGTCGATGCCTTGGATAAAAACTGAAGAGTCGAGAACAAGAATCAAGCCTTACAACACCCCTCCTTCTTCTCAACGGGAACTATTTCCTTAAAGCCAGTGTACTTCCACAGGACTTTCGGTATCTTTACCGTTCCGTCCTCCTGCTGGTGGTTCTCGAGTATTGCGATGATTGCCCTTGAAGTAGCTATGGCCGTTGAGTTTAGGGTGTGGACGTAGCGAGGCTTCTCATCGGTCCTGTCCCTGAACCTTATGTTCAGCCTCCTGGCCTGCCAGTCAGTACAATTGCTCGCGGAAACAACTTCTCTAAACCTTCCTTGGCCCGGCATCCATGCTTCAATATCATACTTCTTCGCTGCAACATATCCTAAATCTCCAGTGCAGATGTTCACTACCCTGTAGGGAATCTCAAGTTCCTGGAAGAGTTCTTCGGCGTTCCTTATTATCTTCTCGTGCCACTCCCAGCTCTCCTCGGGCCTTGAATATACGAACTGCTCAACCTTGTGGAACTGGTGAACCCTAAAGATACCCTTGGTGTCCTTTCCTGCCGTTCCCGCTTCCTTCCTGAAGCATGGGCTGAATGCCACATACAATAAGGGTAAATCTTTCCCATCAAGGATCTCGTTAGCGTGTAAGCCGGCCAATGGGTGCTCGGCCGTTGGAATCAAGTAGAGATCTTCCCCCTCCACCTTATATATGACATCTTCGAAATCTTCGAACGTCGTTGCACCTTCCTCAACGAACCTCCTAACCATGTACGGCGGTATTACGGGAGTGAATCCTTTCTCTATTAGCTTATCCAAGGCAAATCTTATCAAAGCCAAGTCAAGGATTACGATCTCGTTGAGTAGATAGTAGAACCTCGAACCGCTAACCTTGGCGGCCCTTGCAAAATCAGCACCTCCCAAGATCTCCAAGAGATCAACGTGAAGTCTAGGCTTCCATTCCAGCACCTCGTACTCCATCTTCCCTTGGCTCTGCTCAAGGAACCTCTCGAGGTGGCCCTTCCAGACCTTTGCCTTACCCCAGAATCTTATAGGCACGTTATCTTCGTCGCTCTCTCCCACGGGAACGCTTGGGTGTGTTATATTAGGTAGCCTCCAGAGGTAGTAGTCTATCCTCTTTCTGAGTTCCTCAACCTCCCTCTCAAGAACTTCAATTCTCTTAACGATTTCCCTGCTTTTGGCCAGTAGGTCATCAACAGGTTCCCCAGCTTTCCTTTTCTTCCCAATCTCTACGGCAATCTTGTTCCTTTCATGCCTTAACCTGTTTATCTCCTTAAGCTTTGCCCTCCATTCTGCATCGAGTTTTAAGATTTCATCTATCCACTTAACTTTCTCGAGTTCTCCCCTTTTTATTAAGTCATTTTTGACTAGGTCTGGATTTTCTCTTATGAGCTTAATATCGAGCATGTCTATCCCCTAATCCTCAAAGAGGTCTCTACTTAAAATAATTACCATAAAGGCACCAAATTATTTAAATTAGAGTTTTCCCATAGATATTCGAGAAATATCAAAAATTAATCAAGGAGGCAGGATAAACTATGGATAGACTACAATTACTTCAAATCCAGAGATGTGAAGAGGAGTTTGAGAAAGCGATAGCCCTTGGGCAGTACGATAAGGCAAGGCTAATAGCATTAAGATGCTCAGAATTGCTGAGAAAGTTAGCAAGTGAGAACTTAGGCATGTCTCACATCCTTTTAGAGCAGGCGAAGGTATGGGAACAGAAGGCTAAGAACGTCCATAAGAGGAGGAAGAAGGGAAGCGATGAATACATAGAAAGGATAAAGCTTCTGATTAAGAAAAGCTCCATAACTTGGAACGATATAGGAGGCCTTAAGGAAGCTAAAAAGCTAGTTTCCCAGGCCGTTGGATTGAGCATTGCAAAGTCTCCAATAGACCCGCCCCAGGGAATTCTCCTCTTTGGTCCCCCAGGAACAGGGAAAAGCCTCTTAGCAAGTGCAGTTGCAAACGGTCTTAATGCAACTTTCTTCAGCGTTAAGGCAAGTGATTTATTAAGCAAATACTTTGGAGAATCCTCAAAGTTTGTCTCTGCTCTATTTTCCTTAGCTAGACAGCTTAGCCCAAGTGTCATCTTTATTGATGAAGTTGATTCCTTAACCCTTAAGAGAGCCAGCTTAGATGACGCCGCCAGGAGGATGATTGGAACTCTCTTAGCGGAAATCGATGGGTTCAAAGATAACATGAAGAAGGTAATTCTTCTAACGGCAACTAATACTCCCTGGGATCTTGATGAGGCTATGCTTTCAAGGTTACCGATAAGGATCTACGTTCCTCTCCCGGACGTAGAGGCTGCAGTCGAGATATTTAGAATTCATCTCAGAGGATTGCCATATAGGTTAAATATGGCAAAACTAGCTAAAGAAGCCGTGAAACGATTGTACTCTGGAAGGGAAATAGCGAATGTTGTTAAATTAGCCTCAATGAAAATGTTAGAGGAGATGAACCCTGAGCTAGCCGATCCCCTGAAGATACCATCGCTCAGAGGGAAAGAGCTCGCCATAAGACCGCTAGAGATGGATGATTTTAAAGAGGCATTTAAGAAAGTTAAAAGTCCACTCACAAAATCAGAGATAAGAAAATATGAGAAATGGGCAAGGGAGTTTGCAATCTGATCACTCAAGCCTCGTAACCTTTTCGAGCTCTGGAATGACGAAGTCGAGGCCAAGCTTCTGGAGGGTTTCCTTCTTCGGAATTCCTCTCTCGTCCCAGCCCCTGATCCTGTAGTACTCCGAAAGTAGGGCATCGTACTTCTCCTTGTCAAGGTGCTGGCCCTTGTATGGGCCGCTCTTGAGCCCCTCGTTGAACCATCTCTTCGGTGGATAGTCCTTGGTTCTGTCCCAGTTGCCGTTGAACTCCCTAACCCAGTAAGCCCTGATGAGTGCATAGACCCTGTCTGCAGCTGCATACAGGTCATCCCATGTGTAGGTAACCCCAGTTATTGCCTTGAGTAACTTTGGATAGTAATCTAAGCTTAAGCCGATCTCAACCCATGGAAGCCTACATGCGGTGAGCATCTCGAAGAGTCCACCCCTGAGTCTCTGCAGCTCAACGACTTTCTGAGCCTTGATTGGGTCATAGGTTATCTTGTACTCGACCTTCTTAGCCTGCTCTCCCTCTATTGGTGCCGTTCCAATCTCCCATGCTATGACCCAAGCCTCCTTGTGGTGGGCACCTATTGAGGAGGTTCCATAAGCTAAGGCCATGCCAGGGTATATGTAACTGTTGTATCCACTAACCTCTAAGCCCTTAACGTGCATTGCGAAGCTATCATCTCCAAGCTTCTCCGCCATTCTCATGACTCCTTCGGCTGCAAAGTTGCCAAGTTCGCCCCTTCTATAGGCTATGTCGTAAGCGAGCTGCTTAGCACCCTTGAAGTCTCCAAACTCTGGACCTTCCTTCAGAAGTCCCCTTTCCTTAGCCTCCATGACGAAGCTTATCGAAACTCCAAGGCTTATCGTGTCCATGCCCATCTCATCTGCTATCCTGTTTAGGGCTGCAACCTCATTGAGCTTTCCGATTCCAAGGTTCGAACCAAGTAAAGCGACGTTCTCGTAATCAAGCTCACTCTCTTGGCCCTCAACATCTAGGACAACGTTTCCACATGGCATGTTACAGTATGGACAACCCCTTTGCTTGACCTTCATTCCCTCCATAGTGTAACCATCAATTGACCTTGCAAATTCGAAGTGCCCATCCTGGAAGTTCCTCGTTGGCAGTGCATAGTTCTCGTTGGTCCACTCAACTGCAGCCATAGTCCCCTGTCTCTTCCAGAATGGGTAGCCCGGAGCATTGAGAATTGCCTCATAAGCTTCCTGACTTAGCTTCCTTAGCTCATCCTTGTCCGCAACCGGTATATCCTTCGTACCCTTTATCACTACGGCCTTCAGCTTCTTGCTTCCCATTACCGCACCCATTCCGGGCCTTCCCGCAGCCCTTCCTTCCTGAGATATTACAACGGCGTACCTGACTAAGTTCTCACCAGCGGGACCTATGCTGAGAATTCCAACGTTTTTACCGTGTATCTTCTTAAGCTCCCTCTCTGTCTCAAACGTTCCCTTGCCCCACAATCCCTCAGCACTCAAAATGCTAACGTTGTCATCTTCAATGTAGATGTACACGGGCTTCTTCGCCCTACCCTCAACAACCAAAGCATCATAACCTGCTTTCCTGAGGTGGATGCTTGCCATTGTACCTAAGTTACCGTCACCATAACCCCCGGTGAGGGGGCTCTTTGCTGCAACAACCATTTTTCCGCCACTTGGGGTTGGGAGACCGTTAAACGGACCGGCTGCAAATACAAGTTTGTTCTCAGGGCTTAGGGGATCAACGTTCTTAACTTCATTCCACAAAATCCATGCGGCTAATCCCCTACCTCCGATGAACTTTTTTGCGATTTCTTCAGGATATTCCTGAACTTTTACTTCTCCAGTGGTCAAGTTAACTCTAAGAATCCTTCCCCACCAGCCTTTCATTGTAATCCACCACTTGACATTTGTTAAGCCATTCTAATAAATGTTTTGTAGTTCGAAAATATTTACAACATTTGAAAGTTGTAAACATATTTGTTGACCCCGTCAACGTTTAAATCTCATTATAATTTTGTAGTGATGGTGGGAAAAATGGTGAGGCTACCCCAGCTGTACGTTGAAGCAACATATGAAGAATGTTTCGATGAGGATGGGAAGGCGAAATATGATTGCATAGTCACCCAGGATAACATCGAAGTCAGGCTAAGAAAGGGAGAAAAGCTTCCGGAATTTATAGATAAGAGTAAAGCTAAGTTCTTGGCAAAAGAGGTTTACGATAGGTTCCACTTTTATGTTGACCAGTACGAGCACAGAATGAAGGTCGATGCTATTATAATATACCCTGACAGGAGGACAAGGATAGAGCTCAGGAAAGGAGACGAGCTCCTCCTACTCCCAGTAGAAGGGTACGTTGTTACTCTAATAGCGGACGTTGGGAATAGGGTTAGAACTGGAGATGCATTTGCGGCGGTAACAACGAGGAAGGGAGAAGTTCATTACATGAAGCCTCCGAGGTCGGGGACGGTTGTCTATATAGACGAGTTCACGAACAGGCCGAACTACGTCTATTATATACTCCCAGAGGAGTGAGGGAGGTGACCATGGCATCCCTACTAATAGTTGGCATCCTTCCATATGATTCAGGCAAGACAACATTGGCACTTTCCCTAATAAGGGAGGCCTTAGAGTATGGAATCGATGTTGGAGTGGCAAAGCCCGTAAGCGGTTTCAACGGGTGGTACCAGTATGAGTACCTTCTCAAAAGCATAGAGTTTGGCTTTTTGATAGGCGAGGATTCTTACAAGCTACACATGGCCGCAAAAAGCTCAGATCCAATTTACCTTGAAAGTCCCGTTACCGCACTTTTACTTCCTCCTGATCCTGAAAGGGTTGGATGGAAGAGCTCTTCATATACAGCAATTTCCTATCACACAAATGTTGTTCTCCTGAGGGTTCTTGAAGACCACTTTTGCGTTCCTGATAACATTAAGAGGCTCACACAACCAATGCAAGAAGCTGTGGCACCTCTAATAGAAGCAACGAAACCCGCTGAGATAAAGGCTGAGGATGCTCAACACTTACTAATGAGGGGAAGGGAAGAGGCCAGTAAAACCCTGGAAGTTATAAGGAGAAACCACGAACTAACTGTAATTGAGTCCTACAACAATATCGCAGCTCCCTGCAGTTCAGCACTGAATTCAGACCTCATAATAGCTGTGGCTCCAGGGAAAGCTGTCATTCTCGATGGGGAGAAATATAGAAAGGCTATCTATGCCGTTTCAAACATTAAAGAACCGTGGAGAATTGTTACAGAAGATGTAATACCCCTGCTGAAGCCCCTTAAGAAGTTCGAGTTCAAACCTGGGAAAGTAAGTGGTCTGCTTGATGGAGTATTAGAGATTCTTAAAGCGAAAACTTTTTAAATGCGATTTGGGGGAGAACTATTGGACGTGCCCCGGTGGTGTAGCCCGGTCAATCATGCGGGACTCTCGATCCCGCGACCCGGGTTCAAATCCCGGCCGGGGCACCAGCATGGGCCCGTGGCTCAGCCTGGTTAGAGCGCCCGCCTGATAAGCGGGAGGTCCGGGGTTCGAAGCCCCGCGGGCCCACCAGAACTATTCTTTTCGAAATTTCCATCAAAACGAGGGTCAGATTTCAAAACGAGGGGAGGAGAAGGGATATTTTGCTGAGGGGGTTGTATTCTTGCTGGAGCTTCGAGATCAAGAGCCTGCACGCGAGGTTCACAAAATCACTCAAACTCACTCCATATACCTCACAGAACTCTATTATGTCTTTTTGAATCAACACATGCTTGCGAACTTTCTCAACCATCTCAACCACCCACAGTGTGGGCTAACCGTGTGCTTATATATAATTACTGAACCCGCATGCCCTGGGAAGTTCTACTGTAGAAGAGCTGGATCACAACGAGGTGGGGAGATAAGAAAAAATGATAAACACACACTCAACTGATAAACATATCACGCTCGTCATTTTTGACACGTCTTACATCTCAACACCCTTTGTGCACACCTTCATTTTTCTGGCGTCTCGAAGTGTTTTCCTGTCCGGGCCCTACTACAGTTCTTGATAATTTTGTTGGATGGTAAAGGGGTTACGAGAAGGCCTCAAACATGTGCATTACCCCCCGATGTTCATCTTGCATTTTTATTACACAAATGTGTGAATGAACATGTTTTACACCCTCCCACGCCTTCTTTGGGGAACTTTTGTTTGTGTACACCTTCATTTTTTCCCATGGAAAAATGATAAACACACACTCAAATGACAAACACACCCTCGAGCGAAGATGCACATAAAATGACATAACCACGCCGTGATCATGTCATTTTGTGTACCACGTTAGCCATATGAACTGCATGAACCATGTGAGAAATATGAGAAACATGAGAAATGTGAACCTCCCATATCTAACTCTACCAAAGATGCAGGGGCAGTGTCCCTTATGATGTTTTTGGGAGAAAAAATTTTCATACAATGTCTGACTCGTGAACTCTATAGGGTTGATAAGACCTGTAAAAGAGGTCATTATCTCGCCTGATTTTGAGTGTTTTGTAAAATGGTCAGAGTTTTATTTATAAATGGGTTCGTGAACTTTGCCATTTTTGCATGTTTATTTCATCCCTGTAAGCAGTTTTATAATCAGAAGTGTGCACTCAAAAACAAGTGCACTTTTCTTCTCTCTGCTAATCAAATCGAAGTTGCGCTGGGGTTGTGCCATGTTTCCATATTTTTTATCGCAGGAAAAAACCTGGAAAAATGGTCCCTCCCATCACATCGTTGTGAATTCTTTTTTGTCAAAACGAGGTGGTGCTAAGGCTTCGCCATTTTTCCATTTCCAATGGATTGGTAGCACAATAATTCCTTGGAAATTTTCCAAGTATTGAAGTTCAATCTGACTTCTGTTTGTGCGAATACTTTTGTGTAGCTTTGCCCCCCAGCTCGTTTTGTCATACTCTTGTCATTACTATCACATAATATTGCTTATAGAAAAGACAATTATTTGCCGCGAGCATGTCAAAGTATATTACTATATTTGGTAGTAATTGACGCGTGAATGATCCACTAAAACTATACCCCCCCAGCGTGGTTCTATGTAGCGAGGTGATGCGCTATGACGAGTGCGGTTCAAATCCAACCAATTCAAACCCCCTACGGCCCAGCTAAAATGCCACAAGAAGCAGTCGAGAAAATAAAGGTGTTGGAGGAGAAAGTGGGCGAAATCGTTGAAACGAAGCTAAATGCAAGCGATCTACTTGTTAGAGCACTTGATGAGAAGTTTGAAGACTTTGAAATTATCAGAGACGAAGAACTTCGCAATCTTGCCACAAGGCTGGGAGTTTCGATGAAAATGCTACTTTCTGCACTAAGAAGGTTAGGTGTAGTCTTTAGGTATAGGTTGAACAGTAGAGATGTTGTTTACGTATTGATAAAAGACATAGACACTGAGGAACTCTTTGCAGTCGCCCTCGCCCACGTCGAGTGGAAGAAAAAGAACGCAGGGGGTGAAGAGTGATGCTCCACGCGACCGCCGCCGCCCTCGAACTCGTCAAAGTCATAGCCAAGTCAAAAGCAGTAAAAGTCTTTGATGATTTTGACGAGCAAATAGGAGCACATGCGGTTGCGATTGTCAAGAAAGGAAGAGCAAGATACGTCCTCGTGCTGAAATCAATCGTGAATGCGGTTGTGGGTGAGTATTGGGGCGACTTCAGCGAACTACTTGACAAATTTACAGATACGATAAGGCTTGCGGGCAAGGAATACTACGTCTTTCCGGCAATTGTTGATGAAGACTTTGAGAGAGTTTTGAAAGAGGAAGAGAGAACCATCGTGGAGTGGGCGCCGAAGAGGGAGAAGAAAGTGAGAGATCATGAGGAAGAAGAAGAGAAAAGGATAATTGCGCTTTACGACGAACTCTTCGACCTCGCATTGCAGGATCCACGCCTCGCAGAGGAATTATTTGCACAAGGTTTGTTGTGAATAAAAACAGGGAGGTGAGGGGAGTGGTAACTGAACTAAAATCAGCAAGCGCTCAATATAAAACTATCGCAGAGTTCATCAAGTGGTTGTTTAGTGATATCCCTTCCTCCCCCCACTCGTTTTACATATTTTTCTCAAGGGGGAACGAAAAGTATTGGCGTGATTGGTCAGTGCCGCTAAAGATTGTGCTAGAGGACCCTGAAAGCATAGCAAAAGAAGTTTATGATTACAACAAGTGGGACGAGATAAATGTTTACGTTGCACCCAGGTTGTTTGTGAGTAATAAGTCAAAGGAGAAGCGCAACGTGTTTGGAATGTCAAATGTTGTCGTTGCAGACTTTGACAACAATGCAGTGCATGGGGAGAAAATTTTTGATAAGGACATAATGAGGTTCAATTTTGAGGTTGCAGAAGTTGTTGCAAGAGAGTTACAAAAATTAGGGTTAGTAGGATGGGTCGTCTGGACTGGTGGTGGGGTGCATATTATAATAAAACTAAAAATGAAGAAATTATAAAGCTCCAGCATGCCCTTGCTCGCTTTATTGAGATTGAGATTATTAGCAAAATTGAAGGAGCGGATCATTTTGAATATGACAAGAAAGTTGCATCAACAATAAATCAGGTCATTAGACTTCCTGGGTCAATAAACTACAAATATAGAACAGAAGATGGTAGGAAAGTACCAATCAGGACTGTAGTGCTTGCAAGGACAAGTTCTACTGTAGAATACGAGAAGTTCATTGAACTTATAAAAAACTATATTCAAGAGCAGAAGCTACCCAAGCACTCCTCTCCTCGGTTTGGCACTATCAAAATTGAAGAAGTGGATGTAGACGTTGCGTGCTTGACTCAAACTCTTTACGAGGCTTTGAAGGGGGTGTGGAGGCCCAAAAGAAGGCACGACTTGAGCCTCGCGGTTGCAGGGATCCTTCTGCGAAAAGGAGTCAAAAGAGATGTTGCTAAACAAGTTATTGAGAACCTTGTGATGATTTTTGATGAGGGTGATGAAATAGAAGATAGAGTTCGTGCAGTGCTTGACACATATAAGAAAGATCCATCTCAAATTGCAACATTTTACGTCCTCAAGGAGAGAATTGGGTTGAGTGAGGAGGCGGCGCGGGAAGTTATCAAAAACGTGCTGATTGCTATAGATAAGTGTGCTGAAAAGAAAAAGGCGGAACAAAAAATAACAACAACGAGAGGGGTGTTGAGGAGAAGGAGTGATCTAATTGATGAGGAAGATGAAATTAGCTCTTACGTCGCAGGATTGATTGCAAGAGCAATACATGAAGTTGTTCTTGAAGATAGAGAGATTCCGGTTGAAGATATCTGTGGCTCAATAAACTACATCCTGTTTAAATATTATAATGTTGTGGACTGTAGATTACTAAAACAATACTACAAGAGGGTTAGAGAACAATTAGAAAGCCTCGGCTGGGAAGGGATTTTTTGCGCTTGTGAAGACTCACAAGTCAATGAGAAAATTGTAAAGAAATTTGAAGAAATTGCAGACGAGTTTGGGAAGAAGCTTTATGATGCAATTGAGATAATCTCCCTCCGCCCCTCGCATCGTTTTGCTCTCGAGACGAATTTTTGCTGATAACCTCCATGAGAGCTACTACTACAAGTTAGTGTATGTGGAAAGACTTATTGAGCTTTCAAAGAAGCGAAATCTAACAGAGAACGAAGTGAAAAGAGCTCGTGAGCCTCACTCAGAAGCTTCTCGATACAAGAAGACTGTAAAAATTCTAACAGAGATTTACAAGCGCAGAAACTCTTTTGGTGGCAGTTTAGAAACATAGGAATATCATTGAGTATGCTGAAGGAGCAGGCACGATTGCTTCTTGAAGCTTACAAGGAGGCAGGACGGAGCATAACTGTTGATACTATGCATTCTTCAAAAGGGAGAGAAGCTGATATCGTTATTTTGGTTGATGATTTTCACATAAACTCCATTCAGTCAATGAAGAAACCCGTTTAGTGTATGTGGCTCTAACACGTGCTCGTAAGACAATAGTGTTTGCAAATTTATTCAAAAAGAACAAATATATCAAGCTAGCGGAAGAAGTTGCCCGAGAGGTTATTTCTGTTCGGATTCTTTGATTTTTATAATTCCTAAGTGTATATGTGAGGAACAACTTTATGTTTTGAACTCAACTTTCCGCGCACCTCCTATGTTCCACTATTGTATTGTATGGACACATGCATGCTCTCTGGCATGTAAATAAGATGTAAAACTGACAACAGGAAAGTGTTCCTGGGATCTTTACAGAGTCAAGAACAAAAAGAGATGTCAAAGAGCTCTTATCGCCAAGATTTATATAATGTTGAGAGGAAACAAACATAACCACTTACTCAAACTAGCTCAACGCTTCGCTTTCAATACCACTAGGTGTTCCGTTTCAATACCACTTGGTGAAGCGTTCTTTCTATTCCTGAAGAGCTTTCTGCTTTTTATTACATCAACGTAAGTTATGACATGCTCGAAACCTTCTTCTTCGAGATGTTCAGTAAAAATAATGTCATACGGTGGATCTATGCCTGAGAAGGATGCATTTCCGACAAATATAGCCAAGTAATCTGTTATCCTACTACCTAATCTTTCAAAAACTCCAAGGACAGAAGTGAAATATTTCTCATACACCCTGACGAGTTTTGGATTTTTCTTTTCAATTATATTATAGTACCTCTCATATGTTTTGGAATGAATCTCAATCGGCGGGATAGTCTTTTCATGTCGATAAGGTATTTCTAGCTTTGAAAGCTTGCGGATTTGTTTGTCGTCATAACCAAGCCAAGCAAGTTCAAGTTTGAAAGACCGGATATATTCATGCGCCATTCCATAAGGTGGAGAAGTAATAAGATGGTTTACTTCCCTATCAAGCTTGTAGTTTACAATATCAATATGACCCCTCGCGATACACGTTCCTCCCTTATAATAAGTTTTGAACTCTGCGCTTGCTTTGTAGACATTCCTAACTGACTTTTCAAAAAAGTCGAGAATAAGTTTATAAGGGTTTTCAGATTTCAACATCTTTTCAATTTCAATTCTTTTTTTCTTTGAGCGGAAAATTTTAGGAACTTGATCGTCTGCAAGCGAAAATCGTCTTGAAGTTTTGAAAAGAGCAATAAGTGTTAGTGGGTGTGGATTTTCATAGTAAATTCCCCATAGCTTCTCAAGAACTTCGAGAAACTCGGGAGGATACCATTCTTCAATCCTACTCCACTTAGGCTTGAAAATTGGTGCATTATTGAGCTGACGATACTGTGATATATCTGGGGGGGACTTTGGAAGATATGTTTTTGCCTCTAGGAGTGGTTCAATAATGGGATTTAGATCAAGACATAGTGCGTTCCTATTTGTTATAAGTGCCTCAACTCCAACAGTTCCAGAACCAGCAAAGGGATCAAGTAGCCAGTCTCCCTCTTTTGTATATTTCTCTATGAAAAAGCGAACTACTTGGGGAATGAATCGGGCTGGGTAATAATACATTCCATGAGATGCGTATGTTGTACTAAGGGCAGGATAAACATCCCTGAAAGAAATTTCAACTCGTCTATAATTCTTCATTTGATCACCTCTCCCTTACGAATTTTCACAAATTTATCTAACTTTCCTTGTCTTTTATTAGGGTTGCCTTGTTCTCGAATTTTCTGGAGTTTGTGGAGTTTCTTTCTGGTATTTGGATCAACACCAATTACATTGCAAATTTCCTCAAGATGCTCATAAACTATTCTTAGAATTAGCAGATCACGGATGTAGTTGAGCTTATCTCCCAGTGCACTAAAGGGTATTATATCATCTCTGCCTCTAATGTACGGTGAGATTTCTTTTGCCATTTCAGCACTACATTCTCTATAATTTTCAAGACACTCTGAGGAAGATAACTTTTTCTGTAGAGCTGGGGTAAGCTTCTCTTCGAAAATCATTGCGTTTGTCTTTCCATATTTCACTAGATTTTCAAGTTCAAGAGTTGCAATCGCATAAGA
Organism: Pyrococcus kukulkanii; assembly: GCF_041647995.1. NCBI lineage: Archaea > Methanobacteriati > Methanobacteriota > Thermococci > Thermococcales > Thermococcaceae > Pyrococcus > Pyrococcus kukulkanii. The sequence goes on from NZ_JARRIB010000003.1 coordinate 234,788, forward strand.
AAGCCATAGATCATCCCACATAGAGACAAGTTCAAGGTATTTAGAGTACTCTTCAATAATTTTATTGGTTATTTCAGAACTTATCTCATCTCTCTCACTGACCTCTGTTAGAATAGTACTTACAAGTTCCTTAGCTCCATAAAGGATACAAACCTTGAGTTTCTCTTTTAGTTCAACGACTTCTCCATTCTTTAGTTTCTCTTTTATTTCTTCTACTCTCTCCCTCTCAAGATCTATCATATCTAACAATTTATTTATTAGCGTTATTTTCTGTTGGGGAAGGGTACTACTCTCGGGTTTCACCCATACATAAATTATGTAAAGAATTTCTTTCTGAAGATCAGCACGGTAAAGATCGCGAAGAAGCTCAGCAAGAGAAGACTTCGCAGTAGCACCACCTGTGTCGTCACGAGACCTCATTTGTAATATAAGAACTTTATCACTAACCTCTGCTAATATATCTATATCATGTCTCTCAAGAATATCCTTCGCTAGTTTTTCGTTACAAAATACTTCCTTCAAAATTTCTATTTTTTTGCTTTTGGAGGGTGCAATGTGTAGTTTCACACCAACTTGATCACTTTCTAGGATTTTTGCAAGAATATTCTCGAGAGCTTTCCCTTGCCTCGCTTCAAATGATCTATGGACATATTGTTGGAAAGCAAATTGATAGAGGCTGTAAAGTGCAAGCTTGTCATATACCCCAGAAGAGACAAGGATCTCAGCTCTACCTAGACCAAAGGCGACTTTCTTCGTTTCATCAAGGTTGTCTTTATAATCCCTCAAGTGTACACCTCCATCAGTAAAAATAGCATCTATAAGGATAAGAGCAAGCTTCAAAGGACTTTGTAGGTTATTTATTATTTCAGTAAGGATATCTAAGTTTTTATTTTCATCATTGTCCCTACTATTATGCGCTTCTCTTTTTCTGTTACTCCTGGCCCTTATAACCTCAAGAGTCAGAAGTATACGAGGATAAAAACCGTCTTCTTGAGATACTTTTTTGAATGACATAATAATCACCCCCACGTAGTTACTACTCTTCGAGCTTTTATAAAAGGCGCGGTGTAAATAATTGGTTGGCTAAAACCTTTTTTTTCTTTTGTATGATTCTAAAGAGTATTGCTTGAGCTCTTCTAACCGAATCTATTACTTCTACGAATTTGTAAAACTACATCACAGTTGAATACATATTCTCTACAAAATTACCTGTTGATATAGTAAACAAACCCCTATAAGTTTCTATGAGAATACACTATATTCGAGGTGGACGCAGTGTCTGGGAAGATAAAATTTAGAAAAGAGGATGGAAGAGGTGAAATAGAAAACACTTTGGGGAGAGGATACTACCACACACGCACTATCTTCATGGAGAGGAATCCATTTCTCGGTACATATAAAGTAAACAAGTATCCATTATTGCTCATAAGCTTAGTTCCCCTTATCTTTGACCATCCATTTATACCTATGCTACTTGTGGGGCTAGTTCTCGCGACGATAAATGCTTATGGTCATTATCATAAGTCTAAGGCAACCCTCTAGGGCGCGATAACAGCAGGCTTTAGTCTGTACGTTGAGAACATTGCGGCTTTATATTTCCTTATATCTATCCTTTACTTGATTTATAATGTTTTCAAGAGCCCACTTTATCCTCTAGCCTTTCTGGTGTTGGATTATGCGCTTCCAAAGATATTTATGAGAATTTGGAGGTGGTTGAGATGATAATAGATGGATTTGGAAAAATTGGAGAAATGATTGCTGCATCGATAGTTATGTACCTTATTAGTGGTATACTTGGGATATTATGTTGGTTATATTTCATCCCGAAAGGAGAAGTCATAGCTCACTTTGGAGAATTTGCTGCGATTCCACGCATATTTGAACTCATGAAGAAAGCTGAGACACTTGATGAGAAAATTTACTACTACTATCAGCTCCTCAAGCTCGAGGCAAGGATGCCTTTAGTGATTGTAAAATTTGAGAATGCCAGCCAAAACACTAAAGAAGTTTCTGGAGAGAAGTTCAAGAAAAAGACTTTCAGAGGTATGCTAAAGAAATTCCTAATAGATTTGACTGTCAGCGATAAAGAGCCTGAAACCCCTGTTACATACTACTCCAACCTCGCGAAGCTAATTATTAGGAACACTAAGGCTAGTTCAAGCTCCCCAAAACTTACTCCAAGTGTACTCGAGTAATAGTATGCTTTATTGCCTTTTAGTCTAGTTTCTACATCCTAAATTTTATTTTCCAACTATAAGCTTGAAATATACCTCCCTTTCAAGCCAGTCAATGTATTGCCTCATTGCTTCAAGGGAGAGAGTGAACAGCGAAAGATAGTGGCGGGCAAGAACGGATCTAGGAACCCTACCCTGAATATAATCTACGACACTATCTTGAACTCCCAGGCGATAGAGAAAAGTCGCTTGTGTCTTTCGAAGTTTATGTCATTTGATATTCTCCCTCTTTGAGTAGTTGTTGAGAATATCTAGAGAAACCTTCACTTTCCTGTTTGCAAAGTATTTAGCCACCTCAATGGATAGGAAGCAGACAAAAGCTCTCTTTGTTTTTGTGTTTTTGTTTAGACTTACCCATGCCACTTTTCCTTCTGACTGAAAACCTTCAGACCTCAGCTTTTGGACTGCAAGAACAAGCTCACTCCTTCGGAGGCCACTCTCAAGCCCCAAGCGTATAAGGTAATGTAATCGCGGGTCTGATGTTTGTGTCCTTGAAAGGAGTTCAATAACTTCTTGCACGGTGAACACTGTAGTGTCCACGTGCTCGTTCTCCTTGAACTTGATACGCTTCTTGATATCATTTGCTGTGGTCTCGTCGAGGATTCCCTGTTCAACAAGGAAGTTTAGGAAGCTCCTCACTCCCCTGACTTCGTTTTTCGACCTCGCTTTGAATATATTCCAGCCTCCAGCAATTTTTCCTACGATGGAACAATACTGTCGAAATACTTTCTCCACCACCCTCGCTTTGAGCCAGCGACAGTATTCGGTGTGGTAAGTGTTTGCGAGTTGGGTGATGCGGGACGCCCAAATTTGCTGTTCGGATAAATCCCAGCTTCTTTCGGCGAATAGAGGGCTCAGCTTTCTCCAAGACCGACTGATAAGCGGGAGGTCCGGGGTTCGAAGCCCCGCGGGCCCACCAAAATACCTTGTAGGGATAAATTTTAGGAGCAAGCTTCTCCTAGTTAAAAAGTTCATAGGTCGGTTGTACTGCGTATGATGACCTCTCTTTATCATTGTCTAAAACGACCACCAAGGGCTCAAAATATCTTTAACTTCTTCAACAATTTTAAGCGTTTCATAGCTCGGTTGCCCATCATCTCTGGCCTCTTTTTCCTCATATCCCTTAACAAAAGCGGGAAAACCTTTCTTTAAACCAACATTATAGCCCCCTTCAAATATCATGCCGAGAGGATATCTTCTAAGGGAGGCTCCAGCATAAGAGAAGAACTTCTCAGTAAGCTTAAGAGTTGTCAATCCGTCCCCTTTAAAGCCATCAAATCCTGCAGACACTAAAACTATCTCCGGTGTAACTTCCTCCAAGATTGGGATGACTATCTCATTCCAGGCAAATATATAATCAGAATCATTGGAATAGTGAGGCATTGGGATGTTTATCTTGCTCCCCTTAGCTAATCCTCCACCTATCTCACTCTCGTAACCGGTCCAAGGATAAATGTCCCTTTCATGGAGATCTATGTGGATAACATCGGGGTCATGCCAGAATATCTCCTGGGTTCCGTTTCCATGGTGGGCGTCAAAATCAACTACAACGATTTTTTCTAGTCCTTCATCCTTCAATGCCAAGACAGCGGCAGCGATGTTGTTGAAGATGCAGAAGCCAAGTGTCGAGGCTCCCATTGCTTTCCCCCTTCTGCCAGCGTGATGTCCTGGAGGCCTAACGAGAGCCATGTTTAGGCCTCCATATCGCAATGCAGCCAATGTTGCCAATTTCGATGCCCCTAAAGCCGTGAGGGCTGCTTCCCAAGTTCCTGGGCATACATAAGTGTCCGGATCAAGGTATCTTCTTCCTTCCTCAACGGCCCTTTTAACGAATTCAACATATGTAGGATCATGGATCCTTTTAACAAAAGACTCATCCACAGGCATTGGCTCAAGAATCCTGTCATCAAGCCTCAGTTCCCTTATGACAGATATCAATATCCATAATCTCCCAGGATTTTCTGGATGATAGTTTTCTGGCTTATGCTGGAGGAACTTTCGTGAGTAGTAAATCTCGCCTATCATAAGAGGCACCCTCTGAAGCTAAAACTCCTGGGGTATATAGAAGAGCTATTTATAAGAGTTTTTCAAAACAAAATTAGAAAAATCAGGCCAGGCTTATGCCGGCCTGCTCAAGGGCCTGCCTAACTTCTTCGTCGCTAGCCCCTCTTGGGATATTAACCTTCTCTGGAAGGGGCTCGATATGCTTGATGTTCATCCTTCTCCTCTTAACCTTGTTGAGGCCAGCCCCAGTAACGAGAACAAAGTTCTTGTCTATAATGTCCACAACAACGACCTTCTGACCGGCCCTTCTACCTGCGATAACTACGGCAATCCTACCAACCTCAATTGCAGGCATTCATCCCACCTCCTTTCCTTTTTTCGACCCCGCGTCGCCGACGGGGTCCAGGTGGTCAATAGCGGCCTTCACGATTGCGAAGACCCCATCGGGCGACCATTTAGAGGTATCAATTATCAAATCGTAAATCGAAAGGTCGTTGATGTCGATCCCATAGAGGTTTAAATATCTTTTCCTGTTCTGCTTTTCCCTCTCAGCTATTTTCATAAACGCCTCTTCAACGCTAATACCTTCCCTTCTCGCAACCCTTTCAGCCCTAACCCTGATTGGAGCGTCAAGCCAAATCTTTAAGTCAGCGTTCTTGACCATCCATCCAGCTAATCTGCCCTCTATAACAACGTTGCACTCCTTTGCAGCCTCAATTTGCCTTCTATCAACCTCCCTATCTATCTCGGGGTGAAGTTCAGCGTACTTCTGGAACTCCTCCAATGTCATCCCCATTTCCTTGGCCATCTGCCTGAATATTAACCCAGCGTAGACGTGCTTGAAGCCGTAGTGCTTGGCCAGGTTCCTACATAGTGTGGTCGTTCCTGAACCGGCTAGACCACTGACTGTTATGACGAGGCACCCCTTTGGCATGGGGCACCCCTTCAAGCTCCGAGCTGAGATCTAATTTGTTCCTTCATCACCCTGCGCATACACTTGGGACAGAGGTATGGGTAGGGCCTCTCTGGCCTCTTCTTGGTCTTCGGTAGTTTCCTCATCTCAACAGGCCTGCCCCTTGGTATTCCATTGAGAGGTCTGCCGCAAATAGCACAGTGAGCGATCTTAGGCTTCCTTCTCTCGAAGTGTATTACAACCCTCCCCCCTGGGGTCCTGACGTACTTCCTCCTCCATGACCTTGACCTGTACATTGGCTTCATTCTCTCCACCTCGCTTTAGGCATTAAGGGGGATGTTTTTAAATTTAACCAAAGGGCTTAAGTTTAAAAGCCCACGACCCAAGCAGGGTGTGATGAGGATGGAGCCAAAGCCGATGATATTCGAGGGAGACCCCGAAGTAATAGGTGGGGCAGATGAGGAGGTTGATGCGGGGGAGGAAACCGTTGAGCAATTCTTCGCTCACAGCAAGGGGAATACGATCTATGTATCTTTCGCGACAACCGATATGAAGGTAACAATAGGCATTTCTCACGACAAGGCAACTTTAGAAGAACTCGTAAAGGCCGTGAAAGAATTACTTTCAGAGTTTAAGAGGAAGTGACATTGTTCATGCATATGAACGAAATGCATACATATCGTTCATGCATGTGAACAATATTTATAAAGGTTGAGGCACAATATTGTATGTATAGAAGAGAGAATAATAACCTCGCTTATTTCAACGAGTAAGAGGCTAATGGCATGAGCAGAGAAGTTCAAAAAGAAACGATTCTTATTCCAGGAAATAAAGAAAATTAATGAAGAGTATTATGTTGGAATTAAGGGAATAAGAGGCGTTGGAAAAACTGTTCTCCTGCTCCAACTTGCAAGGGAGACTGAGGATAGTATTTATTTCTCAGCCGATTCAACACTTCTTAAACCCTTTTCAATTTATGAAGTCGTTAAGACGCTTGCTGAAATTGGGTACAAAAATATTTTCATAGATGAGATTCACAGGAAGCCTGAATGGGCTCAAGACTTAAAAACACTGTATGACGAGCACGAAGTAAGGGTGATATTCTCAGGATCCTCAGCAATCGATATTGTACATTGTGGGACAGATCTATCCCGTAGAGTAGTCCTCAAAGAGCTACCTCCCGCATCGTTCCGTGAGTGGTTGAACATAAAGAAAGGCTACAATTTACCTGTGATCAGTATCGAGGATATCCTAGATAAAGCGTTCAGGTTAATGAACCAATATGGAGGACTTCACAAGTACTGGATGGAGTACATGGAAAAGGGCGGAGTTCTATATCCGGAAGGAGGTTTTTATGAAGCCCTTGAAAACTCCCTCAGGAAAGTTATACTGGAAGACATGGCAAGTCTAAGGGAGGTGGATGTTAAATATGAGACTGATGCATTCAAGCTCCTCGTGTTGATATCAAAATCAGCCCCATTCGAAGTTAACTATTCAAAGATAGCTAGAGAACTTGAAATATCAAAAGGTGCGGCAATTAGACTAGTTGAAGACTTATCAAAGGCAGGTTTAGTGCATCAGGTTATCGCATGTGAAAGTATAAGAAAAGAGCCAAAGTTATATTTAACAGTCCCCCTTAGGAAGTTCTTTGAGAGAAAGGGATTCAGTGTAGATGTCGGAGCTTTAAGGGAGGAATTCTTCGTGAACCACGTAATATGGAGGTATGATATTTGCTACCTTAAGGGAAACAGGGGAGAGAAGACTTCTGACTTTAAAGTTAAAAACTGGACAATAGAGGTTGGAGGAAAAGGAAAAAGCAGATATCAAAGGCCAGATTATGTAGCCGTTGATGGTCTTATTGCAGGTAAAGGAAGGGTACCACTCTTCCTCTTTGGATTCATCTACTGAAGTGCTCTCATTACAAATGCAAGCAAATCGGTGAGCTCCCTTGCCCTCGTTTCTGGTGAAGCACCCATGTGGCCACTCTTGGTTTCGACCCTTAGGTATACCGGGGCATTCACTTCCTTGAGCTTCATGAAGAACTTCAATGCGTGAGCAGGATGAACCCTGTCATCGTGCAAGCCCGTGTAGATGAGGATTGGAGGGTACCATTGGGGCTTGACGTTGTGGTAGGGCGAGTACTTCAGCAGAAACTCCCTGTCCTTAGGATCGTCGGGATTACCGTATTCTGGAATCCAGACGCTTCCTATGTACAGCTTGTGGAACCTCAGCATGTCAATCACTGGATAACCAATTAGGGCAGCGTCCATAACGTCTGGCCTCTGAACGAGCGTTGCTGCAACCAAAAGGCCTCCGTTACTCCTCCCCCAAGCTACAACCTTATAGCCTTCGGCCTTAAGTTTGCTCAGAACGGCAATGAAGTCGTCAAAGACGTTCTGCTTGTTCTCCCTCATTCCCGAACGATGCCACTCCTCTCCGTACTCACTTCCTCCTCTTAAATTGGCCATCGCGAAAACTCCACCGCGCTTTATGAACGGGATTACCTGGGGGAAGAACCTTGGTGTTAGAGAGATGTTGAAGCCACCGTAGCCAAAGACCCAGGCTTTCTTCTCCTCTTTCTCCCCCTTCACGATGAAGTAGTGAACCCTCGTTCCGTCCTTGGATATGGCAAAGTCCTCCTCAACCTTGAAGTTACCCTCGATCCTTTTTTCATCGATTAACCTTAGCTCATCCTTCAGCTCATATATCCTGTAGGGAACTGTGAAGCTCTCGTACCTCAAGATGACCCTTTCATTGTCCTTATCTAACGGATAAACGCTCCCAGGGAAGTCAAAAGTGAACTCCCTCACCTTCTTGCCATTCAAGGTATAGACTTCAATCCTGTGACTCGCGTGAACGAGCCTCCCCGCTACTATTTTATCCCTAACGATGACCGCCCACTCAAGGGGGAACTGGCCTTCTGGAACTACTTCCTCCACCTGACCATCCTTTAATGCGATGATCTTCCCGAGGCCCTTCCCCTCTTTAGTCAGGATGAAGAGCTTCCCATCAACTACATCTATGGGCTCCGCCGGAACCTCCGCTGAATAAACCTTCTTCCACTCTTCGGGCTTGTCAATTGGTCCAAGGTATATTTCAGCTTTATTCCATCCATATGTGACAGTAAGCATTGCGTACTTTTCATCTGAGCTCTTTGAGAGTTCCATAAAGTAGCCAGAGCCAAGGCCCTCACCGAATACCATCTTCTCTCCTTCTTCGTCCTTCCAGAATAACCTCTCAGCTGGAGGATTTATACCGTCGGGAGTCTTCTCCTTTCTGTAAAAGCGGGCGAAGTAGTAGCCATTTCCCAGGAACACTATGTTCCATGCTGAGGGCGTTATCTCCTCTATTACCTCCCCGGTTTCGAGGTCGATTATCCTAGTCGTTCCCTCGTCGGCCCCTCCGATTGAGAAGCTGTACGCTAGCCTCTTGCCTTCCCTATCGGTAGTGAAGCCCTGCAGGAGAACCTCATCGCCGATTTCTTTCTCCAGCTCCTTGGAGTCAACTATAACCTCACCGTTAAGCCACCTTATGACCTGTCTGTCCTTTTCTCTCGTTGAGACTATTACTCCCCTCTTAGTTATCCTTGCAGAACCCACGGTAGGTATCGAGAAGTACTCCCAGACTTCCGAGAATAGCTCATCGCTCAGCTCTCCCACGAACTTCCTGAACCTTCTGTTTTCCTCCTCAATCAACTTTAGAACCCTTTCATCTTGCAAGTTCTCCATCCAAAGATAGGGGTCTTCCATGAAAACCACCATCTGAACGTTAAGCTTTGGGATTAATAAGCTTTGATGAGAAGATTTAAGTTTAATAATGTGATATTTAATATCATGATATTAAAATTTATCGACAGAGAGTTTGAGCTGGAAGAGCTGGAAAAGAGATACAAGGAAAGAAGGGCTCATCTAATTCTGATCTACGGAAGGAGGAGAATAGGAAAGACGGAACTAGTGAAACAGTTCATAAAGGACAAGAAAAGCTTCTACTTTCTCGCACGGAAGGAGCCGATGGAACTTGAAATCAGCAGGCTAATAAAGAGCTTCAACAGGAAGTTCAACGTGTTCATAGAGGCTGAAAGTTTGGAGAATTTCTTTGAGGAGCTAAAGAAGTTTGGGAAGATAGTTGTCGTGATTGACGAGTTTCCATATTGGGTTGAGGAAGACAAATCAATCCCCTTACTCTTCCAGTATATCTGGGATGAAATATTGAAAGATTCAGAAGTAATGCTAATACTCCTGGGGTCATCAATCTCCACAATGGAAAGCCTTCTCAGCTATAAAAATCCCCTGTATGGGAGAAGGACGGCTCAAATGAAACTATCTCCTCTAAGCTTCTTTCACCTCAGAGAGGCATTTCCTAAGTATTCGTGGGAGGATCTCGTGAAAGTTTATGGTGTGATAGATGGTATTCCCGCGTATCTCCAGTACTTCGACGACTCACTACCGGTTGAGGAGAACATAGAGAGGAACTTCTACAACAAAGTCAGCATTCTCTATGAGGACGCTGAAAGACTGCTCAAGGACGAGCTCAGGGAGCCAGTGACGTACCTTAACATCCTGAAAGCAATAAACGATGGAAAAACTAAGCTAACAGAGATTGCAAATGAGGTAAAAGTTGCAGTAACGAACCTTCCAAAGTACCTAAAAGTTCTCGAGACTCTCGACCTAATATACAAGGAGTTTCCAGTAACGGTAAGGGAGAGGAGGAGGTTTGGAATATACAGGGTTAAGGACTTTTACTACAGGTTCTGGCTTCGCTTCGTCTATCCATATAAGGATGATATTGAAATAGGGGCAATAACGTTCTCAGACATCCAAGAGGATTTCAACAAGTACCTCGGCGAAGTCTTTGAGAGGGTGTGCAGGGAGTTCCTGATAAGGATAAATGGAAGAAAGTTGCCCTTCAGGTTCACTAAGATAGGAAGATGGTGGGATAAGGAAAAGGAAATTGATATAGTTGCAATTAACAGTTTAACTGGAGATTCGGCATTCTTTGAGGTTAAATGGAAGACCCTTAACTATAGAGGGACAATGAAAATATTAAAAGAGCTAATTGAAAAGAGCGAGAGGGTGAACGTTAAAGGGAAAAAGTTTTATGGAATAATCGGAAAAGAAATAAAGGGAAAGGAGAAGCTCAGGGAAAGAGGTTTCTTAGCCTTCGATCTTTCAGACTTCGAATGGGCCCTCAGAGAGCCCGGGTCGAAGGGATGATGGCTGCCTATGACGATGGCCCATGTCCAAGAATATCAGGAGGGCGGAAGTTAGGTACGCTAGAGGAATAAGTAGAAGGGCCTTCCTGTAACCGGTAATATCTATGAGCCTTCCGACAACGTAGGGACCAAGTGTGGCTCCAAAGAACCCAACCATGTTCACGAACCCCATGACAACCCCCAAGTTTTCCTTTCCAGCCTTCTCTGATGTGTATGCGGTTATTATTCCTCCAACCGAGTAAAGGAAAAAGCCAAGAGGTATTAGAAGGATGGGATTCGGCCAGATAAGTATGAGAAATGTAAAGAGGGCATTCATAATAAACGCTAAGGAAACGCTAACTTTCCCTATCCTATCATAAAGGAAGCCGGCTGAAATAGATCCTAAAATTCCTACCATTGAAAGCATGGAGAACATCGCGGAGGCTTTCTCAAGGCTTGCTCCCTGGGAGACCAAGTATGAGACCAAGAATGTGAGGAGAGCAAAGAATGCTCCAAGGCCCAGGAAATTTGCTAGGCTTAATAGGAAGACAGTTCTCGGGATTGAAAACCTCGCAACTTCGGGCTTAGAAACCTCTCCTCTTACGGCAAAGGCAAGCAAGACCGCTACAATGGAGCTCAGAAGTGAGAGAACCAAGAACGAAAGCCTCCAGTTAAAGGTTAGGGCTATTGGAACGACTATTAGGGGAGTAATTCCGGTTCCTATTGCGGGACCAATCATGAAGAATCCTAAGGCTGATCCCTTCCTTTCCTTAAAGGCCTCGCTTATTAGGGCCGTTGCGGGTGCATAATAAAGGCCGGCGAACACGCCATAAATGAATCTAACGATGAGCATATCCCAATAATCCCTCGTGAGAACTATGAATGCCGACGATATGGAATAACCAAGTATGCTGAGGATGAGCAACTTCTTCCTTCCAATTTTATCTCCAATATATCCCGCGGGGACCTGAATTAACGCGTACGGTAGGAGTAAGGATGTCATTAACAGGCCTATCTCAGCATTCGTGATGTGAAGATCTTCTCTTATCAGAGGCGCAAGGGAAGGAACAGCCATTCTGTGAGAGTAATTGAATATCCAGCCCAGGCTTATGAGTAGTAAAATTATTAGCTTTTGCATGTTTAAACCAATATCTTAACGCTTAAAAAGCTTTATCACGGCCTCAACGTGAGGAGTATGTGGGAACATGTCGATTAGAGTTGCCTCCTCGATTTCGTATGCCTTGCCAAGATAGTTCCTATAGTCAAGGATGAACCTTCTAGGGTTGCAGGAGACGTAAATTAGTGTTTCTGGACCTTCCCTAGCTATCCTCCCTGCAAACCTTCCGAGACCCTTCCGGGGTGGATCGACTATTATGGTATCATAACCAGACAAATCTGCTTCTTCCGCATTCCGAACTTCAAACTCAACATCTAGAGAGTTGAATTCAGCGCTCTTCCTGGCGACAGAAACTGAAGATTCGTTAATCTCAACTCCTTTGACTTTGAACCCTTCACTCGCCAAGTACAAGGAGAAAGTTCCTATGCCGGAGTACAGGTCTAGAACGTTCTCCCCCTCAACGTACTCCTTAACCGCTTCCAAAAGTAGTGGTAGAGCATAGCTGTTGGTCTGGAAGAAGGAAGAGGGATGAATAAAGTAGTATACACCCTCAACAAGCTCCTTAACGAGCTCTTCACCGTGAATATGGATCGGAGTTCCCCTGGGGTCATCTCTCTTGTCCCTTTTAACGCTCCAGTAGATTGAGTCCGCGAAATCAAAGGTCTCTAGGAGAATCTCCTTTACCTTTTTGATTGGCTCAACGTGGGCTATCACATTTACCATGACTTCTCCAGTAAACTTCATTTCCCTTATCTGGACGTAGTGCACTTCCCCTCCCTTCCAGTTCCATGGCCTAAGCTTAGATTTTCTGAGGAATTCCTTTATCGCTTCTACATAAATTGGAAAGTTCCGGGAGAATACGGGACATTCCCTTAAGGGAACTACCGTCTTCGGCCTCGCAAACTCCTTCATGCCAATTCCGTTCACCGTGACTATCAGATTTGTAATGTTCCTGAAGCCATATATCTTGGGAGAGGGCTTTATCTCGGCGCTTATATTAGTCAATTTTTCAAACAGCCCAGTCTTGAGCTTTAGTTGCTCCCTGTATTTTAATCCTTGCCACAGGCAACCGCCACACCTTCCAAAGTGCATGCATTTGGGTTTTCCTCTAAGAGGAGAAGGGTCAAGAAGAATAAACTCCCCAATTTCTTTTCCGAGCTTATTTCTGGTCTTCACTACCTCCACGACGTCCCCAGGATACGCAAAGGGTAATAGAATGTTCCCAAGCACACCAAGGCCATCCTCACTAATATCCCTGACTTTGCCCCTCATTGTCCCTGGGATCTACTAGTGGATAAATATTTATTTCCTCCTCCCCAGGATTATCACAATAATGGCAAGGACAAGGACAACCATGAAGTCTAAGCCCCGAGGAGTGTTTCTTAGAGGAGTTTTCGGTTCAATTTGAGATGAGGTTGTTTTGGGAGGCTGATATTTGTTCGGATTTTCTTTCGAGCACTCTTTAACCCCTCCTTCCCGGGGGCTTTCGGGCGGGATGTACTGAATGATCTCTCCGTTTTTGTAATTGTAGATGTAAATCGGATAATCAGTTTGTACTAGAACTCCTCCCCTCCACGGAAGGATGCCCTCAACAGTACCATTTACCTGGAAGCTCTTGTTGGCAATAACATCCCAGAAGGATCCCTCGCCTCCTATTATCAAGGTGCCATTCCAAGCAAGGTAGGAAGTTCCCTCAGAAGGGTAAATTCCTAAGAATTCAAGCGTTCCATTGTTAACCCTATACACAAATTGTCTTGGGTACGTTTCAAAGCTTTGATTTGAGAGAATAAGATAATCCCCTATAAGGAAGGCCTCCGTTCTGTACATTTCAGTTCTCAAAATTTCCTTAAACTCCCCATTATAGAGGTAAAAACTAGATGGTTCCCTCCAGTGATCAACTTTAATCACCCATCCGGAACTTGAATGACCGAGCACCCTTGCCATCCCTTTGAACTCTCCCACCTTCTTAAATTCATCATTTAAGATGTACAGCGTAGAGGTGAATTCGGGCAGGTTAGACTCACCCTTCCTACTGCGATCGCTCTTCCTGACATACGCGATGAGACACCTTCGTTTGAAACAATTGACGGACACATCACTCCTTAAATCGAGCTTAAGTGGAATCCTGTAAACATTAAACTCCTGAACTATATAGCTCTCATTCTCGGTAACCACTAGAACACCTGAAGATGCACTAGTGATATGAGATCCGGGGGGAAACGTCGCTATTTTCTTAACCCCCTCCTTATAAACGTACAATGTTCTGTTCTCTCTGAACTTTCCCGAAAGTATATAGCTCCCAGCGACCTCACCGGTAATGTTCAGTGGTTTTATGCAACTACCGTTAAAGGTGTACAAGAGACCTTTGTCATCTTCAACGATCCAGATCCCGGCCCAGGAAAGGGGATAGTACCTTCCAATGTACCTAAAGGTGCCGTTGAATTCATAAAGGTGGCCACACTCCCAAGGCTCACTTTCTGGTTCTTTCACATAAATCAGTACAGATGTCCCGTTTGAGAGGGAGTGCACCACTTCAACAACCTTTTCTGGTGGGTTAGGGAAGAGGGAGCGTAACTTTGGAACCAAATCTATAACCGTGCCATTGTACGCGTAGAGAGCGTTAAAAGAACCACCATTTGAATACATCCTCCCAAAGTAGAGTAACACGAAATCTTTCGAAGAAACTATCTTTAAGGGAAGGTTCTCCTTACTTATCCTAACGACTCTCTTGCCACCGTCACTTAGGTTCCATATGTATAAATCTCCTCCTGCATAGAGGTACAAGCTACTGTCAGTGAAAGCAACGGGCCATCCAAAGCTCTCATATCCAGATAGAAAGAGCCACTCCCCAGTATATGGATCCACGTACCATGTAAGGCCTTCAAGCTTTATGGGATTTTCCCGGGTTGCTATGTACGAAAAACCCTCTCCGGGGGATGACAGGTAGTAATGACCAAGAAAAGATCCGTTCTCCGAGTACAGTGGAATTGGTTCTCCAGAATAGAGGGCATCTGTAAGGGCTAGGCTCGTGTTATGGTAGATGTACCACGTCCCGTTCCAGCCCAGAGACATTGAAAAGCTTTTGGTTTCAATGAGCTTTAGCTTAAACATGCTCAACAGTGTTCTGTTAATCGTGTAGTTTCCCCACCTTATAATAAGGAGGGTACCGTTAAAATAATCGAGCCAGATGTTACCACTTGCAAGCCACCGAGCGCTATCGTTTAGCAAAATGTAGTAGTGATAATAGTAGTGCTTTGACACTGGCTTTGTCCTAATAAATATATAGTCTCTGAAGGCGATTCCGTCCACAAGGCCTTTAACTTTTCCCAGGAAGGTAGGACTACCATTTAAAGAAATCCTACACAGATGAGCTTCTCTATAATCCTCACGAACTGAAACGTAAATGCTACCATTAATAAACGCTAGACCCCAGATAATTTCACCTTCTCGGGGTTTCTTAGTGTACAATCTCTTAATTGAACCATTAAAGGGGTTATACAATACTATTTCATATCTTTCTGCGCTCCTTTGGAGGATCAAGCTATCGTTGATAGTGCCGAGAATGGAATAACTCCCAAACCAGGGAGGAGCAAGCTTAAATCCACTCCCATTATAAAACACATAGGTTGGATACCCGGAAGGTGCACAACCCCGCTGGACATTGCAGTATTCGTCCGTATAAACTCCGATAACTGCAACTCTATCCCCAGAATAGACCTCGCTTATAAGAAACATTGCCCGAACTGGAGAAATTACAGCGAAGATAATGAAAGTTAAGATAAGTAAGTTCTTCTTCATTCACTTCACCGGTCATAACTAGACTTCTTAACTTAAATTATTTTTGTAGTAAGTAAATTGTTTTATTTAGGCTCAAGGTGGGCCTTCTTTATCACTAATTTCCCGGAGAGACCATCCCAAATTCTCTCAGCTTCATCAACAACTATCCTATACTTAAATAGGGGCATATCAAGAACGAAAGTCTCGAACTCACCACCCTCTCCTGCCACGTGAACGTTGTATTTATCCCTCAACTTTACGAGCTCATCTATTACGGCATCATCTACTACTCTCCCGAGCCACTCCTGGGTTAAGCCATAAGCTGAAACCCCAACGAACATGAATTTAAAGCCGAGTTTCACGAGCTCTCTCATGTATTCTTCAGGCTCCCTACCCCAAGCTGGAACATAGACCTTAAGCTCGAGTTCATTGGCTATCCTCTCTATCCTCTCTCTTTGGTACCTGCTTGCAAGGGCTCCGGCAACGACTCCTTCAATTTTAAGTCCTTCGAGGACTCTCTTTAGATCCTCAACTTCCTTCTCTTTCTCTCCCGTGGTGAACCCCTTCACGAGAGGAATTCCAAGGGCCCTGGCCTGCAGGTCAGTGAGGTTTATGTTTGGAGTGTGGTACATATAGCTTTCCTCGTTCTCGCTCACCATCGAAACCAAGAACCTGACATTTAATCCGCTTTTAACAGCCCAATACAAGGCATAATTAGAATCCTTGCCGCCAGAATAGAGGACGGCAACAGAGACATCAGCTAAGCCCACCATTCATCATCCCATCAGGGTCCTGGCTGTTTCATCATTAAAAATTAAAATCACTGGGAGAGCTTGGCGTACTTCTTCTTGAGCCTCTTGCCTTTTGGCTTGCCCCTGCCAAAGAGCCAGCCGTGGGCCTTGTTAACGTGCTTTATGTAGTCCTTTCTCCTCTTGAATACCATCCCACACCTTGGACACCTAAGGAACTCCTCGCCATCCCTATCCTTAACGATGATCGCCTTGAGCCTCACCATTATTAATCCCCCGCATGCTTGAGTTGGTGAGTTGCTTATAAATTTTCTCCTCAAGCTTAAAAGTTCAAGGCCCCTATATTGGTTCATGAAACTCATAGTCCTCAACGACAACGTTCCCTCCAAAGGGTTGAAGAATGACTGGGGATGGAGCATTCTAGTGGGTAGAATTCTGTTCGATGCCGACACGAATCCCCTAGTCCTAGCGTACAACTCAAAGGCCTTAGGAGTTGAGCTTAAAGGATTGAAGTTCGCCGTGCTGAGCCACTGGCACTACGATCACTATGGAGGTTTCCCTTATATTGCGGAATTGAATCCTGGGTTAAAGCTCTACGCTCCCCTCGAGGGAATGGCGATGGCCATGAGATGGGGCTTTGATCCGATCCCGGTTACAAGTCCAGGAGAGATAGAAAAGAGAGTTTACACCTCTGGGATCCTCGACAATTTCGAGCATGCTATTGGAATTGAGACGAGCTCAGGCTTAGTAGTTATAGTAGGATGCAGTCATCCTGGAGTGGATAGGCTAACTAAAGCCGTTCTCGATGCCAGCGGTTACAAAAAGGCTTGCCTAGTTATAGGAGGCTTTCACTCGCCGCCCCTATGGAGGATAGACAACTTAGCTAAGATGACAGAATTAATAGCTCCAGCCCACTGCTCTGGGGATGTAGCGAAGGAGTACGTAAAGAGGAGGTACGGGGAGAAGTTCGTTGATGTTAGAACTGGAACCGTTATTGAGGTTTAGTTTTCTAGCCCCTATGCTCTTCCCCAGCTCGCCTTCAAAGTCCCAGGTTTTGAGACTTTTCATTACGCTCATTGGCGTAGGGCACTTGGATTAGGGCGGCATCTTTGATCCTCAGCTAAGAAATTGGCTTCCTTTCCTCAGGGCATTCCTGTAGTAGATCTCAAGTCTTGAGTTCGGATAGAGACTTTCCCTGGGGATCCAAGAACATTAAGTTTCCATGAGGAACATGGAAAATTCCACCGAAAAGCTCACATAGAGAAGATTTTTGAGAGAGTATCTGACTCCCTTCCTTTATGGGGTTCCCACGGGAAACATCCTCCACACGGTCACCCGTGCTTCATCGGACAGGTTGGTGTCATTGGGCACGGCCAGAGGTGCCCTCTAAGGGAATAAAAAATTGAATATAGCGGGCTTTCCTCCCCGCCCTAAAGGGCGAGGCATTCAACCTACAGAGGAGGCGTGGTGAGAGAACAGACCCGATATTGGACAAAATTATTAAGATGTTGCATCTCCAAGCTTTAAATTATTGAAGAGTCTTTTTCTCCTGAACTTGTCTCCACAGCTCATCAAAGTTCTCAATGACCCTTTGAAGTGCAACCTTTAGATCCCTAGTTCTCGTGAAGAATGCTACTTTGTCACTCTGATCTCTTATCCTTAGGAAGTTGGGACCCATTCTAAACGCCGCTAGAACGTCCACATCCTTCAAAAGCTCAACTATCGCCCTAAACTTCTTGGGATCCCCATGCTCTTCCTCCTCTACCTCCTTTGCTTTATTGATTCTCTTCTCCAGCAACCTGTACCTGCCGTCCTCGCATACATCATAGATCGCAAAGAAATTTGAGTCCCCATAGTGAGCGTCTATGAGCTTTTCATCATCCTCCATTCCGAACGCAACCTTTAAACACCTCATCTCCACCACCGAAAATTAGGTCAGCCTAACATTTAAAATCCTTTCTATTTACCTATAATTGCCCCTTATCCTCTTAGTTCTAGGGAGAGGCATGAAGTGCAGTTCCCTCACACTGCATCATTGTAGTGTGGGTCATCATGACGATTCTAAGCATTCACGGTAACAACTCAACCTCGTCACCGGTCACAGCACTACCGTTCTCGGAAACCCGAGCCCCATCCACAATGAGACCAATAAAAATTTCTGCCCCTAAAAAGTCCTCCTATATCATGCCGGTATTCATGCCTACAAAGACTATCCCAAGATGATGGGACAGGGAGCAGGAGCGAGAGGCCTCACCTTCATTGTAATTTTGAAATAAAGGAAATTAGCTAAAGCTCGCGAACCCTATTTCATATAGCTGGCGAAGCATTCTCAGGACTTTCTTGGCGGTGTGCCGATACACGTAGTTGCCTGGGTTAGTGAGCTCTTTAACGACAGCCCTACTTTTGTCCTGCCAATTTTCAGTTCCAAATATATCTTTAAATAGCTCATCGGCCGTTTTGTGCACGTCTTCATCTTTTAGCTCTCCTTCTTTAGCAAGCTTAAGGAGAAGCAGTAAAGGCTTTTCAAGTTTCTTCCTGTTTCCGTGGAACTTCGGAAGGATTTTCATTAGAATTGCTAGGTCGAATATTTCATCGTCGTTCTCAAAGCTGACTATACCCTTGCTTTTTTGTGCATTATCAAAGAACAATGCTATTTCATCAACAACCCTGTAGCCAAAGTGCAGATCATATGGCTCTAAGGCCCTGTTCAGCTGTTCGAGGGCCTCCCAGTACTTTCCGTTTTCAGCTTTTTTGAGCTTTTTAATGGCTTCCCCTATATCCTTCTTGTCAAATGCAAGGAACTTTCCGTTCCTCCTTAGGTCGTTAAGAATGGTTTTCCTGAGCTGTTCACGTTTTTCCCAGGACAACTTGCTTTCCTCTGGAGGATAGCTTTCAAGGTCAACGTCGTGAAATTCTATCGTGAACGCCCTGTCAAGAACCTTGGGACTGAACATATAAGTTGTCTCGTCTATATTCACCGTTCCAATTATGTAGAGGTTTGGTGGAAGTTTAATCTCCTTGGGTATCCCCTGCTCTTTTTCGACTTCATCTACATCATGGAGCTTTATGCTCTCCCTTGTAAAGCCGTCCTCATCTCTGCCACTCTCGAGGACACTTAAGAAGTCGGCAAAGTAGTACTCAACGTGAGCCAAGTTCATCTCGTCGAGGATTATGAAGTAGGGCATTGCTTTTTCCTTATTCTTCTCATAGTCCTCCTTGGCCCTCAATATGAACTCTAGGAGAGGAGTTTTGTAGTACTTGCCGTCTAATGGATTATAGTAGCCTAGTAAAGGCTTGGAATCTCTCCAGTCTGGACGGACGGAGAGGAAAAGGGAATTATCTATAATTGATCCACATATAGTTGTAATTAAGCGTTTCAATGCTAAAGGCAATTTGACAATTTTGCTGTATCCACTTTGGGAGACTTGTTGAGGGGAATATACTTTCCCATCATCTTTTTCGATTACAGTATCTGAGACCTTAACTAATGAAGTCACTGGGATAATTTTGGAAATTTCAAAAAAGACAACCCTATCATTTTCATCCTTTATATGTTTAAATCTATTTAGGTGCTTTGTTGTATCCTCATTAAATGATTGGCCGACGTCTTTTCCTCCATAGCTATCTAATGTCCATCTATAACCTCTGAGCAATCTCTCCTTTAATTTATCATCTCTTTGAACATCTTTTAATTGGTAAACCTTGTTAACTAGGAACCCTGCTCTGATGAGATTCTTATAGACAACCCATAAAATAAAAGGAGTTTCAATTTTTATTGTCTTGCCAGCAGGCCCCCATACTAAAACGGCGTATCCAATATCGTTTATTGTTTTAGAAATTTCTTCTAGGGCTTTCTTTAATTGCTGTTCAGTATCCTCGCTCCCCCATGCAGTTAATAGTTGTGGAAAATTTATTAGTAACTCAGCAAACTCCAAGGCAATCTTTGTCTTCCCCGTACCACTTAATCCAGAGAGAATGACAAATCCTTTAGTCTTTAGAGCAACGTAGAATTGGGAAATTGTTGTGGGAGAGTATAAATACCCAATGGAGGAATAGTATTCATTCAGTGATCCATGGCTGACGTCGTTGCTTTTTGAGACTCTTTCAATTTGCTGGTTATGTAGGTTGTCCTTAAATTTGCTGAGGTAAAACACAATTTCAAGTGCAGTTTCTGCTCCTACTCTGTTTTTTATGATGTTTACTACATAAACGAACTTTAGGTAATTATTTACGTAGTTTTTCCACCCTGGGCCCCATTTTAGTTCAAAACCGAGCACTTTCCTTAGCATTAAATTAAATTCTTTTGGAATGGTGCCTATAAAGACAGGAACAAATATGTGAGGATTTACAATTGTTAGCCAAGTGCTTATTATAGACAAGCCAACATCATGTATTTCTAACTCTCTTATCTCTTTCTCTAATCTTTCAATATCTTCAGGAGTTAAGTTTTCCTTATCTTTAATTGAGGAGAGCAACTTTCTGAATTTTTTATCTGCAAGTATGCGCCTTAACAGTTTATCCCTATTTCCGCTGTCGGTCGCGTGTGAAAAGTAAAGCAGTGATCTAGTAGTTGGGGGTATCTTTCGAATTAAATCCTTAACTTCCTCAATAGATATATTCTCCTCAGATACAAGCTTGTCGGATATTTCTCTAAATATGCCTAACGTCTTGCTTTTATTATTTTCCCAATCTTTTTGGTATTCTCTTTTTAGCTTCTTAATGATTTCTTCTATCTCAGATATTTTTTGATGGTCAAAGTTAAAGCTTCCCATAAATTGCCACCTCCTATGGCCGGAATTTTAAATATCCAATACCTTGGAAATCTTCAATGAATACATCTCTCATATCTTTCACTCCATAATGTTCCTTCAAATTAACATTAAAGAATGCACTCCTCTCCCCAGGATAAAGAACCACCGCAAACTTAGCCCTTAGAGCATCCCTATATGTGTGCATCTTGTATATATCTTCAAGCTTTGCCCACGTCTTAAGGTCTGGCCTCTGCTCCATCTCCCTATCTTCTTCAGCAAATTTACTTGTATCAGCAGTTTCAACCTTGAATTTTGCATCAAAAATTCCAATCAACTTTGTTCCTGACTTATTGGGGTCTCCATCGAAAAGAGAGAAATCAGGCCTTAGAGATACTGAATAGCTCCATTTTTTAGGTTTGGGAGTAAGCTTCTTGTTGTAGTAAAGCCTCCAGCCATTGTCAAATTCCGCGTAAACATCACCCTCTTCTGAGAGCTCACCAAGAGGTGAAATAATAATCTTGGTATCCCTACTTCTAAGTATCTCCCCAAGCTCCTCCACAAGCTTAAAGAAGCACCAGTACTCGTAGAGCTTTGGAATATCCTTGTTGTTTATCGCCCTCAACATCTCCTCAAAAAACGGTGAGTAGCTATTAAACTCCCTCCAGAGCTGGAGCAGGTCCCTGTAGCCCTCGCGCTTGAGGAGCACTTGGGATGTATATGGAAACATCTCCATTTCGCCAACATCCTCAAATATATCGCTCGTCGCATAGTACTCCAAGTCCTCAAGGATGGGCTTAAGGTTGGACACCGCTTTTTCTTTCTGCTCCCTTGTTAGGTAAGATGAGTTAAGGATAGCGCTGATTGCTCTCTCGCCCCACGTTATCAGCTCGTTGAGGAAGTGTTTTGCGAATCTGTTCTCGTGGGTGTCGAAGCTCTCGTACTTAATTCTCTGGCTAACTTTTAAGGGCGCGTAGCCTTTCAGGTGCTTTGCAATATTGGAAGAAGATTTAACTAAATACTCTGGATGAGTCGCTATTGAAAGTACTGTCCCTTCGTATACCTCGCTGACCTCCCAGAAGTTTACCCACTCCTCCTTTTCAACCAACTTTCTGTGTGGATGCTTTAGAATTTCCTCGTACGCTGAAATTATTCTCTCCCGATTGTTCACGAGGAAGTGATATGCAAAGAGCTCATTTACGGGTTCTTCGGACTCCTTAACGCTGAATGCAGTTGGGGTGGAAATAGAAAATGGGAGCGTAATCGCCTTGTTTGTTATATCTTCAACTAACGCCCTGTAAAGCCTCTCGTGTTTTTCTACTATGCTACCCTCCTTGTAAATCCTGTCAATTTTGTCCGAGAGAACCTCAACTTCAACTGTTAACTTGCCCTCTCCATCTATGATCTCTATTCTTGCCTTTCCAATGTAGTTCCTAAATTGAAAGGTGGCTATGTACGTGTTTTTATTGATCTTCTCAGCTCTGACGATGTACTCTCCGGTCTTCACGCTGAACTCTCTATTCCCAATGATCATATATTCCCGCCACTCGAAAAGATACACTCTTTTCTCACGTTTTAGGAGAGTTCCACCTTTAGTCCTCAGAATGTAGCCCCTGCCAAGGGGTAGCTCCTTTAATTCTCCACCGTCCATGCCTTATCCCTCGACAATTAGCTTAATTATCGCCCTCCTATAATCATTCACCGCGACTCCTCCCCTAGTAATTTTCAGGAGTTTCAAATCTACGAGCCTTTTCACTGTGTTATCAATCTCGGGGCTCTCTCCATTCAGAACCGCTCGAAGAACTTCAATCTCATCCTTCCTGAGCATGGGCTCAATTTTCCTGCCGACTTTAAGCAATAAAGCACCGTCCCTGAAAATGTAAAGCTTATTTTTCTCCATCTTCTCCCATTTTTCATCCGTGAGCCTTCTCGTAGCTACGAGGTACGCGTACTCGTCCTGAGCCTTCATATCTCCCACTGAAACTTCAAAGTCCTCATCAAGAAGCCTTGCATGGCCTCTATGGGGAGGATGACGCCTAAGTAGCCACATGCCCTTGCCCGGGTAGTGCGTGTAGGCAAAGAGGTATCTGCCGTTACTCATAAGAACATTAAGCGTCCCATAATCGCTGAGCTCGTCTAAGATGCTTTGTAGTTTGATGAAGAGCTCCCTTATTGTCCCTATCCCCTCCAAATTCTCCATTATATAGCAGAATGCCGCCTCAGAGTCCGTCGTCCCTAAGGGCTTAAAGCGTTTTGGCAACTCTTCGACTCCGTCTAAAACTCCATTGTGTGCAAATATCCACTCATCGTACTGACCAACGCTCCAAATCCTCCTTACGAAGGGATGCGTGTTGAGGTAGCCTATCTCGCTCGTTGCAAGTCTCACGTGGCTTATTACTATTTGGCCCTTTATCCTCAGTGTGGGAACTGCGAGGGCTATCCTGCTTCTATATGCAGGGATTGGCTGCTTTATTACTGAAAGGTTCCTACTTCCAGCGAGGTGGCTGTACCACCCAATGCCCCAGCCATCGGGATTATACTCGCTCTTCCTTATAAAGCCCCTCCAGGTAAAATTGACGTCGACATCTTTGTTCGCATTCACACCAAAAAGCTCGCACATTATCCCTCCCTCACGGCACCACTTCATAGATCCTTATTGCCAAACTATCACCATCGACATCAATGTCCTTCCTAAATCTGCAGATGATGATTGGTTCGGGCCAGTGCTGAGGCTCCCCTATACTCTTCATAACCTCATTAATCAGCCACTTTGCACGCTTCTCCTTCCTTTCCTTGTTTTTAAAGAGGATGTAATCCCTTGTTAGCTTGAATCCTTTGTTGATTTCTAGATCAAAGAATTCCATCAATTTATTTTGGGGATTGCGGTAATATCTAATCATTTCTTGATCAACTAGGTATACGAAGTACCGTTTTATGACTTCATTTGATTTGAACAACGCAAGCCTGAGTATATCAGCGAATGCAGAACCGGCTACCTGAGATCTTGGAATGTTCCTCTTACTCGGGATCTTAGTCTTGAACTTCATTTCAAACGCTAGAGCAGGTCTATTATTGGCAGGAGCAATATACGTGTCAATCTTTGCGTACTTTACATGTGGGATATTTTGAGGTGGATATTCAAGGTAAATGGTGAGGGGATCAATATCAGCAGTGGTTGTTAAGGCGTAGAACATCATGTATCTAACTGTGTCTTCGCTTTCTTCATAGAGATGGTTTGCCTCAGAGCGTTTTTCTGCTATGGCTTTAATCCTTTCCTCTATAAGAGAAGCGAACTTTTTAAAGGCTCTGTAAATTTCAATATCGAACTTTTCTGGCGGGAATTCTATGGTATCAACTAAGGTTCTCACATCTGCAGAAGTTTTGGGAATATTAGTATCAACATTCTTTCCCGTGGGCTCTTTCATAACTATCTTAAACCCCAGTCTCTTTAGATGTCGCACTGCCTCATGGGTATTAAATTCTGCAGGGCTTAGAAATTCTCCGTTAGCGTATTTATTTGCCAAAGATATTATGTACTTTGGAGGATAATACTTTCCCTCATAAACAAGGAAGTATGTTACTGATTTGTACTGGCTCGGAACTCCATTCGCTTTTACTTCTTCAAGTGCCTTTATCACATCCTCTCTGGAGATATTCCTTGGCACCGGCATCTTAACACCTCCTAAATCTCAAAGCTTTCCCCGTTATTCAGAATAACAACTCTTTCTGACCCAAACACACCTTTAAACCACTCAGGGTTCTCCGTGTGAACTGGAATTATATAGTCAGGATCTACCTCCTCAATAACCTTGATCAGGTCTTCCCTCGAAGCATGTCCGGAAGCGTGAAGCCCCTTCTCAAACACCGGCCTTCCATCTCTTAGAACTTTGAAACCGTAAACCTCGAACCCGAAGTGCTGGAGCCAGTTCCAGAGCCTCAAGAAGCTGAACACCTGCTCCTCGGTGAAGGCCTCGCTAGAGGAGTATATGTAAACTCCACCGCTTGGCATGATGTCGAGCAGATGGGGCATGTCGTAGAATGAGAAGCAGAGAATGTAGTTTTCTAGGTTCTCTTTTATCTCTTCAGGAGTGACCTTCAGCTCCCCGTACCTCTCGAACACCCAGAGTTCCCATTTTCTAGGGTCTGCCTTTAGGTTTTCGTAAATCCCAACACCCTCGAGGTAGTTCACTCCTTCAGCCAGAGTTAAGGCGTGGAGGAAGTAAGCGTCTTTGCTCGTTATTACCAGCTCCCTTCCAGTCTTTTTGGCGATCTTCTTGAAGGTCTCCAGCCTCTCGAAGTTCCTCGGTGAAAAATCTGCAACCACGAGCCCGTTTGCCTCTTCAACTATACCGAGGGCGTTTTCATAAACCTCATCCTCTGAGACGTTGAAGTCTTCCCTGTTTATCCTCGTGCCCTCCGTAATCAAAACGCTCGCATTTTTGGCCTCTCTGATGAACTTTTTCGTTAGTTCCCTGCGCTCCCCGTGAAGCCTAAAGTCTCCCGTGTAAGCTATGACACCGTCGATTACGTAACCTACGGCTCCATAGATAGAGTGGTCAACAGGGTAAGCTTTTACCTCCCAGGGGAAGTCCCATTCCTCAATGCTGACGATCTGTCCGACTCTTATCTTCCTCGCCCTGTTGCTCCTCGCCAGCTCTAACTCCGGCCTCCACCTCATGAATTTCTCGATGTCATGTTTGAGTTTTTCC
The DNA here is from genome assembly GCF_041647995.1 of Pyrococcus kukulkanii. Classification (NCBI taxonomy): domain Archaea; kingdom Methanobacteriati; phylum Methanobacteriota; class Thermococci; order Thermococcales; family Thermococcaceae; genus Pyrococcus; species Pyrococcus kukulkanii. Next base: position 260,230 of record NZ_JARRIB010000003.1, read on the forward strand.
GTCACTACCATATCCCTCGCTATGTAATCCCCCTTCCTGTCCGACTTTAGGACGTTTAGATTTCCATTCACAGGAGTTTTCGGGCTGTAGTAGGGGAGCTCCATTCCCATATGAGAGTTTTGAGAGGTGTCCCGGAGGGCCTTCAGAATGACGAGGGTAGTAGGCGAAGCGACTATTGGTATATTTTCCCTCAGCAAGGCTATATTGCCAACGTGATCGAGGTGTGCGTGGCTTATCAACACCGCGTCCACTCGGGGGGCTGGATATCTCCTAACGATCTCGCTTAGATCCTGGGGGATTAAGTCGGCCCTGTAGATGTTGAGCTTGGGGATTAGGTTCAGCATCCAAAGATCGTAGATTCCACGGGCAGGTCTTTCCCTAAGGAACTCCTCGTAGTATATTGAGTATTTCGCAAAGTTCATGCCAAAATCTAGGAAAATACCATTTCTGCCGTCTTCAACGTGGATTTTTGTACCGCCTATAGTATCGGCCCCGTCATAAATGGTTATCTTCATCATCAACCCTCCGAGGAGGCTTCAGCACGTGCTCCATAACAAGAGTTATTGTAACTCATTTATAAAAAGTGCTCTTATATCAAGTGAAAAATTACTCTTGATTATTGAAATAATTCCTAAAGTTGAGGTCAAGGTAGCCCTCCCTTAGTACTTCAAGGTCATAAGGCAAAATTTTGACCCTGCTATCATCGAAGAATTCAAGTTCCTGGGGCTCTAAATCTTTATTAAACCCCTCCGTCCTGGGGAATATCAGGAATGCTCTACCTTCTTCTCCTTGAAACTCCAAGATCTTCGAGTAAACGTAGATCTGCCTTAAAATGTCTGGCTCAGCGTTCCACTCCCTGTACTTTGCATCGGCAACTCCAACGCCCTCAATTACGTAGTCGGGCCTCGCCTTTAGCACATCTTTAACGAACCAGAACTCCCTTTGATAGTGAACTCTGAAGCCGGAACTCCTCAAAGCCCACAATATGAACCTCTCAAAGAGCTCGTTCATGTCCACGAAGAACCCTCCAACGCTCTCCCCACCTTCGGCGATTGAGCCCAGGATGATCTTAGCTAGGTTGAATGGCTTCCTAAATCTCTCGTTCAGCCTCGTGAAGTGAACCCTCTCGAAGTCCCTAGGAGTAATCCTCTTGGGGGTTACGTCTGCGAAGACCAACATCAACGATTCCAGTAACCTTCTATTTCCTTCCCATCTAGTTTTGGAGAGGGCAAACCTCGTCGTGAAGTAGAATATCTGGTTTAGGAGGTTGTCCTGGGTGAACTCATGGATCTCGACTGTGAACTCGTGCATCTTGTGCGGCAGCTTTAGTATCTGCCTCCCAACGAGTAGCTTTCCCCTAAGGAACTTTTCCTCCGATACCCTCTGAACGTACTCCCTGTGGTGGCCCTTCAGGATTTCCTCCCATAGGCTCTTTGCGTACAGGAAAACTAGAACTTCAAAGATGTCCCTGGGGGCTTTAAGGGATTTGAAGGTTGCAAGATCCACATCGTAAATGTTGAGGCCGTAGGAAACGTTCAGCATCTTCATTAAACCGATGATAGCGTCAAGCTCTCCCCAGGATTTAAAGACCTTTGGGAGCACTTGAATTGACAAATCTCCGGCAAAAGCGAAGCCCACGTAGTGCTTGGCCTTTATCCCTTCGGCCGTTACTTGGAGGAAGCCGTTCTCCTCGGTGAACTCCTCCTGGGGGCTGTCGTTTGATGTCGAAGTTGGACGCGGGAGAGCTCTGTTAATGAGTTTTATTGCCTCCCTAACGCTCTCATCAACTTCCCTGGGTTCGTGTTCAAAAAGTGTTATGGAAGGCATTACTCATCCTCCACTATTCTCTTGAGGGCGTTGATGAAGTCCTTTCCTTCTAGATGTTTTATTCTGTAAATTGACCTCTCACCGAATGGTGTTTTGACTTTCTCTTCTTCGATGAAGTCCCCCAGGATGGACTTCAGGCTCTCCCAGTCGTTGTAGAAGTACTCTTGCAGTAAGGGGATTATCTCTTGGTACCAGACCCTGTGGAGCTCTTCCCTAGTGTTGATGTTGATGAAGTAGCTATGGCCTATCCTGTGATCCCTGTCCTTTAAGGCTTCGATTTTCTTGTTCAAGCTTTCCAAGAGTTTAGCGAGATTAATGCCTTCGATAACGTTACCCTTTAGTTTCTCTGGCTCCGGTTCTACTTCAATGAACGCAAACCTCCTCCTCAGGGCAATGTCTATTAAGGCAATGCTCCTATCTGCAGTGTTCATCGTCCCGATTATGTAGAGGTTCGGTGGCACTCCAAAGGGTTCTCTCGAGTAAGGGAGTGTAACGATGACTTCATTCTCTTGACCCAGCCTTTTGTCCCTTTCGAGGAGGGTAATAAGCTCACCGAAGATTCTGCTTATATTCCCCCTGTTGATCTCGTCGATTATGAGGTAGAAGGTGGGAGCATCTTTGAAGAGCTCTTCCCTTTCCTCTTTTGATAACGATAGTAGGGCGTTCCATAATTTTTGCTTCAACTTATTATATCGGGAATAATCGGTGGAGTAATTTCTGAGATAATTTTCTAATTCCCCGATTTCGTCTTCAGTTAAGAGCCCTTTATTTTTTATTGCTTCGAGGATTGCTCTAAGGGCCAGTTTCTTGAATATTCCGTCCTCGATGACGTAGGTTATCTGACCGTTTTCTGTTCTTGGTCTGAATCCCTCAACAAACTCTTCATAACTGTAAGATTGATGGAAGGTTATGAACTCCCATTTATTCCCAGGGACATCTTCTCTGGTGGCATCTTTTACGTATTTTAGAGCGAGCCAAGTCTTTCCAGTTCCTGGGGGACCATAGAGAATGATCTGACTTTTCACCGACAATAGGGCATATAGAGTAACTTTATATATCTGCTCTTCTTTATTAGGGGTATTATCTTCTTTATCATCAAGCTTTTTAATTTCAAATCCAAGCTTTTTTAGGTGAGGAATTACATCCTTAGGTGTGTACTCTCTTGTTGGCAGTTGTTCTCCAAACTTGCGTTCTCCAGCTATGGAAACTACGTATTTTACTGGGTATTCCTTGCCATTATAAATCGGTATTCCTATCTCATCGATTTTCTTAATGGCGTATTTTATGTCTTCCTTATCTAATTGATGAATTTTCTTTATTACATCTCGCTTTTTAGCGGTTTTCATGAATTCTCCCTCCTACTAATCGTTACTTTTGCAAACGTCTCTAGCGTAATCCTTAAACGCCTCATTTGCCGCCTTTGCGAAAGTATAAACAAGCCATAATGAAACTACCGAAACTATGAAAGAAACAAAGAGAGAAACAATTGTCCAGGACTCCTTTATTTAATTATTTCGGGATATATGTTTTTTAAAGCTCTATATAACAATGTCATCCTTGTATTCAAAAATTCATCGTAGTTTTCAAGTTTCCATAATTCTGGCTCATATGGGATAAAATGTTTCTCTAGGGATTCTCTATGCCTCTGAGGGAGGTACTCCTGTGGTGGAGAATCCCCTATTTCGGAGTTTATGGCCTTATTTATTAGGGTTATGTTTCCAAGGTTGTTTATTTCAATGTCTCTTCTCTCAGGATCTTCCACTTCCAAGTTTTCCTCGAGAAATTTCTTAGGGAATATATGGTGACGTGTTAATTCTTCATAGCTGATTGAGGATATTAACTGCCCGTTCCAATCATCTGCATTATTGTTAGCAAGAGCAATATAAAGGAGAAATATGTAATTCCTTCCACTTCTTTTTAGGGTATTCTCCTCCCTACCTTTCAGTATCATCTGCTTAGTTATTTCAGTTGGGTAATTCCTGCTCTTCATGTTTTTTAGGAGTTCATTGTAAGGGAACGTTGAGGCAGATGATATCACTTTGAGATCCTGCTCTAATTTGGAACTTGTCCAAGTGCTATAGTAACTTGTAAAGTTGGCGAGTATAAACCAGTTTAATATCTTTCTTTCTTCTTCATTACTAAGTTGTGATAGCTCATTTATATCTTGTAAGTATATATATCTTGCAACCGGGACTAGAGTTATTTGAGAAGGCAGTAGCTGGGAGCTTGGTAGTGGAAGTCTTCTTGCTATGAGTTCTATAGTAAGGGTGAAAGCTTCTGATGATTTTTCTAAAACAATATCTGTTTTATGTATCCTCTCATCCTCTGATATCTGTTTCAAGGCCTTTGCAAACTTATCTACTTTTGAAATTTGGGCTTGATTTATTCCAAGGTTTGCTAATATAAACCTTATTATCGGTTGAATGTCTACTTCAAACCCAAAAGTTTTGCGAATTTTCCTGTATATTCCTCTTGATATTGCATGTTTTACTTTTCCACCAAGTACGCTGGTCATCAAAGATAGCATAAGTTCTACGTTTCCTATTCTAACTCCTTCCTTGTTTATCCTTATAAAAGCCTCTGCCATTTCGAGAATGGTTTCTTCACTTTCTTTCTGTGTCTCTATTATATATATAGGGAGTTCGTAAGTTGCTATTTTTGAAGCAAATCTTCTTGCTTTTTCAATGTACTCTTGTTCATATTTCCGTAAGTAATTTTGTGAATCACTATCAAAGGGGTTAAGAGCTATCTTCAATAGTTTCGATAAGTCTACCCCCCTCTTTTTGCTCTTGTATAACTTATATCCTCCATCTGGGGCTGGGGCTATCGAAATTGGGACTTTTAGGGATATCTCCTCTCCATTCCTTGTAATTCTCCATTCTCTAAACAGGAGGAGTAATGAAGTCAATCTTTGTTGTCCATCGAGGACATAATAATATTTTCCTCCATGGTTAATTGTTATATCGGCTAGTGGGAGAGAAAAGGGATTTTCTTTTATGAATTCTTCACTTGAGGGTGCCCATAAGATAATAGATCCTATTGGATATCCGCGAATCATTGAATCTACCATAGATTTCACATCATCTTCATCCCATACATAGTCTCTTTGGAAGGGAGGTAGGTAGTAGTTATCAAGTTCTAGCGAGGATCTCATAAGCTCAAGCACTCTCACCTTTTCTACCTTTAAATTTAGTAACTCCATTGGATTCACCTTCGAATGTTATTACCTAAATTATACAATAAATATTAAAAGTTAACGTTTTGAGAGTATATGATTCACAAACCCCTCAATTATCCACCCAACAAGCTCCTTGTTCTCCACCTTTATCAGCCATTCCCTGGGAATACCCTTTATCCCGTAGTAAGTCCCGGCAAGCCCTCCCGTTACTGCCCCAGTGGTATCAGCATCTTCTCCCAGAAATACTACCTCCCTTACCCCCTCCTCATAGCTTTCACTCCTCAGGAATGCCCAGAGGCTTGCTTCAAGTGTATGAACAACATATCCACTGCCCCTTATCTCCTCCCTGTGGTACTCGTGTATCCTCCCCTCCAGCACCCTCCTATAGCGCTTAAGCTCCTCCTTAAAGGGCTCCTTAGAGTAGAATTCCTTGGCGGTTTCAATGGCCCTTTCATATGCTTCAAACTTATCAAGGCCCTCCAGGATCTCCCAGACCGTGAGAGCATAAATTCCACACCCCATCAGCGCCCTCGGGTGGGCGTGAGTTATCATGGAGACCTCATGGATCAGGTTGAGCCTCTCTTCAAGCGAGTCGAGCTTAAAGTAGGCGTAGTACACAGCCGGGAGGATCCTCATCAGCGAGCCGTTTCCGTTGTCCCACTCTCCCCTGCCTCCAGCCTTCAAGGGCTCAACTCCTTTGGCAATCCTTTCTATGGCCCTTGACGTAGTGTAGCCTTCGTCGAAGGCATAGCCCCTTGGAGTGAACTTTCCGTTATAGTACCACTCCACGAAATTCTTGGCTATCCTCTCAACGTCATATCCCTCGGTCAGGGCGTGGGCTGTGGCTAATGTCAAGGATGAATCATCGCTCCAGAGCCCACTCATCATCTTTATGTCCCATGGACTCTTGAACATTTCCCTCATCTTGCTCTTCGACACGAACTGGAAGCTCAGCCCAAAGGCATCCCCCACTACAATGCCCCACAGCCCGCCGACGAGCCTAGAGCGAAGCGATGACTTCATTCTTAACACCTCCTACCTCTAATCTTTCACTAGTGAACTGGGCGAGGTCTATGACCCCGTACCTCTCCGTTATTACCCTTGCCATGGTGTGCATGAACCCCGCGAAGAGGACCTCTTTCCCGAGCTCCCTTGCCTTGTCAGCTAGGGGCACGAAGTCTTTATCCCCAGAGATTATGATGAGCGCCTCAATGAAGGGACGTTCGTAGAGTACGCTCATTCCCTCTACTATCATTTCTGAGTCAGTTAGCGTCTTCACTCTGTCCCCGGCCTTAAACGAGGGTGTCAGCTCCACATGGATTCCAGCTCTCTCGAGGTTGTTAATCTGATCAAGCTTACCCAGGTAGAACGGGCTGGCGAAGCCTCTCGCAATGACGACTTCGTAGCCAAGGCCCTCCAGGTACATAAAGAGGGCCTTCCAGTTTACATCCCTGTCAAGCCTTGCGTCCTCCCCGTATAGATCCCTCAACCCGAGGACAACATTTTCCAAATCAACCAGCACGGCGGCCTTCATACCCAACCCTCCGTAACTTATGTATGGGGAGATGCTGTAATATCTCAAATCTCCCTAAATGTAATCTAAATCTTATGTTATATAAATTTTTCGGTCACATTTTGTTAGAAAAATGTCAATAGCATCTTCCAGCTTTAGGGCAAGCCCGTGGGCTTCTTCATGCTTGAAGCCAAAATAGACCTCGAGGTAGAATTCGAAGACCTCATGGAGGATAGTCTTAAGCTCTTCAATCTTATCATCTTTTTCCACAACTACAATCTCCCCATTTTCAAACCACCAGCCCTCCTCTTCCAGGATCTCCTCCCAGTTCTGGTAGTTCTTCTTGACTTCCTGGGGCGTTAGAACCCTAACCGTGGTCATATCCATAGATCCCTCAGAAACACTTAAATACCTTTCTATTAAATTACAGGTGGTGTATTCCAATGAAATACAAAAATTTGGACGAGATAAAATACGAGAATATGAAGGATCTTGAGTACGTTGCGGCCTTAACTGGCAGGGTTCCCTATTACGATGCCACCTCAAAGAGGGCTCTCCTGCTAACGAGAGAAGAGGCCCAGGAATATGCAACTAAGCTTGCAAAGGAGGGCAAGTTTGCCGAGGCAAAGGATCTCCTCGGAGCAATGAAGAGGGATTATCTTAAGGAGCTGGAAGGTGAACTAGCCCTCAGGCCGTTCTCCATGAGGATTCCATTCCCCCTATGGGTTAAGCTACACGCACTGGCGTTGAAGCACGAAACTTCTCCATCGGCAGTCCTCAAGAGGCTACTAGCTAAGGCGCTCCGAGAATTAATTGAGGAGTTACACTCGAGAGGAATTATAGAGGATAGGGCATATATTATACTTAAGGATGCCATATCGAACATTGAATCCATCCAGGAGAGGAAGACTTTCAAAGTTGACGAACTCGGCAGGAAGTACGTTCTTATATATGAGCACGAGAAGCCGATAAGGGTTGAGGATATCCCCTACCTTCACGCCTTCCTTAAGATGCTGGTTAAAGTTCACGCGGGGAAGGTTGGAGTTCCTGGGGAAATTGTGGATTTGCTGTTTGAAAAAGCTGTCACATCTAACTTCGAAACCCCTGAAGCCTTCTTCTTTACGTACGTGGGCCTTTTCAAGGTGAAAGATGACGTCTTCCTCAGAATCGGGGCCGAGGTCAACACACTTGACTTTAGGCATGTGGTCTTTGACTACCCCATAAAGGCCATTCAGGAGTTTCCTCCTGAGATCGTCCTGAAGTTCCACGAGCTCATAATGTTTGATGCATTCCTTGACTGTCCAGAGGTCATCGATGTTATAAAGGAAAAACTTGAGAAGAAGGAGGCAATAACTTTAGCAGATTATAAGGCGATATTCTGCCATAAGTTCGACGAGGAGATAGAGGCTCTATACAAGGAAGGTGCTAAAAGCATGAGCACTGCTTTCCTGCCCTACTGCTTCGAGGACTATCCACTTCCACTTTTCACGCCGAGGTTTGCAAAGGATGAGCTTATAATCAATGGAATAACCCTCAAGAGAAGGGCGAAAACCCAGGAAGCTGTCAGGGCTCTTAGAGAGAAGTTTAAAAGGGCTTATTATGATGCCCTAGGCTTAAGTGATCAGAAAATTAGGGAGGCTGAAGAGAGTATAAAAAGAGGAAAGATAGACGAGGAGGCACTGGAAATACTAAGCACTGCCAGGGGCATTGACTTGTTCTTGGATTACATGCTCGAAGATCACGGGAGAAGGGATATCCTCTCAGCGTTTTCAAAACCTTCTGAGGTCTTTACAGTCAAGTTCCCTAAGCCATTGGCAAGAATACTCGAGTTGTTCACCGGAAAGAGACTCAACGAGTTAATAAAAGAGTTGTTGTAACCTTTTTATACTCATTGCAAACTTCAAATTAGGGTGGTCTAATGGACGTTGAAAAGCTCATCGAAGCTGGGAAGATAGCCAAGAAGGTGAGGGAAGAGGCAATAAAAATGGCAAAGCCCGGAGTTCCACTTCTTGAGCTTGCCGAGAAGATTGAAGGCATGATAGTTGAGCTCGGCGGGAAACCGGCTTTTCCCGTCAACTTATCTCTCAACGAGGTTGCCGCCCACTACACGCCCTACAAAGGTGATGGTACAACCCTAAAAGAGGGGGACTACCTTAAGATAGACATCGGGGTTCACATTGACGGCTACATAGCGGACACGGCTGTAACAGTCAAGGTTGGAGGAGAGTTTGATGAACTCATGGAAGCAGCAAAGGAAGCCTTGGAGAGTGCTATATCGGTGGCAAGGGCCGGTGTTGAGATAAAGGAGCTTGGCAGGGCGATAGAGAATGAGATAAGGAAGAGAGGCTTCAACCCGATAGTTAACCTTACTGGCCACAAGATAGAGAGGTACAAGCTTCACGCCGGAATAAGCATCCCCAATATATACAGGCCCCACGACAACTACGTCCTCAAGGAGGGAGACGTTTTTGCGATAGAGCCCTTCGCGACAACCGGCGCTGGTCAAGTGATAGAGGTTCCCCCCATCTTGATATACATGTACGTGAGGGACGCTCCCGTCAGGATGGCTCAGGCTAGATTTCTCCTTGCGAAGATAAAGAGGGAGTACAAAACCTTGCCCTTTGCGTACAGGTGGCTCCAGGGAGAGATGCCCGAGGGCCAGCTAAAGCTCGCTCTGAGGAGCTTGGAGAAGGCTGGGGCCCTCTACGGCTATCCAATACTTAAAGAGATAAGGAACGGGATGGTGACTCAGTTTGAGCACACCATAATCGTTGAGAAGGATTCCGTAGTCGTCACGACGGATTAGTACTCGAACTCCTTAACCTTCTTTTTGTCAATGAACACCTCTACCCTCCTTTCTTCCGTGTCTATTACTCCATAAGCTCTATGCCTCTGGCTGGAATCGACCCTTAAGTACTTGAACTCTCCCAAGTGGATGGTGTAGGGAGTTTCGTGGATGTGGCCTCCTAGGATTAGATCTGCTTTCACTCTCTTGAGGCACTCTAAAACGGTCTTCGTGTGTGGGTTTAGCCTTATTATGCCCTCAAACTCTGGAATTGCTGGGGCTTCGTGAATCAGCAGGAAGTTTACTGGCTTGAATCTCCCGCAGATCTCCATGTACTCTTCTTCCGTTTTCCTGGGGACTCCTCTCTTTGGCTTTCCAGACTTGCTTAGCACACCGCTTATCCCGGAGATCCTTATCCCTTTAACTTCAACTACCTCTCCATCCTCGATGAGAACTGGCTTGTTTTCAAGCAAAGGATTCCTTAACTGCTTTAAGACTTCCATATTCTCGTGGTTGCCGTAGATGGAGAGGACGGGGACTTCCCTAAGCAGTTCCTTAAACTCTTCCCTTGATATTCCCTTGTCCCAGTCTCCCGCCGATAGGATTAGGTCTGGCTCCGTGCGGTATACAATATCGAGGAGCCATGACCATGCCAGCCCTTGATAGATCCCATGGAACGTCTCAGGGGTGTAGTGTAAGTCGGAAATGAAGAGTATCCTCATAACCCAAAACCTCCAACATGGTAATGGAAAGGCGCCATAAAAAGACTGACTTGCACATTACATTGGACCCTGATGTAGTTGAAGTGCTCGAAAAAATGGATGTTATAAAGTCCGGTAAGGTACTGAGGCATGTCTTATTCGGGGAAGAATTGCCCTATCAACTGAAGCTCGGCAGGTGGCGCCGGGGCGGGGATTTGAACCCCGGTGGGCGAACGCCCACGGGATCTCGAGTCCCGCGCCTTCCCTGGCTAGGCTACCCCGGCATGCTCAATAGAAAGACCTAATAATGGTTTTTATAAACCTTTAGCTCGGGGTGCAGGAATGGCGTTCTTGAAGGTAATTCCACTTGAAGAGGCCCTCAAGGTAGTTCTCTCATTTAAACTCCCTATTAAGGTTGAGGAAGTTGATCTTGCCAATGCTCTCGGAAGGATAGTGGCCGAAGACGTGTACTCCCCGACAGATGTCCCTCCCTTTGACAGGGCCACCGTGGATGGATACGCCGTTAGGGCCGAAGATACCTTCATGGCGAGCGAGGCTAGCCCTGTTAATCTCAAGGTCGTTGGGGAAGTTCATGCCGGAGAAGTCCCTTCGATAGAGCTCGGGAAAGGTGAGACAGTGTACATTTCCACGGGGGCAATGTTGCCAAAGAATGCCGATGCTGTAATACAGTTCGAGGACGTTGAAAGGGTCAACGATGAAATCATAATTCAAAAACCAGCTTATCCCGGGCTAGGCGTCATGAAGAAGGGGGCGGATATAGAGAAAGGGAAGTTGTTGATTAAGAAGGGAACGAAGCTCACGTTCAAGGAGACGGCCCTTCTCTCTGCGGTTGGCATCCACAAGGTTAGGGTCTTTAAGAGGCCGAGAGTGGCCGTGATAAGCACTGGCAACGAAGTTGTGCTCCCGGGACAGGAGCTTAAGCCGGGCCAGATATACGACATAAACGGGAGGGCAATAACCGATGCTATAAATGAGCTAGGCGGAGAGGGAATTTTCATTGGAATAGCCCAGGACAACAGGGACAGCCTGAAGGAGCTCATAGAAAGGGCAATTGAAGTTGCCGACTTGATAATTCTCAGCGGAGGGGCAAGCGGGGGAATGAGGGATCTCACTGCCTCAGTAATAGAGGAGCTTGGGGAAGTTAAGGTTCATGGAATAGCAATCCAGCCTGGAAAGCCGACCATAATAGGCATAGTTAGGGGCAAGCCCATATTTGGCCTTCCCGGGTATCCGACGAGTTGCTTAACGAACTTCACGTTACTAGTTGCTCCTCTCCTTTTGAAGTCCCTGGGAAGAGAGGGTAAAGTAAAGAAGGTCAAAGCCAAGTTAAAGCACAAGGTGTTTTCGGTAAAGGGGAGGAGGCAGTTCTTGCCCGTGAAGCTTGAAGGCAACATCGCTGTCCCCATACTGAAGGGTAGTGGGGCCGTAACGAGCTTTATAGATGCGGATGGCTTCATAGAAATACCTGAGAACGTTGAGAGCCTTGACGAGGGTGAGGAAGTTGAGATTACACTCTTTTCCTTTTAGCTAAACCTTATATTTCTTTGGAGGTGGGTGCTATGAAGGTTAAGGTAAAATACCTAGCTAGGTTCAGGATGCTCGCGGGAATCGATGAGGAGGTTTTGGAGCTTTCAGAGGGGGCAACCGTGGAAGATCTAATAGAGGAAATTAAAAAGAGGCACCCAAAGTTCAGGGAGGAAGTCTTCGGGGAAGGTTTTGATGAGGATTCCGATGTTAACATAGCAGTTAATGGCAGGTACGTTTCCTGGGATGAGAAGCTCAACGATGGAGATGTTGTTGGCATCTTCCCGCCCGTGAGTGGAGGCTAGCACTTGCAGACCTTTACATATATTTCCCTCGTCCTCGGCCCATCAAGCTCAACGAAGAGTACGCTCTGCCATGTCCCCAGGGCAAGCCTGCCGTTCTCAACTGGGATAACAACGCTTGAGCCCAGAATTATTGCTCTTAGGTGGGAATGAGCATTGTTGTCTACCCTGTCGTGACTGTAGCCTGCTCCTTTTGGGATAAGCTTTTCTAGTGTCTTTTCGAGGTCGCTAATTAAACCGCTTTCATTCTCATTAATGATTATTCCGGCGGTGGTGTGTCTGGTAAATACAACTACGATTCCGTCTTCAACTCCTGATTTCCCCACGATCTCTCTAATCTTCTCGGTTATGTCAATAATTTCTATTTCCTTTGATGTAGTAACCCTAACTACATCCATCACTCATCCCTCCAAATATTTAGCGAGCATTTCCTTTGCAGTTATTAGGTGCTTTTCGGGGTTCTTTTCCATGCTAAGTGTTGCTCTAAGTGCTACTATCTCTTCAAAGGCCTCGAGTATGTCATCGTTACACTTTCCTTTTAGTAATTTCTTCAGTGTCCAGTACACTTCTTCAATCACATCCTCCCTTAGAACACCATTTTTAGCCATTTTATCAAGGACTTCATAGAGAAATTGTACGTTCTCCAGTTCCTCTCTCCTCCTGAATGCTCTCGGGAACTTCACGTAGGCTCCCCTCCACAACTTTTACGAGTATTTCAGAGGCCAACCTTGAGGCTAACCCTCTATCCTTAATGCTGAGCACTACGTCAACGGCGTCCCCAATGTTTCCCACTTTAATAAGGTAGTGAGCCAAGAATCCGAGGGCAATTGACCTCGCTTTTTCTGTTCTTAGATTCGACATTATTTTCATGGCATTCTGTAGGTCATCAATTGAAAGATAGTACTTCACGGCCCCAACTAGAATATCCTCACTGACCTCCTTTTGGGTTAGAACATCAACGATTCCTTTTAGGTCTTCGTCGCCTTCCTTCAAAATCTTTAGTATATCCTTCTTTAAATACTTTAGAAGATGCTCGGGCAGTTTCGCTAAAAACTCTTTGAACTTTCCTTTGTCTCTAATGAAAAGTGCCTCAAATATTTCTTTAAGAACGAACTCTGGATTTGATATCTCCTTAATAATATCTATAGAGTGGTCGATAAACCCATGGATAGCAAAGATATACGCTATATCCTCCCTTATATCCTCTCTAACTCTCTTTGATAATTCCTTAGAGAATCCTATAAGATCCTCAACGCCCTCTCCTTTTTCCTGCTTTAGGTACATAAGGATCTCGGTTAGTGCTTGTCTCAGCCATGGTTTACTCTTTATTTCCTGCACAAGCTCAATTACCCTCCTATAGTCACCCACGGAAAGGAGCGGTCTTATTGCTTTTACTATTGCTTCCGATCTATAGGGTTCATCCGTTATTGCCTCAAGTATGAGCTCTATCTTTCTTTTCTTGTAGATTACGTTTATTTTCTCTCCTCCAAGTTCATCGAGGGCCTTTTCTAAAATTTTAAGCAGCTTTTCGTTTTTGATTTTCTTGTTCTTTATTTCTAAAGCGTAGAATAGTGCCTCTTCAAGCTCTCTTAATAGAATAAGGTACTCAACGGCTTCAGCCCTTATAGCGTCTTTCAGCTCGGGAGGTAGCATTTCGGAGTTTATCATGACTTCCCTAAACGCTTTCTTGGAAGATTTAAATCCAGCTAAACTCGTTGAGTACCCTATAACGAGTAAACCCCTTAAGAGAAGGTAGGGATCTTCTATCTTCGATAGTTCCTCGAAGGCAAGCTTGAAGACCTTTTCATACCTTGGGTCGTTTGCCCGTGCGAGGAACACGCCTATCCTTCCGTATGTTACTATCCTCATATAAGGATCTGGAATTGAAGATACGGATTCTATGACCTCCTCTATTACCATCATGCATCACCATAATTTTAACTACCATCACGATTTAGCCTCAGATTGTGAAATCCTTGGAGGACGTTGTTAATTAGTTTTTCGGTTACCTTCTGGTTTCTCTGATAACTTCTCTAAGCGATTCTATTCCTTCTTTGATATTGTCCTTGTCAATTTCAATCCATTGTGCGTTATGAAGCTTACTAAATCTTTCCATAAGTTCCGTGAAGAGAAGTCCACTCCCTTTAACGATCCTGAGGTTTCCCTTCTCTATAATTTCCTTATAGCTCTTGAGTCTCTCCTCCTTTCCAAGGTAGAAGAACCTTTGAATTGAAGAATAGTCATAGTCTTCTGGATTGCTTGACGTTGTGGTAAAAACACCACATGTTGGAGATCCTTTAACTCCAACAAAAACAATTTTTTCGGGCTTTTCTTCGGTTATTATCCTCCCTATAAAGTCGGCTATATCCTTTACAATCTTTTCCATTCCTAAGTGAGCCATTACTTCCTTGCTCATTGGGGGCCTTGGCCACCTTAGAAGGAGGAATTCAGGACAAGGATACGAGAGAATTTGCCACTCTTTGTCTAGCTCCGATATTATCCCCCTTACCCCTATTGATGCGATGTATTCTTTTTCCTTTGGTCCCCTGTAGACGTAGAAAGGCGTTATTAAGCAAGGTGCAATTACAAGGAGCTTCATGAAATGAAATTAGAAAAAGGATAGATAAAGGTTTGGGATCATTCCTTCTTCTTGAGCTTCTCGCACTTCTTGACCCACTCTTCAAGGATGTCTTTGAGCTTGGGCGTTCCGATCTCCTCAAGCTCATACTTGACCCTAACTGCGGGCTTGTTGAGGTTCATGAACCTCCTGAGGTCGACTGGGGTTCCCATAATGACTACATCAGCGTCAGCCCTGTTTATTGTTTCTTCAAGCTCCTTTATCTGCTTCTTACCGTACCCCATTGCTGGCAAGATGTTGCTGAGGTGTGGGTACTTCTTATAAGTGTCGATAATTGAGCCAACAGCATAGGGCCTCGGATCAACGATTTCCTTTGCTCCGTACTTCTTAGCTGCGATGTAACCTGCACCAAAACTCATTCCACCGTGGGTTAGTGTTGGCCCGTCCTCGACCACTAGAACCCTCTTGCCTTTGATGAGCTCCGGCTTGTCGACGAAGATCGGTGATGCCGCCTCGATAACGATTGCGTTTGGATTAATCTTCTCGATGTTCTCCCTTATCTTCTGGATATTCTCTGGTGGGGCTGAGTCGATCTTGTTGATTATAATTACATCGGCGCTCCTGAAGTTAGTTTCGCCTGGGTGGTGGGTCAACTCGTGTCCCGGTCTGTGTGGATCCGTAACTACGATCCAGAGGTCGGGCTCGTAGAACGGGAAGTCGTTGTTTCCGCCATCCCAGAGGATTATGTCAGCTTCTTTCTCTGCTTCCCTGAGGATCTTCTCATAGTCAACACCCGCGTAGACAACCATACCGCGCTCGATATAGGGCTCGTACTCTTCCCTCTCCTCAATTGTACACTCATGCTTGTCAAGATCCTCGAATGTAGCGAACCTCTGGACGACCTGCTTTCTAAGGTCTCCATAGGGCATTGGGTGCCTCACGGCTACGACCTTGAAGCCCATCTCTTGGAGTAGCCTTGCGACCTTCCTTGAGGTCTGGCTCTTTCCACAACCGGTTCTGACTGCGGTAACTGCAACGACAGGCTTGCTAGACTTAAGCATAGTTGATTTTGGCCCTAACAGCCAGAAATCGGCCCCAGCTGAGTGAGCCCTGCTTGCCAAGTGCATGACGTGCTCGTGAGAGACGTCAGAATAGGCAAACACTACAATGTCAACATCCTTCTCCTTGATTATCTTCTCAAGATCATCCTCGGGAAGTATTGGGATTCCATTTGGATAAAGCTTACCAGCGAGCTCTGGGGGGTAAACTCTCCCCTCAATGTCTGGAATCTGTGTAGCTGTAAAGGCCACGACCTCGTACTCGGGGTTGTCTCTGAAGAAGACGTTAAAGTTGTGGAAGTCTCTTCCAGCTGCGCCAAGAATAACTACCCTCTTCCTCTTCTTCTGCTCAGCCATTTTAATCACCCCAAAATATTTTTACGTCGAAACATTTTCGAATTTGGCATTTATAACAGTTTTTGTTTAATAGAGAAAGCTTATAGCTAATACTATTCAGAAAAATTATGAAATGGCCGAAAAATATTTAAAAATTCTTGCTTATCTTGTAAACAATAAAAAGAAATATTAAGAGGATATTAGACGCTTTGAGTCTTAATAGCATTCTTTAGCATATCTATGGCCTGCTGGAGGTATATGTATGCGTTTCTGAGATGAGGCAATAGGCTAATGTCCCATAACCTGCTTATTATTGCTCCTCCTGCAAGCTCTTCAGCAATCTCGTATTCTTTGATGGCCTTCTCCGTAAGCTCTAAAGCCTCTTTTAGTGTTGTGTTGTCGACCCCTACCTTGACTGCTTCTTCATAAACCCTGTTGAACTCTTCCATGCTAATATTGTAGTACCTGTAATACAAGAAGTTTAGGAATGTAAAGTATCTCCTAATGGTAATCTCAGGAACCTTAACCACTTTGCTTCCATCAGCTTCAATTATTGGATCCTCCTTGAGGACTATGAACACTATGTTGCCCTGCTTGTAATAATATCCAATCGGGTTGCTCTTGTCAGTTGTTAGGTATATTACCTGTCCGTCTTCCTTAATGACTCTTACCTTAGTTATGTTAATGTCCCTAAGAGCAATTACTGCAATACCATTCTCCTCAAGATCGACTTTTGCCCTTAACTTAACACTAACTAGTTTCTGAGCTCCAGTTCTCTGAACGACCTCGGTTTGGACTTCAACGTTTTCAACCTTTGAGTTCCATCCAGCAACTAGTGTTACATTCTTCTCTCCCTCAGCTACCTCCTCTATTGCAGTTCCGTTAACGGTAACCGCTGGGACGTTGTTGGTTATTGGGACTTCAACCTTAACTTCTCCGGCCTTGGTTTTAACTTCAACGATCATGGTGTTATTTTGTACGGTTACGTTTGAGACTTCGGCACTAACTGCACCGATCTTAATACTTCTGTTTTCAATAGAGACTTCCTCAACGGGTGTCTTTGCAACGACGACGAAGTGAACCTTTGCAGTTCCGATGTTACCTGCCTCATCAACTGCCTTAACTATGAGATCATAGGACCCACTTGTTAGATTGAGTGTCCCTCTGTACGTTCCATTGACCTCAGTTAGAGTTACTGTCTTTCCTCCAATGTTAGCTGTGACATTGAGAAGTGGGAGGGTATCCGTGACGTTGACTACTATCGGGATTTCTGTCGTGTTGTATATAGTTGGCTCTGGTGAGATTATGTGGACTATAGGTGCCTTGATTGTAATTGTTCTCTCAGGTAGCCTATATGTCTCACCATTCATGAACTCAACTTCGACTGTGTAATTGTAAGTGCCTGCGGGCAACTTAAGCTTACTAGCAATGGCTGAACCATAGAAGTAGTAACCACCGTTCTCTGATGTTAGCTGGTACTCTTGATCTCCTATAATTACCTTAGCCGACTTTAGTCTTGCCAGACTAACTATGTCAACATTGAAGTTCCCAACATTCACACTTGTATTGTTCCCTGGAGTTATTGGACCATACTGAACTGGAGGTACGGTAAGGGCCACACTAACGTAATCTCCTTCGGGTATCTCAACAACGCTTGTGTTTGAACTTATTGGGTAGTAACCCTGAGGAGTCCAAATGAGGATAGTGAAGTTGTACAACTCCCCTGTTATATTGTCTGGGACCTTATCAATTAACTGTATGATAAATGTAACATTATTGGGAGCTTCTATCTCGTCTAGTGCTCCTGAAATGTCAAAGGCCATTGGGCTGTCTGGGAAGGGGTGTGATTGTGGTATGGTTGAGGCATTGAGTTCGGATAGTGAATTAATCCCTACATAGTCAATCCAGAAGTCAAGGAAGTAATGTACCCATACTGGGTCTTCGCTTACGGCAACTATTATCGGAATTCCCGAGCTGTATATTATCTTACCTGATGACCTGTTGTATATACCATCTATGATCTCTCCTCTCACTGGGTGCTTAATTCCAACAACAACAAAGACCTTTGGGGTGTAGTTAGCCGCTTTAGGCACGAACACGAACGCTTCTCCAGGTACTGGGAGAGGCAGGAACAGTTCTACTGGGTATACTCCTTCCACGTAAACTATTTCCTCGTCGGACATCCTTGCGGCCTCATATGAATAGAGCCAGAACCCGTTGTCCCCCCATTCCTCTCCCCAGGAGTTTACCATTATTAAAGCTCCTTTTCCATCAGGAGTTGTTGCATTGTCATCGTACCCTATTATAGTTACTGCATGACCTCCACTAAATGCCCAGTAGAATGTATTGAAGTCAAAATACTGTAGGCGGCTTTCGTATTCTCCTAACGGTATGTACTTTACCATCAGGTAGAAGTTTATTATAGCATATAAGTCTGCAAAGGCATTGTCCAAGAACCACTTGGTGCCATTAATTGAATATGCTGAAAGATAGTACTTTGCTTCTTCCAGCCATTCTTCATTAAAGTTCTTCTGGATACCTTCGTAAATTTTTTCTGCCGCTTTTGGAATAGTGTCGTCCATGCTAACATTATATTTTTCTGTGAGGACCTTCCTCATTAGGATAGCTGAAAGATTAGCAGCTATCTCGTCTTTATATTCCTCTGTGTAGGCCGTGCGTACCCAATCTATTAATTGCCCGACGGTCCAGTACTTGAAGGTCCCATTTTTCCAGTTCTCTGTATATAGGAGGGCACTATTTGCGTACCATGATATGTATTCAATAAAGTGTTCTGGATGGTTTAGGTAATTAAATGATGGAAGAACCATTATTCCAGTCTCAAGGATGTAACCCTGAGCAAGTAACCCTTTCATGTAGTTCCACTGTGTGTCATTGTCTAAGTATAGGATATACCACTGACCTGGAAGTTTGTATGTGTTGTACGGATCATAGTACTGCCACCAGTACATGTCTTCAACGCCACTGTTATGTGGAGCAAGCATCCATTGGCTGAGGTTCGGCCAAACCCACAGGTAGTCTTCAGGGAACGGTGGGTACGTATAGAGTGGGAATGCATCTAATGGAACAGCGCCTACAGTGGAAATTAAGTTCATAGCATCCCACATATTGCTGCCAGAGTCATATCCCTTGTTGATTAGATTGTAAGTAAATGTTGGATTCATTATTTCACTTGGAGTGTTCGGATGTGGGTTGTTCCTCCACCAGTTTACCATGTACGTCCAAACATAGTAAGTTGAGGCCCATGCATTACAGGAACCCACATAGCCTTGATCACCTATTGGAGGCAGATAGAAAGTATTGACAACCTTTGAAGGCAGGCTTTCATTACTTGCATATAATAAGGCTCTCCCAGGATATGCAGGGGCGCTTAGAAGAGCCTCTTTAAATGCTCTCAAGTTTAGTGATTCATACGTAATTCCAGTTAGCTTTGAGTACTCCTCTAATGGCGTCCAAAGTAATCCCGTCTTGTGAGCACTTGGGAAGAGTTCTTGGGCTGTTATTGGAGTATCCTGGGGGGAGGCTGTAACGGGTGTTGCTAGTGGAACTATAGACAGGACAACTAAGATTGTTATCAATAATGGGACTATTTGCTTTTTATTCATGTAGCTACACCTCCATACATAGTTGTCCATTATTTTTCTTTTATCACTGGAATATAAGAATTTTGGCCGTTTGATATCTATGGTACCAAGAAAATGCTCACCATAGAATAAGAAATTAGAAATGCTGTGCAATTTCCGATGTTTAATTTTGTCCAAATGATAATTCCTTAAGGAAAGACATAAATTAATCCTACAAGTTGTTATGAACATGAGCGTTGAAGTTAAAACTCACACGGCTCTTCACATACTCAAGGGGGCAGTTGTTAAGGTCCTGGGAGAGGAAGCAAAATGGACGGCATCAACGTACGTCAAAGGTAACCACGGTGTTTTGGTTGTTAAGTTCAACAGAAAGCCTACTAAGGAAGAAATAGAGAAAATTGAGGAGCTTGCAAATAGGAAAGTGAAAGAGAACGTTCCAATTAAGGTTTATGAACTTCCCAGGGAAGAAGCTGAAGAAAAATTCGGAAAAGAGATGTACGACCTGTTCCCAGTTCCTAACGATGTGAAAATTTTGAAGATAGTTGTTTGTAATTGAAGATTTGGAATGTTAATGCTTGTAATAAGGAACATGCGAAGACAACTGGTGAGATCGGAACAATTAGAGTTAGGAAGGTTAGATTTAGAAAGAACAAGAAGCTACTTGAGATAAGCTTTGAGATCATTGGAGATTAACTCCATAATAAACTTTTTATTATAACGTTTAGATGAGCATTTGATGCCCACACTTCAAGAAGCAAGGGAAGAAATACTGCATGGGGACATAGAGAAAACCCTATTCAAGCTCGCGTTTCCCTTAATAATAAACAACTTAGTCCAGGTAATGTACAACTTGACGGATACATTTTGGTTAGCTAAGCTTGGGAAAGCCGAGCTTTCTGCTCCAGGAACCGTTTGGCCCTTGCTCTGGTTTATGACAAGCTTGGGAGCTGGATTCGTTACAGCTGGCTTCGCCATGGTTAGTCAGTATGTGGGAGCAAGTGAGTTTAAAAAGGCTAGCAAAGTTGCCGGTTCTCTCTATGCCCTTCTCCTCTTTCTTTCTTCCCTCCTAGCGATTTTTGGTGTATTCATTGCCCCCTATGCATTGAGGTTTGTCAAAGTTACTCCCGAAGTTTACCCATTCGCCTTGAAATACATGGTTATCGTGTTCGCCGGTATCCCTATTGCTCTAACCCTCCACGCGTTCAACTTCATACTCAGAGCCGTTGGTGATACGAGAACCCCAGTAATAGTGAACGTGTTCACGATAATCCTAAACATAATTCTTGACCCAATATTCATATTCCCCCTTAGAATGGGAGTTCTTGGTGCCGCCCTAGCTACCGTAATTAGTGAGGGGGTTGGCTCAATAATAGGTGGCTACCTACTCTTTACGGGGAAGGTTAGCATAAAGATAACCCTGGAGGACATGAAGCCCGATCTAAGCTTGTACTGGAAGACCTTTAAGATAGGCCTCCCAGCAACGGTTGGAGACTCTGCAAATTCTTTTAGCTTTGTCTTGCTGACTAGGATTATCTATGGATATGGAACCGCCGCATTCGCAACGTACACGATAACTAACAGGCTGACAAACTTCATGTTCGCCTTTGCGGATGGGATAAGCCAGGGAATGGGAACTATGATAGGGCAAAACGTTGGGGCTGAAAGGTACAAAAGGGCGAAAATCATAGCTGAGAAGGCGATGCTAATTAACTTCTTAATCCTTTTGATTGGCACCATTATTTTCATAGCATTCAGAGAACAAATATTTGGCTTCTTCATAAAGGATCCTGAGATACTAAGGGAGAGCGAGAAAGTTGTCAAGTACTTTGCGACATCACTGCCCTTCTTTGGCATATTTGCCGCAGTGACAAACGTTTTTGCCTCTGCAGGTCATACTAAGAAAAACCTCGTCTTAGGTACGATAAGGCTCTGGGGATTGAGGATACCTCTCAGCTACTACCTGGGGAAGATGCTTCATGACAGTGCCGGAGTTTGGATAGGGATGGGGTTGAGTAACGCTATCTCCGCTCTAATTGGTCTAGCATGGTTCATGAGGGGGAGCTGGATGAGGAGGATAATAGAATGAGCATGGAGAAAGTTAAGGCAATGAGGGAGGAAATTCTAGAGGGGCCGATTGAGAGAACCCTTTTTAGGTTAGCTTGGCCCATAATAGTGAACAATCTAGTTCAGGTTCTCTACAATATAACTGACACCTTCTGGCTTGGCAAGCTTGGGAGGGCTGCTCTTTCGGCCCCAGGAGTAAGCTGGCCAATAATCGGGACCCTCATGTCTTTCGGCATGGGCTTCACAATGGCAGGATTTTCCATAGTGGGACAGTATATTGGAGCTGGAGACTATAAGAAGGCAAATCGCTCTGCTGGTGCCCTGCTCTCGCTTATTCTGGTCTTCTCTACACTATCCGCCATAATAAGTATTGCAATCCTGCCTTTAGCTTTGAGGTTTATGCATGTAACAAAAACTATCTATCCCTACGCGTTCACGTACTCCCTAATAGTCTTTGCCGGAGTCCCTGCCTCCTTCACTTTCATGGCATTTACCGCCCTAATGAGAGCAACTGGGGACACTAAAACTCCCGTGAAGATAAGCATGCTCACGGTTTTCCTCAACATAATCCTTGATCCTATTTTTATCTTCGCCTTGGGGCTTGGAGTGGCCGGAGCAGCGATAGCTACTGTCCTTTCAAATGCCCTTGGAACCTTTATAGGATTTAAAATCCTTCTAAGTGGAAAGGCCGGGCTAAAGATAAGCAGGGAAAGCATGAAACCGGACTGGAAGTTCTACTCGAAGATAATAAAGATCGGCCTCCCTTCAAGCATCGGTCAATCTGCGAATTCTTTTGGCTTTGTCGTCCTTACAAGAATAATTATGGGCTTTGGAGATGTGACGTACGCGGCTTACACGATAACAACAAGGCTAGTGAACTTCATAACTAGCATATCGAGGGGTTTTAGCATGGCCATGGGAACCATGGTTGCCCAAAACGTCGGTGCGGAGAAGTATGAGAGGGCGAAAACGATAGCCGAGAGGACAATGGTCGTGAACTTTATAATAGCAAGCATTGCCGTTTTAACGATTGGCATTTTTAGGGTTCCCATCTTTAAGGTGTTCCTAAATGATCCGAAGGTTATAGCCGAGAGTGCAATAGTCTTGAAGTACTTTCTAATCTCCGTTCCCTTCTTCAACGGCATTTTTGTCGTAGTCACGAGAGTTTTCACGTCAGCAGGCCATACAAAGAAGAGCATGATAATGAGCATGCTAAGGCTTTGGGGCTTTAGAATCCCCCTAAGTTATGCTTTTGGTTATATCCCAGCCTTAGTGATTGCATTTACTATAATGGGTCACTCCATAAACTTTAGGATACCATTGGCAGAGCTCTTTGGCTTTACGAGCAAGGGAGTATTCTTCGGCATGGGAATGAGCAACTTCTTAGCTGCAATAATCGGGTTAATATGGTTCCTTAGGGGTAGTTGGATGAAAAGAATTATAGATTAGAACTTGAGAACCCTAGCAAGAACGACTAGAGGATCCCAGACCGGGGCGAACGGAGGTGCATAAGCTAAATCCGTAAAGAACGTATCCTTCGTAGTGAAGCCTGCCATTAGCATTGCTGCAGCTGTATCGATCCTGGGGAGTATCTCTGCCCCTACAGCCTGCACTCCAAGCAACCTGTTTGTTTCGTTGTCAACTATCCCCTTCAGCCATATTGGCCTTGCCCCAGGATAGTAGTGGGGTCTCGTTGATGCTTTTATGAACGCTGTCCTTACGTCATATCCTTCCTTTATTGCCTCCTGCTCTGTCAATCCTGTCTTTCCTATTTCAACGTCCATGAACTTGGTAACGCTAGTCCCCAGAACCCCCGGAAAGTGGATTTCTTTTCCGGCTATGTTACTACCCGCAACGTACCCCATCTTATTCCCAGCTGGGGCCAATGGGGTCCATACCCTCCTTCCCGTAATCACGTGCTTCGTCTCTGCAACATCTCCAGCAGCGTAAACGTTCTCAACGCTCGTCTGCATCTTCTCGTTTGTCCATATGGCTCCAGTCTCACCTATCCTAACGCCTAGTTGCTTTGCAAGCTCGATGTTCGGTTTTATTCCTGTGGCAAGTATAACTATGTCTGCCTTGTACTCTCCAGCATCTGTAATGACTTTCTCAACCCTATCTTTCCCCTCTATTTCCATAATAACTTCTTGTAATCTTAGGTCAACATGTTGTCTCATCTTTTCCTCTAAGATATCTGTAACCTCCTTGTCAAAGGACCTCTTCAAAATTCTGTTGCCCCTCTCAATCAGCGTCACGTTCTTACCCTGAACAACAAATGCCTCTGCCATTTCAACCCCTATGTACCCTCCACCGACTATGACGACATCCTTTACTTCATGCCTTTCCATGTACTCTTTTATGGCCACGGCATCTGGAGGCAGGTCAGCAGTGAATACTCCAGGAAGATCAACACCCTCAACGGGTGGAACCTTGGGGGAGGCGCCATTTGCAAAAACTAAATAATCCCACTCATAGCTTTTTTCTCCATCTTTCTCTCTCACCCTGACGTATCCCTGGCCTACCTCTATAACCTCAGCGTTGAGGTGGAGGTCAATTCCCCTCTTTTTAATGAAGACCTCTGGGGGATAGTGCATTAGCTTTTCTGTGGAAGAGATGCCCTCAACGACGTACGGAATCCCACAAGGGGCGTGGCTGACCCATTTCGTGGCTTCGAATACCTTAACTTCCCATTCAGGCTTTAAACGCTTTACACGTGATGCTGCACTCATTCCAGCAGCTCCACCACCTATTATAATGACCCTCTTCATACTCTCACCCACCAGAGGTTCTAAACCTTACGTTAAAAAAGCTTGGCAAGGCTTTTAAAAAGATTGTCTAAAAGTTCAGCTCGATGTTTAAAAGGAATACCCTTGCGGTAATACTGCTTGTCCTCTCGGCATTTACCGGAACCCTAGCGTTCAGGTTAGCTGTGCCTGCGATTGCTTACTACAGTAGAGGCGTTTTAAAGGCTTCAATGGTCTCGATCTCAGTGATATCAACATCATTTATATTTGCCAGGGCCTTTGCCGCGGTTTTCGGAGGCTATTTAGTGGACAAAAGGCCAAAGCTTATAATCCTAGGAGCGCTGGCCATGGCACTAAATGCCCCTCTTGTCTACCTTTACTCCTTTGCGTCCTCTTGGATCCACATAGTTGGAATAAAGCTAGCTAATGGATTTCTGAATGGGATCAGCTGGCCTCTTGCACAGTTAGCGGTTGCTTACGCTTCTCCTAGGAGTATCAGGGCTAGAATATCAGCTATTTACTTCTTCTTTGGAAGTTTGGCCTCGCTTGCGGGCAACTATCTATATGCTTTTACAATTAGTATTGGAATGAGAGGGCAGATGGTAATTTCTGGCATATTTTATATCCTAACTGGTCTACTTATGGCAAGTGCATACTTATTAATAGGGACTATAAAAAAGGAGGGGAAGGATAAAAAGACGGAGGAAGTTGATGTTAACCCTAGGATTGTGATAATGTTTGGAGCGTTAGTCTCGTTTATCTCAGCTTTTGCCTTTGGAGAGATAACCTACGTATACATATCTGAGACCCTGGGATTAGAAAAGGGAAAGGTTGCGATGGTGCTTGGGACAATAAGTTTCCTATCCTCGTTAACTTCTTACTTCATCTCCTGGGTTGCCGACTCCATAGGGAGCGCCAAGGCTCTAAGGATTATAGCCGTATTTGGGTTCCTAGCCCCAATTCTCGCTGGCATTAGAACTGGCTTTACTATATTCTCTGGTATATTCCTAGCATTGCTGGCGGTGAACTCTTTTAGACCAATATCAAGAAAAATCCTAGTTACTCATTCAAGATCTTCGTTGGCAATTGGAGGAATTAATGGGGTTCAGAACATATCGACGTTCTTGGGAGGAATAATTTTTGGTTTCGCATACACTCTTGGCTCTCTTGGTGCTTACAATCTTGCATTCCTTCCTTATCTTCCGTTTTCCTTGGCTCTTGTAATAGTAACCCGTAAATTGGAGAAGTGAGTATCACTTATGGTGGGAGTCAATGAAGCTACCCCAACACAAGACTAAGATAGTTGCAACAATAGGACCGGCAACAAACTCGAGGAAGATGATAGAAAAACTAATAAAAGCCGGGATGAGTGTCGCAAGACTAAACTTTTCTCATGGAACTTTTGATGAACATGCAAGGGTTATAGAGACAATAAGAGACGTCTCATTGAAGTTAGATAGAAGGGTTGCAATACTAGCGGATCTCCCTGGGCTAAAAATAAGGGTGGGAGAGATTAAGGGAGGTTATATTGAGCTTAGGAGAGGAGATAAGGTAGTTTTAACTACCAGGGACATTGAAGGGGATGAGACAACGATACCAGTTGAATATAAAGACTTTCCAAAGCTTGTCTCTAGGGGAGATACTATATATTTGAGCGATGGATATATAGTCTTGAAAGTTGAAGATGTTAGAGAAAGAGAAGTCGAGGCAGTCGTTGTTTCTGGAGGGAAGTTGTTCTCGAGGAAGGGTGTCAACATCCCTAAGGCCCACCTACCAGTTGAGGCCATTACACCGAGAGATATGGAGATAATAGAGTTCGCAGTTGAACATGGAGTTGATGCTATAGGCCTGAGTTTCGTTGGTAGCGTTTACGATGTTCTGAAAGTTAAAGGGTTCCTAGAGAAGAAGAACGCTGGGGATATATTCGTTATAGCAAAAATAGAGAGGCCAGATGCTATTAGGAACTTTGATGAAATACTGAACGCTGCGGACGGAATAATGATAGCTAGGGGTGATCTGGGCGTAGAGATGCCGATTGAAAAGCTACCTATATTACAGAAAAAACTTATCAGGAAAGCGAATCAGGAAGGAAAGCCTGTGATTACCGCAACCCAGATGCTCGTTTCTATGACTACCGAAAAGGTTCCCACAAGGGCTGAGGTTACCGATGTTGCAAACGCAATACTTGATGGAACTGACGCAGTAATGCTTTCAGAGGAAACCGCTGTTGGAAAGTTTCCGATTGAGGCCGTAGAGATGATGGCAAAAATAGCAAAGGTTACTGAAGAGTACAGGGAAAGCTTTGGACTCAGTAGGATAAGAGAGTGGCTGGAAACTAACATTCACAGAGGCACGATAAAGGAGGCAATTACGAGGAGCGTAATAGATGCTCTCTGCACAGTTGATATAAAGTACATCTTAACTCCAACGAGAACGGGAAGGACGGCTAGGCTTATTTCAAGGTTCAAGCCAAAGCAGTGGATACTAGCATTCTCAACGAGCGAGAGGGTCTGCAACAACCTAATGTTCAGCTATGGAGTGTACTCCTTCTGCCTAGAAGAGGGATTTGATGAGAGGGATATAGTTAGGCTGATCAAGGGACTAGGACTCGTGGAAAGTGACGACATGGTTCTTATGACAGAAGGCAGGCCGATAGAGAAAACTGTTGGGACGAACTCCATAAAAATATTCCAGATAGCCTAGTGCAAAGCTAGAGCGACTACGAAAATCGTTCCCAGGACATCAGCTATAGTTGTTATCAGGGGAACTCCAAGGTTGTCAGGGTCGAGATGAATCCTAGGAGCAACGAGAACTAATGTTGCCCCTATGATCATCACAGCTAGGGCGATCAGAGGATAACCTAGGATCAAAGGAGCTACAAGATTGGAGTGCACATGCATTGTAAGCTCAACTATTAGAATTGCCATAACGTTTGCGATTACTATCAAGGGAACGCTCATTAAGAGCATTGCCAGTATTTCAAGGAAAGTATCCTTTGACTTTACCCCTTCTTCACCTTCTAGATGATATCTGGTCGATAACCTAGCTACTATGACGCTCCCCATATTGCCCAGACTGTCAAGGATGGAAGGATAGAGAACGGCCAAAAGTACCATCTTCCCTATCGCCGAGGAGTACTGCTCAAGGAGAGAGCCTGCAAATGACTCTATCAACGCTAAGAGGGTTAATATACCCGCAATTTCGGTAAAGCTACGCTCAATGATGTTCCCACTCTTTATCCCCATCCACATAAGTATGCCTAACGTGAAGAAAAACAGAAGATAGAATATTTGCCTGTTGGCGAGGTAAAGCTTCAGGAAGAATATGAGGGTCGGAATCGTTACTATGTCGGATATCGATGTTATTAATGGTGCGGCTATTCTATCCGGGTCGAATCCTCTCGAATATGGAACAACAGTTATCAGAGCTGCAGAGTATCCCAAAATTATCCCTATCACAAGGGCCGAAAGGATGACAACGAGCAACGCGGCAACTGCCGTCTTAAGGTTGTCCGTGTGTAACACTCCAATAATCCAAAGAATTATCAGGGGTATCTTTGAGGAGAAAATTGCTCTCAAAACTTCTCTCTTGAGTTCCCTGTCCTTGAGTCCCTTTATAATTCCAAGATTTAATTTTGTTGTCAGCCTAGAGGCAAGGGTTCCAAAAACATTCCCCCTAAGATCCATAAGGCCTGGGAGGATGACGAGAATTATGGGGAAGTTCTTTGCGATTTCAGAATAGTTAACGCCTAAGAAAGTCCCTCCTACGAAATCAAGAACTAAGCAGAGAAGCAATGCTGGGAATGTATATCTTATTGATTCTTTCAACTTTTGGAGGGCAATTGTTGCCATTCTCATCCCTCCTCATCCTCTCACCCCTGACAAGGCTATAAAAAGGCAAATTTAAACTTTTTGTATAATCAAAAAGAACGTTAATAAAGCTCCAAGAAGAGGAAAAGATCATGAAGGTATACCATCCTAAAAGAGAATGGCCTGAAGAATATAGGAAGGTCTTGGAGGAAATGCGGGACATAATAGATCCAGTCACCGGTGAGAGCATACTGGACTCAGGAGTTTTAGCTGGGATTGAAGTCACGGAAAACACCCTAAAGGTTTGGCTCAAGTTCGAGAGCCAGGCAGAATATAACATCTTGGGCGGTGCGGCAATGGCGTACTCAAGGATAGTGGGTAGCATAATGGAGAAGTTTGCCTTAGTAAAGTTCGACAACGTTTACGTTTACGACCTCAGGGGGAACATTATAGGGAAGTTTGAAGCCAAAAAGAAGAAAGCTTTATAAGTTTTCCCTGGGCGCATACATTGGAATCACTCTAATCATGGAGGTGAGAATATGGCTCTAAGGCCCGCTAAGATCGATAGGTACGTTGACAAGCCCGCTTACACAAGAAGGGAATACATTAGGGGAGCTCCCGGTCCAAAGATAACGATATTTGACATGGGGAACCCTGCAGGTGATTTTGAGTTCGAGGTTGCCCTCCACACCGCTGAACCTGTTCAGATAAGGCAGAATGCCCTTGAAGCTGCAAGACAGCAGGTCAACAGGTACCTCCAGAAGAACGTCGGTAGGAGTAACTACCACTTCAAGATAAGGGTTTACCCATTCCAAGTCCTTAGGGAAAATCCAATGGCTACCGGAAGGAAAGCTGATCGTTACGGTAACGGAATGAGGAGGCCCTTTGGAAAGCCCATAGGGCTCGCCGCAAGGCTCAAGAGGGATCAAAAGATACTCAGCATTAGGGTTAACAGGCAACACCTTAAGTTCGCTATCGAGGGTGCAAGGAGGGCAGCAATGAAGTTCCCATGCAAGTGTTATTACAGGATTTACGATAAGGAAGGAAATGACGTAACGACAAAGATACTTTCCCAGGGTCTCTGATTCTTAACCCTTTTATTTAGATCTGCCTAATTCTTCTTGGTGATTTCATGAAGACGAGGTTGATCGTTAAGACAAGCTTCGACGCTGCTCATGCTGTTAAAATAGGTAGCGATTGGGAGGAGCTACATGGCCACACGTTCTTCTTAGAAGTTGTTGTTGAAGGGCCAATAAAGCACGGTTATATAATAGACTTTGTAAAGCTCAGGAAAATCATCGAGGGGATAACCAAGGAGCTTGATCATAAGAATCTGAATAAGATCTTTGACAATCCAACGACCGAGAACATAGCTCTATGGCTTGCGGATAAAATAAAGGAGAAGCTGCCCGATAATGTTATTTTAAGGAGGTTAATTCTCTGGGAAGGAAGTGATTATGGGGTGGAGCTGGAGTGGTAAAGGTTATTCTAGCAGAGGTCTTTAACAGCTGGCAGGGGGAGGGAGGAAGCGTTCCAGGTAGTGCCTTTGGGAAAAGGCAGATATTTGTTAGATTCGCGGGCTGTGATTTAAGGTGCAGGTGGTGCGATTCCAGGAAGTACATAGATGCTTCAAGGGTTTCCCGTTGGAGATATGAGATAGAGCCCTTCACGGGAAGATTTGAATACAAACCGAACCCCGCGAGTCTAGAGGATGTTGAGAGGATAATAATTCGCCTAGATACGGGGGATATACACTCGATAAGCTACACGGGTGGTGAGCCAACCCTTCAGATAAATGCTTTGAAAGCTTTGATGACGAGAATGAAGGAGCTCGGCTTTGATAATTTTTTGGAAACCCATGGGGGTCTTCCAGAGGCAATAAGAGAGGTCGCAGATATTACGGACTATGCAAGCGTTGATATAAAGGACGAGAGCGCGAAGGCAGCGAAAGATTGGAGGGGATTGGTGCTCAGAGAAGTTGAAAGCATAAGGATACTTAAGGATGCAGGGGCTGAAGTTTACGCTAAGCTCGTTGTGACGAATGAGACAAAACTAGAAAACGTTCGCTGGTACGCTGAACTGCTGAAGGGTCTTGCTCCTCTAGCCATACAACCTAAGGAACCCATCGACATCTCCATGATTAAGCTTATGGATATTTACAGGGTTGCGGCGGAGATCCTTGGAAAGAAGAACGTTGGTCTTAGCTTTCAGGTTCATAAATACCTAAACGTCCTTTAACTTTAAAAACCCTTTTTACAAACGTAAAAACCGTGGTATTATGGATGATGTCAAGCAATACCTTGAGCTGTTAAGAGCTAGGATGGAATTCACTGAGAAATTTTACGGATTTAGAATGAACTACCTTCCCCTATACTTTGAGGGAGATGAAGTCGTCGTTCTGGATAAAAACGATGGGAAAATAAAGTGGCTTAGAAATAAGAGGCCACTCGACAATGAGGAGTTAAAGAGGATAATACCGAAAATTAAAGAGAACATAGAGAACGGTTTAATTGACATCTTGATGACTCTGAACTTTCAGTACATCCATGGGCCTGAAGATTAAACCTTTATTCTCTTCCAGATAGTTTCTCCGCCCTTGTCTTCAAGCTGTATTCCAAGCTTCCTGAGCTCTTCCCTTATTTTGTCCGCGAGATCATATCTCTTCTCCTTCCTGAGCTGGGCCCTAACCTCCACTAGTAGCCTGATAAGCTCTTCCTCCTCCCCTTTCTTCTCTTCCTTAAAGTAGTCCTCGAATATCCCGAAAACTTCGCTGACGATCCTAAAGAATTCCCAAGCTTTTCTTAATATTGATTCCTTGGGCCTTTCAACTTCGGTTAGATACTTGTTAACCGCGTTAGCTACTTCAAATACGGCCTTCAGTGCTTCCGCTGTATTAAAGTCATCATCCATGGCCTCGTAGAACTTTCTCCTTCCTTCCATAATTGCCTCGTAAGCCTCAAATTCTTCTTCTCCCCAGGTGTAGCTTATCTCAGCTCTCTCCATTGCCACCCTGATGTTTTCGAGGGCATTATAAAGTCTCTCCAAGTTGTTCTTCGCATGTTTTAATCCTTCCTCGGTGTAGTCGAGGGGAGAGCGGTAGTGCTTTTGGAGAACGAAGAACCTTATAACCTCTGGGCTATACCTCTGCAATAACTCCCTCACCGTGACGAAATTGCCCAAACTTTTACTCATTTTCTCTCCTTTAACCATTACGAAGCCCGTGTGGAGCCAGTAGTGAACCCATTCATGGCCAAAGCAGGCCTCGCTCTGAGCTATCTCGTTCTCATGGTGTGGGAAAATTAAGTCGTTTCCTCCCCCATGAATGTCAAACCTTTCACCTAGGTACTTGCTGCTCATTACTGAACATTCGATATGCCATCCCGGCCTTCCTTCGCCCCAGGGGCTTTCCCATTTGGGTTCTCCCGGCTTGGCCTTCTTCCATAGTGCAAAGTCTTCGGGGTTCTTTTTACCTTCACCGGGCTCGACTCTGGCTCCTTTCCTCAGCTCCTCTACTTTAACTCCGCTCAGCTTCCCGTACTCCTTGAACTTCTGGACTTCAAAATAGATGCCGTCGCTTCCCTCGTAAGCGTAGCCTTTCTCCTTGAGCTTTTCGATAAACTTTATTATATCCTCAATATGCTCCGTGACCCTGGGATAAATATCAGCCGGCTTAACCTTTAGGGCCTGCATATCCTCTAAAAATATCCTTATGAACTTTTCGGCAAGTTCCTTTGGGTTCTCTCCTGTTTCATTGGCCCTCCTGATTATCTTGTCATCTATATCCGTGAAGTTCATGACCATCAGAACAGTGAATCCCTTGTGCTCTAGGTACCTTCTTATTACGTCAAATGCTATGTACGTCCTTGCGTGACCCAAATGGGGGTAATCATAAACAGTCGGACCGCAAACGTACATCCGTATCTCCCCTTCTCTGAGAGGCTTAAACTCCTCCTTCTGTCTGGTTAGGGTATTGTAAACCTTCAAAACCATTACACCCACCGTCTAAAACCTTGAGTTATTATCTTATTAGAGTGTCGGTAGGGGCAAGAACAACCTTTAAATACCTGACAGAAAATAATTCAATTTGGTGATGGAAAATGGTGACGGCTTTTATCCTGATGGTGACCGCGGCCGGTAAGGAAAGGGAAGTTATGGAAAAGCTTCTAGCAATGCCGGAGGTTAAGGAGGCTTACGTAGTGTACGGTGAATATGATCTAATTGTCAAGGTTGAAACCGACACCCTCAAAGATCTTGATCAGTTCATAACTGAAAAGATAAGAAAGATGCCAGAGATACAGATGACTTCTACCATGATTGCCATCTGATCACTTGTTCATCATTATTCTTATTCTTTCTGCGGCGTCTTTTGCTTTATCTGAGATGTTGCTGAGAGTTCTTGCTATATTGAGGATGTAAAGACCATCTATCCAGTTTAAGTTGTTATTCAACACGAGTTCCATGAGCCTAGTATCGAGACCATCAATTTTGTTTTCAACTTCTTCTATCTGTTTTATTATCTCATATTCCTTTTCTATTTCCACATCGGAAAATCCGCTTTCAACAACCGTGTCCATCTGCCTAATTGCTTCGTAAACTAGCTTTGCAGCTTTAATGCTTTCCCTACCCATCTTCAAGATAAGTTCCTTTATTTCCTGAGGCACATTTATCTCTTTCTTCACTAGTAACCACTTGGCAGTATCCTCCGCAGCATCGGCAACCTTATCCTGCATGTGAAGATATTCAAGAATATCGGTTCTCTGAACGGGCATTAGCAATTTTGACGTGATACTATTCCTGAGCTCCATTTTTATCCTGTCAGCGACGTCTTCAAGCCTATCTACTTCAATCGCATACTTTCTCATCTCTTCATAGTTTCCCTGGGCCCACAGATCAAGAGCTTTTTCTAGTGTCTCCACGGCCTCCACTACAACTTCTGCGTGCTTTATCAGGGGCTTAAATGGGCTCTTTGCAAATAATCTAGTCCATACTTGCATTATATCACCCCACGATCACCATCAGGGCTTTGAAAATTATCGCTGAAATTACCCCCGCAGTGGGAACGGTAACGAACCACGAGATCACTATATCTTTCACTATATCCTTGTTTATTGCCTTTATTCCCCTAGCAAGTCCAACCCCAATGACAGCCCCAACTACGGTATGGGTCGTTGAGATCGGCATTCCAAGCCAGCTTGCTATTAGGACAACGGTAGCTGCAGAGAAATCTATCGTGAATCCTCTTGTATTTGTGAGCTCTGTAATTTTCTTTCCAACGGTCTCCATCACTCTGTAACCGTAAGTTGCTACGCCAATTGCTATTCCGAGACCACCTAGGGCTAGTATCCACTTGGGAACCGGAACTTTCGCTCCTGCCATTCCCATTGTCGCTATAGTGTACACAGCAGCAACAGGTCCTATGGCATTAGCGACATCATTTGCCCCATGGGCTAGTGCAACATAAGCTGATGTTATTACCTGAACTTTCCTAAATATGATCTCAGCTCCGAGATACGGATCGACGTTTGGAAATCTAGCTCTTAAGATTAGGGACACCATGATGAATGTTACAATTCCCGCAGGAATTCCAAACTTAACAAATCCAATAAAAAGTGATTCTCCATGCAGAACCTTAAGATAGAACATCGTTCCTATGACAACAAAGGCCAACCCTATCCAGAACGGAGACCATCTCTTTGCACTTTTTATTGGATCCTTACTCTGAAGAACCGTTTTGCTGAGCGCTTTGAATACAATAAAAGCAAAGATTGCCCCTACTATTGGGGAAAGGACCCAACTCATGACAACCTTGGCCACTTTGCCCCAGTTGACTATTGACGTTCCCCCGTATACGATTCCGTAACCCACTATTCCCCCGATAATTGAATGCGTTGTTGATACGGGAAGGCCGTACTTTGTTGCAATTATAAGCCATATTGTTGCTCCTAAGAGCGCTGCTATTGACCCATAAATCAGAACGTTTGGGTCATTGATCTTTGAAGGATCAATTATTCCTTTCCTTATAGTTTCCGTAACGCTCTTGCCGAAAAAATAGGCTCCAGTGAATTCTAACACTCCCGCAATTAAAACTGCCTGCTTTGGTGTTATTGCACCTGCTCCAACAGCGGTACTCATTGAATTTGCGGCATCATTTGCCCCGATCGCCCACGCCATAGCCAGTCCTAGAATTATCGTGAAAAACACCCAAGGATCCGCGACCATCGGATCCACCAGTTGGTGGGTATTGAGGCTGATATAAATTCCTTGTCGAAATAAAATATAGACTAACAAATACTCTATATAGAATATCCGTTTATGTGGATAGATGGAGGAATCAACAAGTCTACAACCTTTACATCCCTAAGGAACGGAATCAGTCTTATTCCTTCCCTTATATCCATTCCCTCGAAGAATGGGTTTATCGTAGGTAGGATTATAAAATTCCCAGCTTTAACAAAGCACTTTACTCTTCTCTTAACTCCTCTCAGAGAAATAATTGCAGTTGGATGGATATGTCCCAGGAAGGCCCTCTTGAACTTCACATCCGGTAGGGATCTATGACCATGCATAAAAAGTGTCTCATTTAGCAAGTAGTACTCAACGACAGATACATTATCGAACTTTTCCGTTACCTCCTCAATCCTACCGTCGTGGTTTCCTTTCGTTATTATGATCCTGTAATCTTTCAGCATGCTGAAAAACTCTAGCAGTACTCTCCGCGTGTACTCTCTAAGGCTCAGATCTTCTTTGACATCCCCAAGGATAATAACGAGATCAGGATCCTCAGAAATTATGAATTTCGCAAGTTTCCTCTCAAACCTACTCCTGACGTTTATCCCCCTAAATGGCTCAAATCCGAGGTGAGGATCCGCAAAAATAAGGGTTTTGCCTTGAGGGCTTTCAAATTCAAAAGAATATAAGAAAAGCTCCATGTTAGATTAGCCCTCTCTCTTTCTTTCTCTGCCTCTTTAATCTTCTAATTCTCTTCTTGATCCACTTCCACCTCATCCTACCCTTCTTTTTCCATTTCCTTGGTCTCCTCTTCATGAACGTCACCCCCTTATTCTCTCATTTCTAGCCCAGGAGGCTTAATTTTTAAGTTTTATTAATGCAAATGTAAAGCGAAATTATTTAACGTTTTTTGACGAAATAATGGCTTAAATGCCTGAGATAATAGAATGCGATATATAATGCCATTATTTTACGGAATGGTTTAATTTAACGATGTCATCTTGTCGAAAGATCCACAATATCCGAAAGCACAAATCCACAAACCTTAATTAGAACATTTGTTGTAAGCTCTTTCGGTGAGAACATGGTTAAGGTTGGGTTTGTCCAAATGAATCCTGAGCTTTTATCCCTCGATAAGAACTACTCCAAGGCCGAGAAACTAATAAGAGAGGCAAAGAAATTAGGAGCCCAATTAGTCGTATTGCCTGAATTGTTTGACACTGGATACAACTTTGAGACTAGAGAGGAGGTTTTTGAAGTTGCCCAGCCAATTCCTGAGGGAGAAACTACAAGTTTTCTCATGGATGTTGCCTGGGATCTGGAGATATATATTATAGCTGGTACTGCAGAGAAAGATGGAAGGAATCTATACAATTCTGCAGTCGTGGTTGGTCCAAGAGGATATCTTGGAAAATATAGGAAAGTTCACTTGTTTTATCGGGAAAAGTACTTTTTCGAGCCCGGGAATCTCGGATTTCGAGTGTTTGATCTCGGCTTCTTAAAGGTAGGAGTCATGATATGTTTCGACTGGTTCTTTCCCGAATCTGCTCGAACACTTGCGCTGAAAGGGGCAGATGTCATAGCACATCCCGCTAACCTGGTAATGCCCTATGCCCCAAGGGCCATGCCCATTAGGGCACTAGAAAATAGAGTGTACACAATAACTGCCGACAGGGTTGGCGAAGAGAGGGGTCTTAAGTTCATTGGCAAGAGCCTAATAGCCTCTCCCAGAGCGGAAATCCTTGCCATGGCTTCTGAAACTGAGGAAGAGGTTGGGGTTGTCGATATAGACCTAAGCATTGCGAGGAACAAAAGGCTCAACGAGCTTAACGATATATTCAAGGACAGGAGACCAGACTATTATTTCATCTAACCTCCTCCCCGCTCTAAAGGGTGAGACTTTCAAAAGAAAATGTAATCGCCTTACAAAAAATTACGTCAAGCACGCAAAAGAGATGGAGTGAGGAGGGAGTTCTAAAAAGCCAATAGGTGGAGTACATGACCTCAGTTATGACTTTGGCTGGTGATATAATTGCAACTGGCACTCTCTGGTGTTGGGCCACTAACTGCAAGGGTATAGGAATAAAATAGAAACTTGGATAGAAGGAATAAGGAGGATGTGGTAGCTGAGGGCTCCATACTTTGTTAAAAATTTTCGGTAAAATTATTTTTCACGTGAACTCACTTCTACACTTTTTTGTATAATTGTGCTCAAGTATGCATTTGATCGTTTTCTTGCAATCAGTGAAGTTTATATTTTACATATAGCAATCTATATTATCTCCGAAAAACTATCAATATTTGGTGGTGACCATGAAGAAGAGCGAAGCTCTTGCTATATTAGTAGGAACGCAAATTGGGGCGGGAGTTTTAGGTTTACCCTATGCAGCGAGCGAAGTTGGGTTAGTTCCTGCTTTAGCAGTTTTAATTGGAGTAATGCTTCTCATGCTGTTCACGGCTTATATAGTCCTTGACCTCTCCGCGAAGATGAATGGGGCCCAAATGAGCACAATAGCTCAGAGAGTGCTAGGTAAGCCCGGTGGGTGGATAATGCTTATCAGCATTACTATAATGAGCTTTGGAGCTCTACTCGCCTACATCTCAGGGATGGGTGGAGTTCTAAATGGACTCTTTGGGATTAATGAGAAGCTCGGTGCAGTGCTGTTCTGGCTCTTTGCGAGCTTGATAGTGTACGTTGGGATAGAAATGAGCGGGAAGAGTGAACTCGCAATGAGCTTGGCTATGTTGGTGCTCTTTCTTCTTGTGGCAATCCTACTGCTACCGAAGGGTGATATTCATAAGGCGATGTACTTCAACCGTGAGGGCCTTTGGAAAATCATAGGAGTTTCGATATTTGCCCTAGGGTGCCACAGTATAATTCCCGATGTCTACAAATCCTTGGGCAACTATAGAGAAATGAAGAAGATTGTCTTGTTAGCATTCCTAATACCAACAGCTGTGTATGCACTGTTTATGACATCCTTCCTAATAGTGTTTGGAAAGGAAACTCCTCAAATAGCCACTCAGGCACTAGCCTCACTGTACGGTAGCTTTGGGAATATAGTGGGCAATCTCATCCCCCTCTTTGCTATCACAACAAGCTACATAGGTATAGCCCTTGCCCAGTTAAGCAACCTCCAAGAATTCCTTAAGCTTCCTAGGAATGTTGCCTTCACCCTTACCGTTGTTCCTCCTCTGGTAGTGTACCTCTTGGGAATGGGGGACTTCGTCAGTGTGCTTGGAATTGCAGGAGATACTGGAGATTTAATGGCATTCATAATCCTTCCAATAGTGATTTATATAACAACCAGACTACTGCCAATAGGGAGTGAGGAAGCTGAAGCTACTTGACTACGTAGCAGTGAACATTTAACCCTCCGTGTCCTATGATCCTATGGTGAACAACTCTGAAACCGTTCTCCTCTATAGCCCTTTCAATTTCCCTCTTTTCAGTTGTTATGAAGACCCCTCTCCCATCAAGAACCTTTGCCAGCTCAGAGAAGAACTTCATATAGAGCTCTGGGATCATGCTTTTCCTACCTATCTTCAGGCCATACGGGAGATTGCTTACGACGGTATTAATACTATCAACGTACGAGCTGAGCTTGGTTGCATCACCCAAGATAAATTCAATTTTGTTGTAAACGCCTGCTGAAAGGGCGTTCATTTTTGCTCCAATTAGATGCTTTTTAAATTTCTCAAGGCATATTATCCTATCTTCATATCCCCTCAGTGCTAGCTCTATAGGTATCGTTCCAGAGCCACAGAATGGATCTATAAATGTGCCTTCAGGTTCTGCTAACTCAATTAATGCGTTTGCAATGCTTGCCTTTAGGTGAGCTGGGTGATCATAGACACGCCATGGTCTTCTGTGGAGAGAATGATCCCCCGTAACATCTATCCCCAAGATAAAAGTTCTTCCAATAAGTTCAGCCCTGAATATTACGGAAGGATAATCTAAGTTCACAATTGCATCAGTTTTATTTTGAATGATTTTTCCAACGACTTTTGCTATATCAATGCTTGTAAATTCATGTTCCCCAAGACGTTCCGCTCTAACTGCAAAGCTTTCTTTCCTTTTCAAGTACTCTTCAACCTCTACCTGGCTTGTGGCCTCTTCTATATCTTCCAAGGATTTAGCATGCCCCATGTACAGTAAAACCATAACTCTATGTATTGTTCGAGAATTTTCAATCAGAATTTCTGGTATGCTTAGTTGTCTTTTCCGTCCCTTCTCGTCTACGTACCATTTTTCTTCTGCTCTTATGAATATTCTCCCTGTTATTCCCAAAGGTCTTTCTTTTACTTTATGGGTAACATTGAATTTCGAGAGTATCTTTTCCACTTCTCTTTTAGTTATGTCTTCGATGCCTTGAGCTGTAGTTGCTATTATCTCCATGATTTTAAGCCTCCAGTACAGCTACTACTCCTTTCCATTTCTTTCCAAAACACTCACTTGTGAGAACATTTTTCTCCGTAATCTTCTCTACAAACTTTACGGCATTTGGACACTTTTTAAAGCCTGTCGCTATTGCGACTATGAAATCTCCTACTTTAATCATTCCAAATCTTTTTTCCTTTCCCAGGTATTCCCAGAGTTCTTCTTTAAATTTCCATAAAATAATTCTTGGTTCGGTTAATCCCTCTTTCTGTATCTTCTCAAGTATCTCATCAAAGCTCTGTATGTACTCTTCTTTCTTTTCAGGCTCTAAGCTAAAGAGTGTGAATCTCCCTGTTTGCCATTCTCTAAGGAACCATCTAGCTGTTTCTTCTATGTCAACTTCACCTCCTTCTCTGAACAATCCTCTCCTTTCTCCAATTTTCCTTAAAATGTCTTCTTCATTTTTAAACTCCCTTATTCCGAATTTTTCAGTCAATGCTTCCTTTCTTGTCTCTAGAATCCTCCTTATGAGCTTTAATGCCGGTGAAACAGGATCTCTAATTTTATCTGCTGGAAATCCTCCCTTTATCACGAGTTCATCGAAGTCATCTATTGGAACAACTCCTGGTGTGTCCAATAGCCATAGTCTTTTTGTTAGTCTAATTAGTTGTTTGCCTTTTGTATATCCTGGGATAGGGGCCGTTCCAACTGCATGTTTGCCCTTAAGCACGTTGATGATTGTGCTCTTACCAACATTTGGATAACCTATCAGAGCAACTTTTACTTTCTCTTTGTTTATCCCTTTTGCTATTTTCTTCAACTCTTTCCTAAGAATTCCAGTCCCTTTCCTGTTTCTTGCCGATATAAAAATTACTGGGATTTTACTTTTTTTCTTGTATTCTTCCGCCCATTCTTTAGGAACTAAGTCAGCTTTGTTCATTACAATTAGCAATTTCTTACCACTTTCAATAATCATCTTTTCTAATTTCCTGTTTCTTGTTCCTATTGGATCCCTAGCATCAACAACTTCCAGTATGATATCGGCTTCTTTTATTACTTCCTTGACTACCCTCCAAGCTTTTTTCTGCTTCATCTCTGATCACCGTTATCTCAAATATCA